>JASJDV010000009.1 GCA_030064985.1 Simkaniaceae bacterium | reverse complement strand
GTAACCAACAAATTTATTTTGCCCCTTGATTTTTTTGAGGGGCTGTTTGTACAGTTAACTATAGGAAATCGCGCTTTCCTCCTCCATCTGAAGAAAGAAGTCTCCAGCGCAAAAAATTGGATGATTCCTGGCAAGCACCAAAAAAAGAATAGCTTGGATAGACATTGCATGGAATAAACGTAAAAGATTTTTGTTTTTTACTACAAATTTTTTGTGAGCATAAACAAGCTCTTAAGGGTTTTGCAAATTTACATGTGTATCAGAATCCACCGAAAATTTCTGGAGAAATTCTTCAAAAATCAAATAACCCCTAATATGATAGGATACGTTCATGCATCTAAAAAGAACTATTCAAGATTTTATGCTTCACATGGAAATGGTCAAAAATGCTTCGGAACATACCTTACGCAATTACCACCTCGACCTGAAGGCATTTGAAAGCTTTGTAGCAAAAAGAGAGGTAGATAAAAAGCTCATCCGAAACTATCTAGGACATCTACAAATGAAAGGGGTTTCAAAACGGACCGTCCTTCGCCACCTTTCATCGATTCGTTCCCTGTTCAAATACCTTTTGAGAAAGAAAAAAATTCATGTAAATCCTGCCATTGATGTTGAAAATCCCAAGCTGTGTAAACCGATTCCTAAGGCGCTTTCTTATCAAGAAGTTGAAGAACTTTTTAGGCAACCCGATACCAGCAAGCTCCTTGGACTACGCGATCGATCTATCATGGAGCTGTTTTATAGTTCGGGTCTTCGTATTAGTGAGCTCGTATCCTTGAATCGTTTTGATTTCAATTTCAGGGAACGCTCAATTAGAGTTAAAGGAAAAGGGAAGAAAGAACGGGTTGTTCCGATGACTCAGACTGCGGCTAGATGGATGCAAAATTATTTGCAAGATCCCCGCCGCTACGAAAAAGGAAAACCGCACTGCGAGAAAGACCACGAAGCTATTTTTCTAAATAAATGGGGAAAACGTTTAACCGCGCGCTCAATCGACCGACTTTTTAAAAATTATCTCCGAAAAAGTGGGCTTGCTGGAAACATCACTCCTCATATAATGCGTCATACGATTGCAACCCATTGTCTAGAAAAAGGAATGGATCTCAAAACAATCCAAGTTCTTCTGGGTCACTCGTCTCTAGGAACAACAACAATTTATACACGCGTTTCCACCAGATTAAAGCGAGAAGCTTATGAACGTGCTCACCCGAGAGCAAAAAAAAGCGTCAACGACAAGCGTTGACGCCCAAAATTCCGGAGGGGGAATAAGCCGGATTCTGTCACTTGCAAACTGCAAGCTGCAAGCTGCAATCATTCATCTAGGGATACTATTGCTAGGATCCTCAAGCGATCTTGAAAAAGTTCCGTTGCGAAAAACAGCTGGAACTTTTTTCTTGCTTCAGATGGGGTTTGCATCACCATGGTATTACTAACATGGAGCTAGGTCCTAAACCCAACATTTTCACCCTACCTATCCTATGGACAGCGGTCTGTTTTCTGTTGCACTTTCCGTAGCCTTACGGCCCCCAGCATTTCGCTGGCACCTTTTTCTATGAAGTCCAGACTTTCCTCTCTTGCATAAGCTGAGCTTTTGCAACAGCGATTGCATCCTACTCCGTAGTTTTTTACCTCTATTTATTGAAAGTTACGCTTTTACTGTTCCACGTCTACGGCGACGTGGTTGAGCAGTGGCACCTTCGACAACTTTGCTTTCTTCCCAATAGTGGATGCGTGAGCAATGCTCACAAAACGCTATAGACTCTCCCTTTCGTACAAGATTTTCATGTTGAAGGGTAAGAGCAATGTGGCAACCGCTGCAGCTGCGATTTTCAATCGATACAATCACGCGATCTCTTTTATTGCGCAGGAGTCTTTCGTAAATTTTCAAGATTTCAGGATCAGCATTCACGACGATTTGATCTTTTTCAGCTTTAAGTTTTTGACCTTCCGTGTTAATTTGATCAATGCTTGATCTGATGTCTTTTTCAAGTTCAAGACTATTGGTTTCAGAAACCGCTAAGTTTTCTTTGATTTTTTCTAGAATTTCTTCTTCAGCAGACTTACGGTCAAGAATGTTAGAAGTTTGCGTTTCAAGAGCAATTTTTTCTCTTTCTACAGTGGTCATTTCTTGGATGAGCGCATTAAATTCTTCGACTTTCTTCACGCTAGCTTGTTGTGACTCAAGTTTTTTATACTTATCTGTCAAAGTTTGAATTTTTTCTTCGAGACCATTGACTTGGGGTTCAATTTCCTTGATCTCTTCTTCTTTAAGCTTCAGCTGCTCTTTAAGCTCTGTTCTGAGCGATTCGATTTGCTTTAACTCTCGCTGACGCTGTTTTTTTACGCGCATTAAGCGGATCATCTTAATATCAAGTTCTTGAATGTCAAGTAGTGGCTTTAGTCTTCTTTGCATGGGGCTCTCTTCAGTCTATATCTTACCACCAGCATCCTAGCTATTGTTTCCAAATATCTCAAGTGAAATTTCTCTTATGAGCAAGAAAACGCCCTCAAAATACATTCAATTTTTCAAAGATTGTAGCGATTTTTTACTGTTGACATCCTCTTCTTCCTTTAGGGAGGAGATTCCCGATTTCTCAGGCTGAAACTAGCTCGCCCATGTTCAGAGGTTCCTACTTCTACGATGCTGCTAACGCTTTTGTCGAGCGCAGGCTAACACGGCATGCCCTGCTGCTAAAATATTCTTTGCAGCGTTTATATCTGCATTCTCTTCATACCCACAACGAATGCAACAAAACTTCTCTTGGCTTTTCCGGCTCTCTTTGTCAATGTTTGAACAACAAGAACATTTTTGAGAGGTATGCGAGGGATTCACCTACATCGTAGACTCCCCCTAGCCATTCAAGCTTATAGTTAAGCTCCCTTTTACACTCAGATCATCCTTGCTCTAAAATAGATCTGCTTAAGATCTGATTTCGCACGAACATTTTTTCCCGGATGCTCTGGTGTTCCACTAGCGGATTTGCTCATATGACTCATTTTCAAACCTTCAGTGACAATCATCGCGTGGTTTTTGCTGAGTTTCGTTGAAAGTTTATGTTGAAAATCTCGTCTTATACTGCAGATCTTACTGTGGATTTTCTGAATTTTTCTTTTTTCCAGTTTCCGGAAAACTTTTTCTTCCTTGAAAGATGTCTTTGAATCTTAGCGAATTTGCTCTGCAAGTTCTTAAAAGCATTTGCTGAATCGAAGCTCTTCCCATCGGAAGCCAAGCGACAAAGGTTTTCATCCCAAGATCAATGCCTATGGCACCATCTGCTTTAGGAGATGACTGCTGGACTTCTTGCTCTACTTGAACGCTGATGTAGTATTGGCCTGCACTTCTTGTAACTGTGGCATTTTTGATCGTTCCTTCTAATAGACTGGCTCTTGCGGAAACCTAACCAACCTCATTTAGGAAGTTGAATGCGACGGTTTTCTATCTGAATGCTTTTGGGCTCGAGAAGTCTAAAGCTATCATTTAGCCCTTTCCTTTTGAATTTAGGGATTCTTTTTAAAGGTTGCTTTTTGTCGAAAGCATCTTTAAATGCTTTGTCTAGATCTTTCATTCGGGATAGGTTCATGGGGTAAAATGTTCAATTAACGAAAGAGCTTCCTCATCGCTTATCCTTTGAATGGACCATGCTTTTAACTGCCCTAAAACTTGCTGCGCATACATTTCGTAACCACAGACAATATCTCCCCCTTTATTTTGGATAGTGTTGAGGAAGCTTGTCTTTTTCAAGCGCATCACCACATCAAAACCTACTGCGTTTTTTCTAACAAACTCAGGTGCAATAGGAGTCTCCCCTGTTTTTGGCACCATTCCAACAGCCGTCGTATTCACAATGATATCATAGGGACATTGATCGATTTCATGCATAGGAATGGCTACCCCTTGAATTTGATGAGCAAGGGCCTGAGCTTTTTCAAAGGTGCGGTTAGTAATAATGACTCGAGCGCCCCGCTTTGAAGCCTCTGTACTGATCGCTTTTGCAGCTCCCCCCGCGCCAATAATTACAAGGGTTTTTTGGCAAACTTTTCCTTTTTTTTCCAGAGCATCAAGAGCTCCCTTTCCATCGGTATTTGTTCCAAACCATTCCCCTTTTCTCCTTACCAAAGTATTGATCGCCCCAACTTTTTTTGTTTGAGGATCCATTTCTGCTAGATGAGGAGCTACAGTCTCTTTAAGGGGCATGGTCACACTCAGCCCAACAAAAGGGAGCTTTTTTGTGAGTCTGAAAAATTCAGATACCTCGAAAGGCTTTAAAGAGATTTTTACATAAACCCCGTTTTTTTTTGCTTTTTTGAAGATCTGATTGTAGCAGAAATGCCCAATACTTTCAGTAACGGGATCTCCGATCAGCCCATAGATTTCTGTTGATTGATTGAGCGTTGGATAGTGGTAGGTGTTGATGAGCTCGTATATAGAGATTTGTCCTGGCATCGTCTCTTTGTCCAAAAAAGTATAAGCGAGAGGACTCCCGACAACCGGAGCTAAAATGCGTGTGATTTCCCCGAAAGCTCCTGTGCACATTCCCGCTACACTCTTTCTCTTCTTCACAAACAAAAGCATCCTAAGAGCATCTAAGGAAGAATGAGCCATCGTTGCTAGCTTGTAAATGGCAGCAGGTGTATCCATCATTTTCTGTAAGATCTTTTCCAAATTGTCTGGGGTCTTTTCCAAATTATGATAAGAAGAGATGACTTGAACTTCCGGGTCAATTTTATCGAAAAAATTCGCATCATATTCGAGATCGACATAGTCAGGCTTTAACGTTAAAAGCTCGAGGAGTTTTGCCTCTCTTTCCGCTTCACTTCCTAGAAACCTTCCCCCCTGTGATTGCTTTCTGAGGGTAAAAATAATGGGAAGTTTTGAACAAGCTTTGAGTTTTGAAAGGTGGAGAAAATCGACTTCTTCCATGAGGTCCAACCGAAATTCTACTGCATCACCAAGCTTTGAGGCTGTTTGAATGATTTTCTTAGCTTCTTTGAAATTTCCTTGAACCGTGATCACTAACATTCCCCTTTTATAACTCATAAGAGGCGTACTGAAAAGTATTAGTTTAATTAAAACAATCAAAGATTGAACCAAACAAAAAACGGTCAAAAGAAGGCTCTTTTTTGTTTCTCTCTCGAGAAAAATAAAGGAAAAATTTTTGTATCCTTTCTTCAAAAAGTTGTGTCTTTCTCTATGGAAATCCAGCAAAGGATGGTATAACTTGGAGAAAGAACCAGGAACAAAAAGATGAAAAAGCTTCCTATAGGACTACAAAATATCCAAGAGATCCTTGAAGAGGGACATATCTATGTCGACAAGACAGGCTTTGCAAGAGATCTAATTGCAAATGGAAAGCATTATTTCCTGTCGCGTCCCAGGAGATTTGGGAAGTCTCTTTTCCTGAATACCTTGGAAGAAATCTTTAAAGGAAATAAAGAGCTGTTCAAGGACTGTCAAATCTATGATAGCGATTTTGACTGGCAAGACCATCCAGTTTTGCATTTTGATTTTGCAAAAGTTCTAAGCACCACTTCTAAAGACTTTAAAAAAGGTCTGGAAGATGCCATTGATGACGTTTCAAAGCTCCATGAAATACTTATTGAAGGATCCTCTTACCTGTCAAGACTTAACAGGTTAATCATCCGTCTTTCAGAAAAAAATCGAGTCGTTGTTCTTGTGGACGAATATGACAGTGCGATTATTAACAATCGTAAAGACCCTGAGTTAGCCGAAAAAAATCGCGACCTTCTAAAGGCCTTTTTTGGAACCCTAAAAAGTCTCGATAAGTACTTAAAATTTACCTTTGTTACTGGCGTTAGCAAATTTTCCCAAGTCTCCCTTTTTTCCGGACCGAACAACTTAAAAGATATCACCATGGATCCTAGATATGCCGGAATGATGGGTTACACTGAAGAAGAGTTAAAACACAGTTTTAAGGACTATATTCAGCTGATCTCTAAGCAGCGAAGTGAGCGAGAAACAACTGTTACAGAAGAGGCTATCTTAGACGAGGTGCGCACGTGGTATAATGGCTACCGTTTTCAAAAGGAGAACTCTGCGTTTATAACCCCTTTTCAACACTTAATTTCATGGATGAAAAAGAAGCTCAAAGTTATTAGTATAGCTCTGGAACTCCTTCATTTCTTATTGATGAAATTAACAAGCACCCAAGACCTATTGTCCCGTTAAGTGGAACCACTGCGTCAAAAAGTATGCTTTCAGACATCAGCAATTTGGAACAAATCGATCTATCTGCTTTGATATTTCAAACAGGTTATCTTACAATCAGCGGCTATGATTCGCTTACAAACCGTTACCAGCTCGATTTTCCCAACCAGGAAGTCACGGAATCCTTTCTTGAAACTCTGGTCAATCATTTTGCGGCTATCGATCCCACACTCTCAACGGAATGTCAAGAGACCCTGGAAAATCAGAACCTCAACGCCTTTTTTGATCAAATAAAGATAACCCTTTCTAGTTTCCCTTACCAGCTTTTTATAAAGGCTAAGGAAAGCACCTATCAGGGGATCCTTTTGGGGATTTTGAAAGGGATGGGATTTGGAGTCTACGGAGAAAAGTTAACCAATTTAGGACGTATCGATCTCGTTATAGAAATGCCTGAAACAACCTATATTCTAGAGCTCAAACCAGATAGCAGCGCGGAAGTTGCCCTTAACCAAATTTTGGAGAAAAAGTACCACGAACAATTTCTTCAAAAAGGAAAAGAAATCGCTCTTGTTGGTGTTAACTTTAGCTCCAAGTCTCGCAACATCGAAAACTGGAAAGCATCTCTCTATACTTCTTTTGGTGAGCTCCTAAGAAAAATCCCCTAGCTACTTTGACTAGGCTTTCTTATCGAAACACGCCTTAAAACCTCTTCCTTTAGGTGGATGACTATAAGGCGTTTGTGTTCTAAATTTGTTTATGCTAAGCTAATATCTCAGTATCGCAAAGCACGTGGGATTTAACGCAGTTAAAAAAAGAACTTTATCAAACAGCATAATGAGCGACGCAGAAAAAAATCAGGAATTCATCTCGTTTTATCAAGGCGGCGAAAAGATAACAAGAAATGGTACAGATCTCTTAGATTTGATAAAAAAAAAGATCGACGATAAACTTCAAGAAACAGTGAATTCGAAAATTAAGAGCGGTGAATTCTTCGATCACAAATTTTTGAAGATCGCAGCCGAATTGATTCTTTTAGAAGAAGAGGTTAGAGGCAATAAACAAATTAGGGGCTATACAGCCACGATGATGACACGTCTTGATTATTTTCTCGACAGTCCAGACTGCTCTTTTATGCGTAATCCAGATGAAATTAAATCCAGTGAAATTTCCGTTAAGCAATTATGGGATACAGAAAGCGAGAAAGGTCAATTGGTGATCATTGATACCAGCGGGTTAGGTTCTGATATTCTTGAAACACTTACTAGTGTTGTTTCAAGGATACTATTTGACCAAAGGAAGAATTTGGACGGAGACAATCGCAGGAAAAAGCCAATTCATTTGATCCTCGATGAGGCACACCGTTACATAAAAAAACACTACGACTACCTGCTAAAAGAAAATATATTCGAAAAAATTGCACGAGAAGGTAGAAAATACTCTCTTTACTTGATGGTTTCATCGCAAAGACCATCTGAATTATCAGAAACTGTACTTTCCCAATGTGCAAACTTCATCATTCATCGTGTCCAAAATGAAAAAGATCTGCACTATATCCAAGCAACGCTGCCTTATGTCTCTGATGATTTTACAAGTAAAATAAAACAGTCTATTCCGGGTGAAGCCTTAGTTTTTGGCAATTGTGTTTCAATGCCGCTCCATCTGAAAATACATAAATCAAATCCAAGCCCTAATAGCTCAAACTGCAAAATTCCCGAAGAATGGTTTAAAGAGGCTGACATTCTAACCAAGTGCTTACAGAGGTCAACGACCCCGCCGAAGCTTGCAGCTAAGTCTTAAATGAAAAAGAAAAAACGTAAATAGTACGCTTTCACCTCAATCCCCTAAAGGGGATAAGGATTTCCACGTGTCTTTCTGGCTTTTGATCAAAGGTTAGCTGCAAAGCTATCACGTATCTACGTATCCCCTGGGCCGCGGGCCAAAATTGTCTAAATGATTGCATAGGGGTCAGCCAACCTCTTGTAAGAGCCTTGCGCAGGGCGACGGGTCACTCCTCTGTGTCAGTGTGGTTGTGTTTCCTTAAATAGGTTTTGGCATCCTGTTTTTGTAATCACAATCATATCTTCGTACCTTATGCCCCCCACTTCAGGAAGATAGAGCCCAGGCTCGATGGTAATAACCATCCCTTGTTCAAGTTTTCTATGTAAAAGATCAGAGCTTATGCGAGGATATTCATGCACATCTAGCCCTATACCATGACCAAGGGCGTGAACAAAATATTTTTCCTTCGATCCCATAGCGCTCCGAGCGATTTTATCTAAAGATGCAATAGATATGCCCGGTCGACACTGCTCAAGAGCTGCCCGATGCGCCTTTTTTACAACATGAAAGAGCTCCTCTATTTTCTTTGAAACAGTTCCGAAAAAAATAACACGTGTCATATCGCTGGCGTATCCATTCAGAACCACTCCAACATCGATGAGTACCATCTCGTTTTTCTTTAACTTTCTAGAGCCGCTATGATGATGAGGAAGGGCGCTATTTTCTCCAAAGGCCATGATCGGAGGAAAGGAAAGAGCTTCGGCTCCCTTTTTTTTCACGTAGAACTCAAACTCACGCGCTAGCTCAATTTCAGAGATGCCAACCCTCAGCTTTTTTCTAAGGTAGCTAAACCCTTTCCATAAAAGGGCTGCGCTTTCTTTGAGATAGGCAAGTTCCTTATCATCTTTGACTGCTCTTATTGCAAAAGTGGGTTGATCCAACCCTTTAAGTTTCTTTTCGTTTTGCGAAAAGCTTGATTTAAGAGTTTTATACGCTGCAACGCAAAGGGCTGTATCAAAGCCAAACACGGTAGCCGTCTTCCACGATTTCAAAACATTCTCGAGCTCTTTTTCCCCTAACTTTTTTACAGGGTAAGGAGATTCTTTTTTTGCCTTTGTGAAATATCTTCCATCCACAAACAAAAAAGCGCTTGTTTGAGAAATCAAGAGCCTTCCCCTTGAAAGTTTTAATCCCGTGAAATAAGCGAGGTCGGTCGGGTTTTCAAGAATAAACCCATCCAACTTCTTTGAAGAGATAAATTTTTGAAACTTAAGAATTCTTTTTTTGAAATAACTTTTTGATCGCATCATGACTTAAAGTGACAATTGTTTTCATCCCTTTTGGACAGCTGTAAGGAGAAGACGTTTTAAGTAGCGCCTTTGTTGTCTGCTTAGCTTCCACTAACGTCCAACCTTTTTTTTGTAATCTTGCAGAATACGCTGCTGAAAGTGCAAGTCTTTTTTCAAGTTCTTTTTGCACTAAATTTTGATCGAAAATCTGTGCTAGACTCTCAAGAAGCCCCTGAAGCTTTTTTTCTTCTACATCAGGACTTAAAGCATCGACAATCAATGTGGTTTCACCAAAAGGACGCAGATCGATTCCCATCGTTTTAATCTCCTCAATGTGGATCAGTAATTGCTCTTTTTCATGAGGAGTAAATTCAAGCGTTAACGGAAATAAAAGGGTTTGCAAGGGTGCCATGTCTCTTTTTAAGAAACGTTCGTATAAAACGCGCGCTGTAGCCGCTTCAAGATCGACAAGATAAATCCCTTCTGCATTTGCAAGGTCAATGAGAGGTGTTTGATAGAGAATTAAGTAAGCATCAAAAAGACCAATGACAGGCAAATCTTCTTTTTTAGAATCAAAGGTAAAACTTTGAGTCGGATCCTCAAACGTATCTTGCAGCTTAAAAGAAGAATCGAAACTCCACTCCATTTTCGGCGCAAAGATACTTTTTTCCTTTCCTTTAAATCCTGCTAAAACGGCTTGTCTTACCATCATTTGAATGCTTTTTTCTTCCCGTAGACGAATTTCCCTTTTTTGAGGATGCACATTCACATCAATACATTCTGGAGGAAGACTCATATGTAGAACATAACTAGGGTGAAGATTGGCTCCGAGTCGCGTTCCATAGCCTTCGTAAATCGCCCGAGAAATTTGTGGAGAAATCACAGCCCTTCCATTGACAAAAAGATGCTGTCCTAACCGATTTGTTTTCGCATAAACGGGCGATCCTATCCAGCCTTTGATAAAGCACTCTTTTTCTGAAAAATCAATGCAAGAGGCTTCATCGATAAAAGGTTTTCCCAACACCGCACGACATCTTTCTTTAAGTTGTCCAGAACAAAGATGCATCATTTCTTTTCCATTAGAAAAATAGCGCAACGTTTTTTCAGGATAAGCTAAAGAGAATTTCGCTATCAGTCTCGTAATGGCATTTTGGCTAGCCTGTATTGTTTTTTGAAACTTTAAGCGGGCCGGGACATTGTAAAACAAAGAGTGCACTTCAATTGTCGTCCCTTGGCTTCGTGCTGCAGCACGGGGCGCTGACATTTTCCCCCCGCTCCAAGAGACCTCATACCCATGATCCACCATCTTTTGTGCAGTGAGAATTTTCAGCTTCGATATCGCCCCAATAGAAGCCAGTGCTTCTCCTCGAAACCCCATGGTAAGAACATGCATAAGATCTTCTGCCGCTTGAATCTTGGATGTCGCATGCCTTTCTACAGATAAAAGAAGATCTTCTTGTCCCATCCCCGTTCCATTGTCAGAGACACGGATCAGAGAAAATCCCCCCCTTTCAATTTCAACGGTAATCCAATCACTCTTTGCGTCCAGTGCATTTTCAACCAGCTCTTTTACAACAGAAGCTGGATTTTCAATCACTTCACCAGCAGCAATTTTGTTAATTGTTTCATCAGACAACAAACGAATGGACATCAATCCTCCTTGAGAGTTAGTTTAGCAATCTCTTACTATAACAGATAAGGCTTATGCTTCCGCAAAAAATCGAGAATGTTTAGTAGCAAAATCCTTTTCCTTAAACGGAGTAATTGTAGATAGGAATGGTAAGATCCCAAAAAAGCGCCAGGATGAACCTATGCCATCGGTGTAAATCTTCCCCTTTAGAACATTTTCTAGAATTGCTCATTGCGGAATAGATGCATAGACTAAACAACAAAGCTCGCCGCAAAAAGTCTTAGCTTGGACAAAAAAGATTCTAAACGCTATACCGATAGGTAAAACAACTCTTAAAAACGAAGATCTATGCGCTTTTTAACCACTCTCATCGTTCTTGGTGGCATGGGCTACGGCATTTATTGGCTCAATAACACCCAACCCGAGCTGAAACACCAAGCAATTGCAATGATCAATACGAGCACATGCCACGCACTGGAAGCTCGGTACACTGCAGCTCAAATCATGGAAAAAGAGAGGTCGACTCTCTTGAAAGATTCCGACCACCGTTACAGCTCTCCTTTACTCCGTTTCCATCCTTATCTCCTGATGGAGGTAAAGTTTACGACTGCAGACGACCAGACGGAAGAAGGGATGATCCTTTGGGACTTAGTCGACGGTGAAATGGTTCTTGATACAAAATCTTGGGATAAGACACATGGTTTTGCGGATTGCATCCATGCCAATGCCGATGAACATGACTATAAAATTCTTACAACCATTGCAAAAAATGGGGGAAAAGCAGACCATCAAAGCCTGATGAGCTCTCTCAATATGGAAACACACCTTTTTGAGAAATGGGTCGACCGGGCACGAAAGAAAAAACTCATTGTGCAGCACGGCAATGATTACCGGATTCACCTGCGTCGCCCTGTAGTCAATGTGCCCCCTGCGACAAAAATTGTAGATCCGCTTGTAACAAAAAATTGCAAACAAAGCGAAAAGATCCACCGTAGGTATTCCCCTAGCCAGATCAAAAAAGCAGCAGAAGCTGCCTTTGGCACCAACTTCGCTATCCGGAGCACCCAAGATGTTTTCCTCCCTATTTATAGCATCACTGTCCAAAATTCTGATGGTTCCCTGCGTACGACCCATTGGAATGCCCTAACTGGAAAACAGAGTAACCAGGCCAACCTCATTGAATAATAATGGGTAAACCGCTAAGATCTCTCTAGATTCAAGTATTTGTATTCTTATAGTGGAAAGGTGGCTGAGTGGTCGAAAGCACGTCCCTGCTAAGGACGCGTATC
Organism: Simkaniaceae bacterium; assembly: GCA_030064985.1. Taxonomy (GTDB): domain Bacteria; phylum Chlamydiota; class Chlamydiia; order Chlamydiales; family Simkaniaceae; genus Neptunichlamydia. The sequence continues at coordinate 27,581 of JASJDV010000009.1, read as the reverse complement.
CGCAAGGGTACCGAGGGTTCGAATCCCTCCCTTTCCGCCATTCACATCAAAAAAACTTTCCTATGCTCGAACTAGCGTAAGCGTAAAATCCCAGCATTTGCAGACTTTTTTGCTGTTTGCCATTGACTTGCTCTTTCTAAAAACACCCCGTTTTTCTCTAATTTTTCTCCACTATATGCCTCTTTTTTGAAAAGCACCGCACTTGGAAAAGCGCAGTAGGGAGCTTTTAGTCATGGGAAATCAAGGATTTCACAATTGATCCGTTCGCGGGAAGTCTATACCTAGCATTTTCAACCACTGAGCTGTGGCAACACATTAGCGGCGGCTTGGATAACAAACCTTACTTTGCATTTTTTGTCACTTTTGCTCCAAAAAGCTGGGTCTTCTGATAGACCGAAGGGCTACCCAAGCTTATTGGCCAGCTCTTGCTTCTGCTTTTTACCCGATCAACAGCACCTGATCTTGCCAAGAAATGCCGCCACCCGTAGTAGCGAGAGAACATAACAACGTCCATTGCAGCGTTGGGTTGCCGGAATTTTGATGTTTCATCTTCAGGTGCTCAGGCTTTAGCCATTGCTGAATCTGCCCGTATGAGACCAACAGCATCTTTGATGCAGTCAACTCGAATACAAACTGCTCCCATGCTGCGCCCGCTGGTGTCGGGAATGGCTACTCCGATCCCAGCTTGGCTGGTTTTGGCAACACCGTTTCCAGAGAGTTGGAGACAATAGAGGGAACACCACCTTTTGTCGTTCCCTTACCTGCGGGATCAACGGTCAGTACATCATCGTCCTTTTTCTATGCCATGAGGAATAGATTGCCAGATTTTTCTGCCCAGACCTTGCCGATCCGTTCTTTTTCCTTGTTGCTACCAAAAGCGAAGGTTCCCGGAAATTTAGCACCCTTAGGCATATCATAAGGTAGCAGCGCTTTGGGTGCATCCAGGTTGTCACCTTGAATCAGCATATGTTCGGTATTTTCATCGCCGTAAGATGATTTTGGATCAGCCTGGAGCAAACGATGCGGCACCCGCGCCGTTTCCTTGCTGCTTTCTTCTCTATTTAGCCATTGTAGTATGGGCATTCATTCCCTTCTTTCTCATTTAAAGGCAGCGCCTTTTTGTTCTTGCTCACTGATCCAGCGGTCTATCTCGCTTTTACTTGTGCACTTACTAATTATTGACATCCTCTCCTCCCTAAAGGAAAAAGATTCCTGATTTTTCAGGCTGAAGCTAGGTCACCCATGTCCAGAGGTTCCTGCTTCGCAGAGGTTGCCAATGCATGCTTGAGCGCAGGCTAAAACGGAATACCCTGCGGTTTTTAAAGAATACTCTTAGCCCGTGAATATTTCAAATTATATTTTCTATGGAGGAAATGTGTTGAGAGCCAAAAACTCCAACATAAGGAAAGCGCCTTATATCCTCCACTCGAGGAAGAGTTTTTACGGCGTGTTTTGAAATAAGACGCAGTGCAGCCCTTCATAAGAGGCTGTGTCTGCCTCTGCCCTTCTTAATAAGATCTTAATAGGAATTTTTCTCTATGAAAAATGCTACTAACATAACGGCATTTTGCTACTAGCATAACGCAAAAAGCTACTAGTATAACGTTAAAATAAGCGTATCTAGGAAATTTTCTGATATGGACAGAAAACCTGGTTCACTTTTTACAAGGATTGTGCGCAGAAAGAAACTTTCCTGTTGCATATTTTAACATCTTCTTATCACAGGTCACTAAAATTGCATTTTCTTCAGATGCTGTTGCCATTAGTAAACGATCAATAGGATCCCCATGAACTTCACCTACTAACCTTGTACTTTGAATCGCAATTCTGGGCGTAATTGGACATAATTGCATCCCAGGAGTATCTAAAGCCTGCTTAACCCAATCCAATACATCCATATCTATTTTTATCCGTTTTTTTTCAACAAGCATTCCCAATTCCCAAACAGACATGGATGAGATTAAAACCGCATCTACTTTTAAAGCTTGTTCAAAAACCTTTTGAAATGATTTTGATAATTGCTTGCTACCCAGAAGCGACCAAATCCAAACATGCGTATCAAGTAAAAGTTTATGCTTTTTAAGTTCCTTAAGAATCGGCATACCAGTTCTCATGAATTGGATCGATAATATTCATCTCAATATGCACAGTTCCTTTCAACTTACCAAACCCTTGCTCTTGTTTTTTTTCTATAGGAGCGATTTGCGCTATAGGAACGTTTCTTTTGGTAATTGTAATTTTTTTACCCGTCTTTCTGACTGTTTCCATAATCTGAAGACAATGAGTCTTAAACTCACCCGCTGGAATTATATTCGAAGGCATGACTCTCTCCTCTTGTATCTATGGTCATATTACCATAGTCATGAATTAAACGTCGAAGTATATTCATAACCTACTCATAACTAAAGACTTTTTATATTTTTTCATATTTCTCGTTTTCACAAACATAGAAATGGCAATAGTCTAAAAAAGGCGTTATGAAAGGATCTAAAGGAGGAAAAGCGGGTCAATGGTCGGCACGTAAAGCACAGCTCGCAGTAAAACTCTATAAAGAAGCTGGAGGCAGCTACATCGGATCTAAGAAGAAATCGAATGCATTGACGCAATGGACCAAACAGGATTGGCGCTATGTTGGAGAGCCGAAGAAAAGTCGCTATCTTTCTAAGAAAGCGATCGATGCATTAACAAAAGAAGAAAAAGCTGCAACAAGTCGAGCCAAACGGGAAGGGACAAAAAGGGGAAAGCAATTTGTCAAGCAACCTAAAAAAATTGCAAAAAAAACAGCTAGATACCGAAGGTAAACGTTATTTTCTTTGATCAAAGAACCTCGGCAGCAATGGCTGCCAATTCTGAACGCTCCGTTTTTTGGAACATGACATGCCCATAAATCGGCTGGGCTTTAAATTTATTCACGACATAAGTTAGGGCATTCGAATTCTTATCTAGATAAGGATTATCGATTTGCGTTGGGTCACCTGTGAGGATGACTTTGGTTCCTTTTCCAGCTCTAGAGATGATCGTCTTAACTTCATGGGGTGTTAAGTTTTGTGCCTCGTCAATAATAATGTAAGTATGGGCTAAAGAACGCCCCCTAATAAAGGTAACCGCTTCCATTTCTATCTTTTCACTTTCCATAATCCATTGTTTTGTATCCGCTCCATTTCCTGAACCAGACGTTGTTTCACAAATATATTCAAGGTTGTCGTAGATCGGCTGCATCCAATGGAGCATCTTTTCTTCTTTTGTCCCAGGGAGATAACCAATATCTTTACCCAAAGGCATAATCGGTCTCGAAATGAGCATGCGATTATAAACCCCTTCATCAAAAACCTTTCGAAGACCACAAGTCAGAGCCATAAGAGTTTTTCCCGTCCCTGCTTGACCAAGCATTGTAATCAGCTTAACATCATCATCCATGAGCATGTCCATAGCATACTCTTGTTCATCATTCAGAGACTTAATGCCCCAAATTTCTGATGAGAGTCTTTCAACCCTTTCAATCCTTTGCTTCTTTCCATTAAAACGACCAAAAGCTGTTGATTTCTCAGGACAATAAAAGCGGATATACTCATTGGCCACTAACCCTTCATCAGGAAGTTCAATCGATCCTTTTGTTAAAAAGGTGTCAATCTCTTGCTTGGGAAGATCCAATTCTCTAAATCCTTTATAAAGATTTTCATAGGAATTTTTGAGGTTTTCGTAATCTTGAGCTTCAATCCCAATTAATGCTGCCTTGATTCGTAGGACAAAATCTTTTGAAATCATAATGACAACCTCACGCCCCGTTTGTTTTAATTTGTAAGCTGCAAAGAGGACGCGATGTTTATGACTACCCATCGGTAGAGGAAACCCTTCTTTTGACATTGTTTTATCTTCGACAAAGACCGAAAAAGTCGCTCCATTGTCAAGCTCAATCCCTTTAAAGATATCTCCTTTAAGTTGATCAATGAAGCGGATAATATGACGCGCATTTTTTCCCAGTTCATCACTAAAGCGCTTTAACTTATCTAGCTCTTCTAGCACCACAAGGGGTATCACGACATCATTGGCCTCAAACTTTTCTAATGCATTAGGATCATATAAAAGAACGTTCGTATCGAGGACAAAAGTCTTATTTGCCATCTGCTTACTCCCTTTTTACTCATGATTATTCGGAGGTTAAGTCGTGCACCATACTTCTTACTCATTTATAAGGGAATTTTTATTCCTGCCAAGCAAAACGTGTAAACATTAGCAAAAAAACAATAAAATTGCAGTCTATTGTATATAAAATACTTATATCTTTATTTAGCAATTAAAACACGAAAGCGCTAATTGCCCCCTTGACCCTCATTCTCAAAGTCATTATAATAGAAGGTAAAACCTAGAGCACTTCTAATGGAGTAAATAATGAAAAAAATTAATCAGAAAATTCTTAGTATTCCCCCTTATATCTCCACATCCTGGAAAAATATTCACTCTCTCCATATGAAAGAGATCGAGGGAAAGCCTATCTTGATCATTGCTCTCCATAATGGGATATCCGTCAATGTTCCTGGTATAGAAAAGACTTTGATAAAAGAAATTTTTGAGGCCCACTCAAGGTATGTCGAACAAGAAACAAAAGAACCACAATTTGAATCTTTAAAGACGTACAAACCTTCTAAAGATTCTGATATTTCTTTTCCTTTTGGGTTACCATCTCAGGTGCGAGAAGGAAACTACCCCTTCAACCCCACTTCATTTCTGGAGCATAACCCCAATCAGGCCAATGCTCCGGAAATGCCAATTGAAGTGATTGAAAAAATCACTTCGATTACAAAAGCCTTAGGAATGGATATGGAAAAACTGAAAATTACAAAAGCTGAACCTCATTGTAATTGCCCTTATTGCCAAATTGCCCGCGTTGTCCAAGGGATATCCGGGGCTTCCGAAGAAGTCGAAGAAGAAGTTTCTGATGAAGATCTAAAGTTTCGCGATTGGGATATCAAACAAGAAGGGAATAAACTCTACATCGTTTCCAATCCGTTAAACACAGAAGAGCACTATCAGGTTTACCTTGGTAATCCAATCGGCTGTACCTGTGGTAAGAAAAACTGTGAACATGTTCGCACTGTTTTAAACAGTTAATCGTTACACATTCACAGGGTTTAATTCCCTATGAAACTGAAGGAACGCAACATCTTTAAACCATTGTCCTCCTGCGCAGCAATAGCGCCTATTGGATCATCGCATGGCTTAAAATCTGACGCACTCTCTACTACTTTTCGGTAAGGAACACCCCCCGTGAACGCATACAGTGAATTTTTCCTCTAGCCTTTAAACTCGAAGTCTCCTAAGATGAGAAACTAGATTGTTTCTTATTATAAGGAGTAAAAATATGTCAAAAGCATTTGTTTTGATTCTATCCGTCATTGCAGGGGCTTTTCCAGCCTTTGTATTTGCAGATGCAGCGCCACCTATTGACCCATCGATCACAGCGGTCGAACAAATGCCCACCCAAAAAAGCGCCAGCTTTAAAGCTTTCACCGGAAAAATTATTGGAAACAATGTCCGGATGCGCATAGCTGCGGGTTTAGATAGCCACATTATCTCAGAGCTTTCGAAAGATGACTATATTGTTGTGAAAGGAGAGAGTGGTGAGTTTTATGCTGTTGAAGCACCCAGCGATTTAAAGGCTTATATCTTCCGTGGGTTCGTCATTGATGATATTGTAGAGGGCAATCGGGTCAATGTCCGCCTTGCTCCTGATCGAGATGCACCCATTATTGGACACTATAGCACAGGACGTTCTATCGATGGAAAAATCTGTGAAGACAATACCAAATGGCTAGAAATTAAGATCCCACAAGAATCTCGATTTTACGTTGCAAAAGAGTATGTTGAATATGCTGGAAAACCTGAACTCAAAGAAGTTCAAGATAAGCGCAAGGCAACCGTTACCCAACTCCTTGAATCAACAAACCTCTTAAGCCAAGGAGAAATGCGCAAAGCCTTCCCAGAAATTGATATTGATCGTATCACTCATAGTTACCAGTCAATCATTACGGATTACGCAGATTTTCCCAGATCTGTAACTCGAGCGGTAGAAGAATTCTCTGCAATCCAAGAAGACTACTTGCACAAAAAAGTTGCCTTCTTAGAAGCCAAAGCTTCTAAAATGAGTAAGTCCATTTCTTCCGAAGATGTTTACGAGGTTGCCTACCAACCCAGTGAAGCAATTTCCCCTACTGATCGTATGAAGGTTTGGGAGCCTGCAGAAGAAGCTCTTTATCTAAGCTGGTCTTCTATGCACCATGCAAAAACAATGGATGATTTTTATAGCGATCAAAAGATGAAATGTCGGGCGGTTTCTGGAATCTTAGAGGCCTACAAAGAACCGGTAAAGAATAAGCCTGGCGATTTTATTTTAAAAGATCACGACATGACGATTGCGTATGTCTACAGTACACAAGTCAATCTTGACGATTTTGTTGGAAAGCGTGTAAGCCTCCTCGTTTCACCAAGACCAAATAACAACTTTGCTTTTCCCGCATACTATGTCATTGCAGTAGAGTAACGGCTTTGTTTTGCGCTGTAAGATTTTGCATTTCTGGAAAAGTAAGCGTCAGCCTCCTAAAAGTTGCGGCAAAATGTCATCCAATGCATGTCACTAAGCTGGGCAGCAAATCTTTGTCCCGCACTACTGAAAAACGTCGTGTTCAAAGATGGAAAAGAGAGGGAAGTCGCGCTTAAAGGGTAATAAAAATAAGCGCACGCTCAATTCTGAAGCACAATATTTGACACTATCTCGGCTCCAATTAATAGCAGATCTTTCATCGCCCTGTTTTTCCTAGAATCTATTGCAATAGTCAGTTTTGTTCTTTTTTGCCTTTTGCGCATCTTTTACCCCTTTATCTCAATATAAGGATTAAAACTTGTGTGAAAATCTATAAACCTTTTTGATAATAAAAAAGATTTCTACTATAGATTAATAATATGCCAGAAAGACCATTAGAGTGTAGCCAATGTAAGAAATGCGGCGATGTCATCTACACCGAGATGATTGGTGACACGACAACGACCACCGAAATGTGTCAGGATTGCCCTGTCTTAAAGCAAAAACTCGAGGGAAAAACACCTATAAAAGGAACGCCTAAAAAAGAAGAAAGTCTATGCTGTAGCCAGTGCCATACCTCGTTAGAGTCGATTTTGATGGGAGAACCTCTCGGATGCAAGGAATGTTATTTTATCTTTCAAGATGTCCTTGTGGATCAACTGATGGAAACACAACTCATCTCACCGAAGCTTAAACCTAACCCTGCAAGCACAACTCCTGCCCTTCATATTGGGAAAACGCCTTTCATCGATGAAACTACTGAAAATACTACACGCATCCGTAACCTTAATGAAGCTCTCGGTGAGGCCCTAAAAGGGGAAAACTATGAAGAAGCTGCATGGCTTCGGGATCAGATCAATTCTCTTACCAAGGCATCTGATGAACCAACCTAATCCTTTTTTACAGCTCAAAGAAAATACCTTCTGGGAAAAAAGTGACACTCCAGTCTGGATTGCTTCAGGATTTTTTCTTCAAAGGAACTTAGCATCCGACCCATTTCCACAAAAAATGGACCGTAGAAATTCTCAAAGAATCCTTGGAACGCTCACACAAAGTCTCTTAAGCTCTAAATGTCTTGAAAGTCCTCAGTTTTTTGAATTCGATGCCATTAAAACAGCTGAAAAGGAATTTCTCCTTGAGCATTTTTTGGCAACGTGTGAAACACAAAATCCTGAATGTAAAGCAGGCCTGGTGATTGATAAAAGTGGAACCTTTTTAGCCATGATTAATGGAGAAGATCACCTTATTCTCCACTCAATAGAAGCGCATTCAGGATGGAAGGAGGCCTGGAAAAAACTCACCGATATGGAAGGATATTTAGCAAAAAACCATACTTTTGCCTACTCAAATAAATTTGGGTATCTCACTTCACGGCTCGCTAACTCAGGAACGGCCCTTACTGTTCAAGCTTTCCTCCATCTTCCCTGTTTAATTGAACTGGACCAACTCGACGAGGTTTTAATTAAAGACCTCGCTGAGGAAGTTCAAGCAAACGGCCTCTCAGGAACCTATGACTTCATCGGCGCTATCGTAATCATTGAAAATCGTTTTACCTTAGGACTGACAGAAGACCATATTTTAGAAGCCGTCCATAAAACAGCAACGCAATTAGTCACCCATGAAAAAAAGCTCCGTAGCCAATTGAAGGAAAACCCTGACGCACTTATTGTGGATAAAATTAGCCGCGCTATTGGTCTTGTAAAACACTCGTATCAAATCGATACAAAAGAAGCCCTGGGCGCTATTGGTTTCATCAAGCTTGGTGTAGATCTTGGATGGATTAAAGGACTCACCGACCAAGATATGAACAAGATTTTCTTTGAAGTGCGCCGAGGTCATCTCTCATTAGCCTCAAAAAAAGCCATTCCTCAAGAAAAGCTCGCTCGAAAAAGGGCTGAGTTTTTACAATCAGCCTTAAAACTAATAACCATGAATGTGTAATGATTGTTGCGAAAGCGATTCTTTTAATGAGTGGAAATGGGGAGCGTTTTGGAAGTTCAACGCCCAAACAATTTCTCAATCTGTCTGGAAAGAAAATCTATCTTCATACATTAGAAACCTTCCTTTCTTTTCATGAATTTAAGGAAATTCTCCTAGTTTGCCATCAAGAGTATACCGATCAAGTCAAAGAAGAGGTTTCAGACCCTCGGATCAGGATCATTAAAGGAGGGCGAACACGTCAAGACTCCTCCTATCGCGGCCTTCTTACCTGCGGAAATGAAACCACCCATGTCGTCATCCATGACGCTGTACGCCCCTTTGTCTCTCAATGTATTATTGAAGAAAACCTTACTGCTCTTAAAAAATATGATGCCGTCGATACATGCATTTCTTCAACCGACACAATTGTCCACGCGGAAACCTTCGATACCATCACTTCCATTCCCGATCGAGCAAAATACCTGAGAGGACAAACCCCGCAAAGCTTTTCTTATCCTCTTATCTTAGAAGCACACGAAAAAGCAACAGACCAAAATACATCAGATGATTGCCGCCTGATTCTCAACCTTAAAAAACCTGTACATATCGTTTCCGGTTCTGAAGATAACATTAAAATTACCAATGAGCTCGACCTTTTCTTAGCCGAACAACTGATGCACCGAAAAATCAAACCCTTTCCTAAAGAAATCCTTTCTGTGCGAGGAAAAACTTTTGCAATCACAGGAGGAACTGGAGGGATTGGATCTGCACTTGTAAAACTTCTTAAAAAAGAAGGGGCACAACCTTTGATTCTCTCAAAATCTTCCCCATCTTATCCCATTGATCTGACAGATTACGATGCTACAGAAGTTCTCTTCGAAAAATTAGGGCCTATTGATGGTCTAATCAACTGTGTGGGATGCCTTTGTCTGAAACCTTTTCACGCCCTTTCTTCCGAGGAAATCAACCACCTGATTCAAACAAACTTCCATACGCTCCTTTACAGTTGCCGTGCTGCTCACATCAAACCTGGTGGTCATATCATTAACCTCTCTTCTTCTTCTTTTTCAAGAGGACGCAAATCCTATACTCTTTATTCGAGCGCAAAAGCAGCGATTGTAAATTTTACGCAAGGCTTGGCAGAAGAGCGCCCTGATCTCCATATCAACGCCATCGTGCCACAGAGAACAGCGACTCCAATGCGACGCATGAATTTTCCCAATGAAAAACTATCGTCTCTTCTTGCTCCCCTTGAAGTTGCAAAAAAAATCCTTTCTCTTCTTAAACAAAAAGGGACAACAGCAACTCTTCTGGAAGTGCGCAAGAAGTAAAAGGCTATGTCCTTAGCAACCTTTTAATTGAAGAGAAAAAAGCCGGAACAGGTGTTCCGGCTCATTGAGGCTTGTTGGACTCGAACCAACGACCGCCTCCTTAAAAGGGAGATGCTCTACCAACTGAGCTAAAGCCTCAAAATGACCCCAAGGGGATTCGAACCCCTGTTGCAAGAATGAAAATCTTGTGTCCTAGGCCTGACTAGACGATGGGGCCTTGTACTGGTTGTTCTGCAAAACCTTGACATTTTCTCCTCCCTAAAGGAAGAAGATTCCTGATTTTTCAGGCTGAAACTAGGTCACCCATGTTCAGAGGTTCTTGCTAACATAGAGTGCATCCTCGAGAACAGGCTAACACGGCCCTGCCCTGCAGCTATAATATCTTAGACTATACTCTTGGCCCATGAATATTTCAACTCATATTTCTATGGAGGAGCTATATTGAGAGCCAAAATTTATGTTATCACCTCTGAAAAAGCCTGTTGAGACCTTTTCTAGATTTTATGGAACATCCAGGCTGTATTGCAAGTATGCGCATTCTAAAGAAGAAGCGTAAAACTTACAAGATCAAACTTCGAGGATATCCTTCTTTTTTGCAGAGAAAAGTTCATTCACTTGCTTGCAGTATTTATCGGTGAGCTCTTGGATCAGCTTTTCATTTTTTTTTTGCTCATCTTCAGAAATATCGCCCTTTGTCTTTTGCTTTTTTACCTGATCGTTTGACTTACGTCTTATGTCACGGATTGTCACTTTTGTTTTTTCCCCTTTTTCGCGGGCATCTTTAGCAATTTCTTTGCGCCGCTCTTCACTCATCGGTGGGATCGGGACGCGGACAATATTGCCATCAACGGCAGGCAGCACATTTAAATTGGCCTTTTCAATACTTTTAGCAATCGCATGCGGCGTAGAGGGATCAAAGGGAGTTACAATCAGTTGCTTTCTATCACTAACAGCAATGGTTGCGATATCACGCAGTCGCATTTCAGCTCCATAAACCTCTATCACAACAGTGTCTAGCATGTTTGGGCTGGGGCGGTTTGTTCGCATACTCTTGAGCTCATCTCTATAGCGTTCAACCGCTTTTTCCATATTTTGTTTACATTCGTCCATAACGCTCATAAATAATTAACCTTTTGTAACGAGTGTTCCTCCCTTTTTTTCAGTTACCGCTTTTAAAAGAGCTCCCTTTTCAAAAAGGTTGAAGACGTGAATGGGGATGTCACTTTCCCTGCAAAGGGCAATTGCTGTTCCATCCATGACATTTAGATGCTGCATCAAGACTTCAGAAAAGGTCAAATGATCCCTTTTCACTGCATCGGGATGATGGATTGGATCTTTACTATAAACCCCGTCGACTTTTGTCGCTTTGAGAAGTACCTCTGCTTCGATTTCACTAGCGCGCATTGCAGCTGTGGTATCTGTTGTGAAATAGGGGTTTCCCGTTCCTCCAACAAAAATCACAATGTGTCCCTTATCAAGAGAGTAAAGAGCATGATTCCAATTATAGGTCTCTACAATTCCATCGAAATTCAGGGCGCTCATCACACGCGTATTGCACCCTTTTTCTGATAGAATTTGTCCTAAAATGAGTCCGTTGATCGTTGTAGCAAGCATTCCGACGTGATCGGCAGGGGTGCGAGCGAATCCAAATTGCTGTGCCATGTTGCCTCGGAAAATGTTTCCTCCGCCAATCACAACACCTATTTGGACCCCAAGCTCATAGATTTCGCGAATGCTATCTGCAATCTGAGCGCAGGCTTCATGATCAATAACTCCCGTCCTCTCTCCCTTTAAAGATTCACCCGAGAGCTTAAGTAAGACCCTTTTATAAGGAGATTTTGCCAATTTACTCACCTATTTGCCAGCGGGCAAAATTTACAACTTCCAAAGTTTTGCCAGTCTTCTTTCCTTCTTCAGAGAGATACTTTGCAACTGTCATCGAAGGATCTTTGACAAACTTCTGATTCATTAAACAAGACTGTTCATAGTAAGCATTCAGCTTACCCGTGAAAATCTTATCCATGATTTCAAAAGGTTTGTTCTGAATTTGAGATCGGGCGATTTCCTCTTCTTTAGCAAGGACGGCCGCTGGAATAGCTTCAGGTGTTAAATACTCTGGAGCTTCAGCAGCAACATGCATGGCAATATCATGTGCTAAAGCTTCTTGATCGCTTGCTCCTTTAATCGCTACGACGCAAACAATTTTACCACCCATATGGGAGTAGATCCCTAGCGAGTGATCACCCATTTTTTTAAATTCTTTAATCCGGTTGATTCGGATATTTTCTCCAAGGGTTTGGACAATGTCTGCGCGGTATTCGTCTATTGTCAGAGCGTCATTTTTGCTAAACTTCTGCTGAAGAAATGCATCGACAGATATTGGGGATGTCCTTGCAACCTCATCACAGATATTTTTAAGGAATTCTTTAAACCGATCGTTTTGGACAACGAAATCAGTCTCAGCGTTAATTTCAACAAGAAAGGCTGCAGTTTCAATTTCAGCGATTCCAATGATTCCTTCATTGGTCTTTCTCCCACCCTTTTTTACAGCTGATGCCATCCCCTTTTTACGAAGGATATGAATGGCTTCTTCAATATCTCCATTAGCTTCGCTCAGAGCTTCTTTACATTTGCCCATCCCAACACCGGTACGTTTTCTTAAGTCCATAACCATTTGAGCTGTAATCGTCATTCTTTTCTCCCCCCTTTAGACTCTTCTATTGCAGTTTGTTCCTCTTCCTTGCCAATGGCAATACTGAGTTCTCCTTTTTTGTCGATGACAGTGTCGGAGATGGCTTTAACAATTAACTTGATGCTCTTTAAAGCGTCATCATTACAAGCAATCACATAATCGATAGAATCGGGATCACAGTTGGTATCAACTAGAGCCATGACTGGAATTCCTAGTTTGCCTGCTTCTGTAACAGCAATATGCTCTTTGCTAGGATCTACAATAACAAGAAGCCCAGGAAGTTTTCTCATTGCACGAATACCAGAAAGGTTGCGGCTAAGCTTTTCCCGTTCCTTGTTGAGGAGAGTCATTTCTTTCTTTGTAAAACCTTCTCCGCCAGCAGCAATCTGTTTTTCGATGCGCTCAAGCGTTTTTACCGACTGTCTGATGGTTGGAAGGTTTGTTAGCATTCCACCAAGCCAACGTTCTGCAACGTAAAATTCTCCCGAGCGTTCTGCACACTCTTGAATGACATCTTTCGCTTGTTTTTTTGTGCCAACGAAAAGAATACTTTGGTGCTTATCAACAATATCTTTGATTACTTCTAAGGCAATCCGAATTTGTTGTACTGTTTTAGCTAGGTCGATGATATAGATCCCACTGCGCTCTTCGAAAATGAAGCGCTTCATTTTTGGGTTCCAGCGGTGTTTCTGGTGGCCGAAGTGTGCCCCAGCTTCTAGAAGATCCTTGATGGATACAGGGTTGTGTTGTTTAGTTGTTGCCAAGCCTTGTCCCTTTTGTTTGACGACGGCATCCTTGCTTTTCGCGAAGGATTTCGGTCTTGGTTAATGGTAAAAAAAGCGCCTGATCAGAATCGAACTGACACTAATAGCTTGGAAGGCTATTGTTCTACCATTGAACTACAGGCGCACTTTGTGATTTTCCACAAAGGTTCACTAGTAAATCGTCATTTCTAGCATATTTCCCCTATTTTTTTCAAGAGCGTTCGCAACCTCTTTTCAAATTAAAATGATTTATTTGTATATAATTCGACCTGTTTGCATGCGTTTTTAATCGTAATGCTGTATACTAGAGGCTATCAACCCAACGTAAATGTAGAGAGTATTTTTATGAAAAAGTTTCTACTAATTCCATTTCTAGCAACAACTCTAACCCTCCTTCTAACAGGAAGAGAAATACTTGCCCAATCTGAACCTGTCCAATCAAGGCAAATCGCTTCTCCAGAGCAAAAAATGATCGACGAAGTCTTGTATGATTACCATGCCGGAAAATATAATAATTTTTTAAAGAAAGTGGATGACGAGCACCGCGAAGCTGAAAAAAAGTGGAAAAATAACGACCTTCTAGAGCAGCGCAAAAAGCTTTCATCCATGATTCATGACTATGGGATTGACAAAGCTGATGCATTTAAGCAAAAAATCGCCGCTCTCCACCATGCCCGAGACCAAGAGTTGATTGAGATTGCCCTCAATCACCCCAACGAAAGAATCAGTCGTGAAGTCCGTGACATGATTTTCTTCTGTCCCAGTAAGCACGAAGAAGAAAGCATTGCATTTATTCATAACCTTGGCACGAAGTTTAAAGGGGATGGAGTTACTCCTATCGAAAACAAGCTGATCCAAATCGACACGGAATTCTGGCTTAAGAGCCTTTCGCTTGAAATCGCCAGCACGCAAAACAAAATGGATGAAGAAACCTTTCAAAAGCGCTACCTCGTCCTTCAAATTGAAAAAATCAAGCAGATGAGCGAAGCCTGCAAAGGCGATCTTGTTGAGGGTAAAATCAAATCCCTTGTCGACACCGCGTCAACAGTCCTTCCGAAAGTCTATGCATCCGCTTCAACACGCAAGCACCTTACAGCTCTTGGTAAAGATAAAACCGCCCCACAAACTCCTGCTGAAAAAGAGTTGCAGGCCATCATGGTTAAGTATCTCGAAAAGGAAGAAGTGTTAACCCAAAAGTTCTTCCCCTCCAGCTAGGCCCTTATAGCGATGGGCAACAAGGACTAAAAAAACTCCACAAGGTGTGAACACTGCCGTTAGATGAGCGCTTGCAGAACCGGAGAGTCGGGAACCTAAGGAACGTCTATGCTTAAAAGCAGAAATGGCTATGTTTGATAGTAAATTTTAGGTTCACCGTTCCTGAATCGACACTAACCGATAGACTTTAAACCCGAGGAGAAACTCTCGGGATTTTCTTTTGCCTTCGCAGCGCATTTTTTGTTATCTTCACGTAAAAAGTGCCCTAGTATATGACAATGAGCCGCGACATCCCCCATAAAGCCAATCATGTTCTTCGCCTGATCCTCATTGTTTTTTTGATGATTGCTCTTCGTGTTTGGTACTTAGGAGCTCTGAAGCATGATAAATATCTTGAAAAAGCACTGAAACCTCAAAGACGGACGGTTATTGAAAAAGCGCCTCGAGGAACCATTCGCGACCGTTTTAATCTTCCTTTAGCAATCAATAAGATGCAATACAATGCAGCGGTTTGTTTTGATCGGATTCGTGAAATTCCTATGGTGAGTTGGAAAAGAGATGAGAAGGGTAGAAAGCGACGCATTTATGCAAGGCGGCTCTATGTTGAAAAGCTTTCAAAGATGCTAGGAACTGCTTTGGACATGGACCCGATAGCGATTGAAGATCTCATCTATAGCAAGGCCTCAATCTTCCCCAATATGCCATTTATCTTGAAAGAAGATATTTCTGAAAAGCTCTACTACCGCCTCCGTTTGATGGAAAAGGATTGGACAGGACTGAGCATGCAGCGCGCAGCAAAGCGGTATTATCCGCAAGGCAAAGTTGGGTCCGATATCATCGGTTACATGGGCACCATCAATGAAAGGCAGTATTTATCGATTGCTGAAGAAATCAAAAAGCTGTCTTTTTTCATAAAGCAAAGAGAAGAAGATCTTCCCCTTCCCCTTCCCAAGGGATATCACAACTCTCACGATGCTCTGCTCCGGTTAAAAGAACTCAAAGAAAAGGCTTATACTATTCATGCTCATGTCGGAAAATCAGGGATTGAACGCAAGTTCGATGAACCGCTCCGAGGAATGTATGGAAAACATCAAGTAGAAATCGGTGCTAAAGGACGTTTTATTCGGGATCTTCCTGGAGGAAAAGAGGCGGAGCCTGGTGATCGGATTCTTTTGACAATTTCTTCTGAGCTTCAAGCTTATGCTGAAGAACTTCTTGCATTGAATGAGCGAGATCGAGAGCATCATTTTTCATTAGCGGGAAAAGGCTACGATACCGTTTATCCTCCATGGATCAAAGGAGGAGCGATTATTGCTATGGTCCCTGAAACTGGGGAAATTGTTGCCATGGCTTCGTATCCTCGGTTGGATCCGAATGACTTCATTTTAAGCGATAAAAATCGCAGGGAAAAAATCGAGAGAATCCACAAATGGCTTGAAAGCCCCTGTCACATTGGTGCGATTTGGGATGGCCTAGCTCCCATGGAAAGAGAACGAGAACACTACATCGAAAAGCAAAATCTCTCCTGGGACTTCTATCTCGACCAAGTCTTATCTCTAAATTGCCAAGTAAGAAAAAGTCTGCGGAAACTCCCCTCTATTTATCAAGGAGTCCACCTTCAACATGTGATGGGAGCTCTCCAAAAAGTTCTCGAAAATGCAACGATGGCCAAGACAATTGAAGCTCTTTATCCTGAAACAAAAAAAGAAGGAGAAGAACCCCTTTTAGTCAAAGAGATGCGCAAAGAGATCGATCCGATGTTAAAACCGATCCAATCCAACAAGGATAAACTCCTTTTTCTCGATCTTCTTCGACTGCTTGCTCCTGGAAACGCATTTTCTAACCGCTCTCTTGAAGAAGCAAAAAAACTTTCTCCAGCAAAATACCGGGAACTTTCACAAGCTTTTGTAACAGTAAAAAAAGAGGTCAAACAGCGCGTTGAAAGCCTCTACCATGAACAGATGCTTCCAAGGTGGAGAAAAAAACACTTTAAAGCTTATCTCAAAGAAAAAAGGAAAGAAGAAAAAGAACGAAAAACCTATCCGCACCCCTATACAGACTATTTAGAAGAAGGGGAAAAAAAGCTTTTTGCAGAGTTTTGGAAAGAACATGAGTGGACGTTCTTTGATGCTTTTATTTATGGAAATGTCGCCTCTGACTTTGAACTGCAACCTTTTCTTTTTCACCTCATCGTTACAAGTAAAGAGGTTAAAGGAAATCTAAAAGAAGTCCTTCTGTGGATTCGAGAGCAACAACCCTCCCTTGATTTACTGACAACGATCCGTTCTTTCGAGGAGCTAAGCGATCCTCTTTGGGGTGATTATTACTCTCTAAAATCCTCGACTCTCAAGGGATTGGCTGGAGCTTTCTATCCTCAAAATGGCTATGGCTATAGCAAATCTTTTGCCTACGGACAAGCCACTCCTATCGGCTCTCTATTTAAGGTTGTCACCGGTTATGAAGCTCTCAAGCAAAAATACCTTCTCCACCAAGACCATCATTTGCCGCTATATGACTTAAATCCCCTGGAGATTATAGATGAGATGAATCCTAAAGTTGTAACCGCTAATGGGATCGTATTAGGGCGCTATTTGGATGGGACTTTCATCACTAGGCGCCACAAGGGAGGAAGACTGCCTAGAAGTCATACTACTTTGGGGCAAGTTGACTTCCGTACCGCTATGGAGCGTTCCAGTAACATCTATTTTTCTCTTCTTGCTGGTGAGGTTATCGAGCAACCGGTAGACCTTCAAAAAACCACCCTTCGCTTTGGTTTTGGGACACTTACGGGGATTGACCTTTATGGTGAAATTGGTGGCTATGTCCCTGATGATGTCCGCTATAATCAAACAGGTCTCTACGCCTTTGCTATCGGACAACACTCCCTTACTGTCACTCCTCTTCAAGCTGCTTCAATGCTTGCAACGATTGGAAATGGAGGCGCCGTGCTCAAACCTCAAATTGTGAAAATGCAAGCAAACTCTTCAGGGGTGACAGAGAAAACTCGAGAAGTCAAACGGTATTTAGAGCTGCCTTCACGTGTTCGAACAGAACTAATAGAGGGAATGAAACGGGTGATGACAGGGAAAAAAGGCCCTGCACAACCCCACCGCATTCGAGCCCTTTATGAACATCCAAAATGGGTTCCTGACTACAAGGCTATGCAAAGTCAATTCATTGGGAAAACCTCAACTGCCGAGTTTGTGTATCGCCCTTTTCTCGATCGAGAAACTCCCCCTCTCATGTGCAAAGATATTTGGTTTGGTGGTCTTTCTTTTAAAGAGGGAGATGATTATCGGATCGACATGCCCGAGCTATCCGTCATTGTTTATTTGAAATTTGGTGATTATGGTAAAGAGGCTGCTCCTCTTGCTGCGTTGATAATAAAAAAGTGGAAAGAAATCCAATCGAAAAATTATAATCATTCTCCATGAAGAAAAAAAACCTCTACCTATCGAGTGCGCTGCTCATTGTCCTCTTTCCCTTTCTAAACTTTTCTTATCAAGTTTTTCGAGGAGTTTCTGTTTCCTTTGTCCACTCCTTCGAACGGCATGCCTCTTTTAACTTCCAGATGCGCCCTCTATTTCAAAAATATATACATTTTCACCTCACCGACTTTTGGATTGTCGGTTTGATGCTAGGAGCTTTTCTCTTAAAGGAAGTGCGCTTCAAAGACCTTTTTTTTAACCGTCACTCTCGCTTTTTAACCCTTTATAGCGGAGTCGCATTTTTATCGATTCTCTTTTCCAGTTTTTCCAACTACTTCTACCAATACACAACCCTTATCAATCTGATAATTGCTTTCCTTTCCTTTCCTTTGATTTATCTCCTCTTTTCTAAACGGACAGATTTAATGATCCCCATCCTGTATGCCTTTGTCGGAATCGCTACACTTGAATGTTTGATTGGAGTCGGTCAATTCCTGGCGCAACAAAGTCTAGGGCTACGGTTTCTTGCTGAACCTCAAATCACCCCTTACATGGAAAATATCGCTATTTATCCTTTAACAGAGGGCAATCGCGCCCTTTTTGATAAACTTCCCTGGATTCCCGAAGGACAGACGAATAGTCTCCGCTCCTTGGGAACATTTGATCATCCAAACATTTTCGGCGCCTACCTCAGCATTGCTCTTTTCCTTTCCTATATGCTCTTTATTACAACGACAAAAAAAGGGTGTAGGATTGCCTTACTATTTTTAATCCCCCTCCACATCATGACTTTAGGACTCACCTTTTCAAGAAGTGCGATTTTTGCCTCGATGGTAGGAACCTTAGCTTTTTTCACCTTAGGTTTTGTAAAAAGAAAAATGTTTTCTGAAAAAGAGCGGAAAAGTTTTTATCTCCTCACTCTACTGATTAGCGCAGGATTTTTTCTAGCCTTATTTGTTTTATTTGAGCAACTTATCGCAAGAGGAGGCTTTATTCATTATAATGAGCTTGCAAGTGCTTCTGATAGCGAACGTCTTCTTCATTATCGTTTAGCTCTGATGCTTTTTATTTCCCATCCTCTCTTAGGCATTGGGTTTAATAGTTACGCTCTCTTCCCTTATGAAACAATCCATCCCTCGCTTGAAGGAGCGAACCCTACGGGAATGTTCCCTCATAATATTTACCTGCAAATTGCTTCTGAAACAGGGGCCATTGGTCTCATCCTCTTTTTTCTTTTTATTGCTTCGATCCTATTGCTAATGAGGAAAAGAGAGCTAACCCCATTAAGACTTACTTTAGGCTCAATCTTTTTCATATTTCTAATGTTAGGACTTGTTGACCATTTTCTGTGGGTCTACAATTCAGGACGCTTGATGTTTTTTCTCTTCTCAGGCCTTTTTGCAGCCTCTCTAAAAAATAGAAAGTCTCAACAAGCATTTTCTCTAGCTTAGCAAATCAGAAATTTTTTAATCGTGGGAGTTATTAAGTTTAACTTCGAAGATAAGCTAAAGAGATGTAGGTCTAGAACGGCTCCGCCAGTACCAAGGTCCATAACAATACGTTAGCTGACTTCCCTGAGGAATGCGTTGATTTGAAAAGAGAATAATATGGGTGATCCCCTCTCTAACCAGCCAACGTGAGGCTAAGTTAGGACGGTCGCTGTGATTGAGAAAACGGGTAAAATTCCCCTTCTCGCGAGCATCAATGGACCAACGCGTGGCTTTGCCGCAGAGATCATAGCTGAAAACGTAGTCATTGAAGCGGTCTTTTCGGTTGTTTCTTCTTGTAACAATCCCTGTATATTCCCCAATATAAGTCAATCCTGGAATATCTTGCGCAGCAAACACCCCATAGCCAAGATACCGATTGATCCATTTAACATAAAATAGATGCTCACGGGGTTGATCGAGTTCTTTTTTATACAAGGCGAGAGTCCAGGCATTCATTTGCCGCAGCAGTTCTTTTTTCATTTTGCGCGCGCATTTTTTGGCAATCTGATGGATTGTCTTGATCGAATCAAAAATAAGAGTATCGGTATAGGTAATTTTGAGTTTCTCTTCAAACTCAGAAATAGGGATTTTGTAGATCTTTTCATCACGATTACGAAAAATCAGGAGCGACTTTTCTTTAGGTTCAGTAAGAGCATTAGAACGATTCAAAAGCTTTGTTAGATGAGAAGGGGTCATTCCCCACTGGTCCCCTTGGTTTTTTGCCCCCTTCTGTAGAAGGGCTTCAACTAAGAAAGGTTGATCTTTGATAACAGCGAGATGAAGAAGAGAAAGACCTTGTTTTGTTCTTTGATGCATCTTCCAGTCCCCTTTTTCATAGGCTTTGAAAGGATCCATTTATAGATAACCGAGGATTTTCCACCATCCACATCCTACCGTGAAATAGATGATGATATTAATGACACTGACATAAAGTCCAAACTTCCACCAGTCAGTCACTTTTACATACCCCGAGCCAAAATAAATAGGGGCCGAGCCACAACCATAATGGGTCAGTCCTCCCATGAGGTTACTAAAAAATCCCAGAGTCAGTGCTGAAATCACTGAAGGAGCCCCCATGGCAACCATTAGAACTAAGAAAGCTGAATACATCGAACCGATATGAGCAACAAGGCTAGCAAAAAAGTAGTGACTGTAGAAATAAACAAGGCCAAGAATCATAAAAGCTGTAAACCATTGGAAACGCGCAACATGTGTTCCCATATAATTGCTGAACCAGCCAATGAGCCCAAGCTTGTTGATATAAGTTGCCATCATGATAAGAATAGCGAACCACATAAGGGTATTCCAAGCTCCCTTTTCTTTGATGATATCATCCCAAGTAAGGACAGACGATAGGAGGAGAATCACTAAACCGATAAGAGCTGCGACGGTTGCCGAAAGAGAAATATAGGGACCAATGATCCATAAAGTAATGAGCAGAATAAATGAGAAGATCATAATCCATTCTTGGAGCCTTACTTTTCCCATTTCTTTAAGCTTTGTGATTGCTAATTTTTTCGCATCAGGGGTCTCTTTGATTTCTGGAGGGTAAAACTGATACAGAAAGAGCGGGATAACCATTAAACAGACAAGTCCTGGAAGAGATGCAGCCACTGCCCAAGATCCCCATGTGATACTCACCCCAACACTTTTCGCTAAATCAGCAATCAAAGGATTCCCAGCCATTGCTGTCAGAAACATTCCACTCGTAATCATTGAACTTTGAAAAGTTGCCTTAATCAAATAAGCACCCAAACGCCTCGGATGGCTGTAGGGTTCACTTCCAAAGGCTTTTGAAAGAGAGTTCACAATAGGGTAAATAATTCCACCTACTCGAGCCACAACGCTTGGGATGGCTGGGGCTAAAACAAGATCAGTTAATAGCATCCCATAAGCCATGCCGAGAGTACTTTTTCCTAGGTATTTGATGATGACATAAGCAATTCGCTCACCTAGCCCCGTTTTAATAAAACCCCTTGAAATAAAGAAAGCGACCACAATCAGCCAAACGATAGGGTGAACAAACCCACTAAAGGATTGTTCAAATGTTAGCGTCTTAGTTGTGACAGTGAGAACAAGCCCTAAAAATGCAAAAGTCCCGATGGGTACAGGGCGTAAGATGATACCAATCACCGTGAAGATGAAAATCGCAAACATGTGCATGGCTTGCGTTGTGACACCTTCAGGAGGCGAAAGATTCCAAATGAACCCCCCAATAATCACACTTAAAGCAAAGGAAATAAGTTTTTTGTTGAAGACTGTAGACACGTGACGTACGACTTTTGTATCATTTCTAAATCTAGAGGGATATATTTTAGAAAGAGAAATATATTTTACGCAAATGAAAAGTACGCTTTTTATCCCAGAACAAAAAACTCCTAACTTTTTCCTACCCTCTCATACAGTTACTTGGAAGCAAGATCTTTCTCAATTAAAAAAAAGCCTTTCCAACAAGGATCTTCAAGACTTTTTGACCCTCTATGCTTTGGCACTAGAAAATCCTCGAAAAGCTAAAAAAGGGGTGGAAGCTTTTAGAGAGAAACATCCTAATCATCCAGAGGTTTTAAATCTTCTCACCTATATTTATCTCTCCTCTCGTAAAGTTCGAAAAGCAGACCATTTGATTGAGGAAAATTATGCTAAGAATCCCAATGATCTCTTCGCAAAAATTAACTTTGCAGATCTTTGTCTAAGGCGAAAACAGGCTCAAAAAATTCCTGATATTTTTCATAACAAAATGCATTTACGGGAGCTTTATCCGAAAAAAAAAATCTTTCATATTTCCGAATTTCGTGGTTTCATGGTTGTCATGGGATTCTATCAGATCTCTCTTGGAAATAGAGAGATTGCAAAGAGGTATCATGACTTAGCGCACCTTGTTGATCCTAACCATCCAGGAACCAAAATTCTGGAGAAAAAACTTTATTTCAAAACACGCCGTAAAACCTCTTCTTTGAGGTGGAGGATATAAGGTGCTTTCCTGATGTTGAAGTTTTTGGCTCTCAATCCATTTCCTCCATAGAAAATATGATTTAAAGTATTCACGGGCTAAGAGTATGCTTCGAAAAGCGGCGTGGCATGCCGCGTTAGCCTGCAAAGAAAAAGGCGTTAGCAGCATCGTAGAAACCCTCTAAACATGGGCGACTTTAAGTTTAGGCTGAGTAATCAGGAACCTTTTTTCTTTAGGGAGGAGAGGGTGTCAAAAACCGCCACGCGCTTCCCACTTTAAAGCCCGGAACTTACCCTCAGATGCAAATCGATAGGTCGTCTTCTCAGCAATCTTGAGGGAATCGGCGAGTTTCTTCACGGTTATAATATCATCATTAGGCATAGCTTTACTGCTCTTCTCAGGATACTTGAATCGAAAATAAATAGTGGAAAATGGATGAACAATCAAGTAAATTATCGAAAAAATCCAGTGATAAGACAGGGTCATGCAGCAATACGGTAACGATCAGATTCTCTACTCACCATCAGACTTGGTCACCTTTTTGGGATGCCATCATGCGAGTTTTCTTGATGTGAAGGCGTTGCGTGAGAACATGGACAAGGCCGAGACCAGTACCACGGGCCAGTTGCTGCAGAAAAAAGGCTTGGAGCATGAGGCTGCGTATCTCCAACAGCTCAAAAACGAAGGCAAATCCGTTGTTGAAATCCCAAAAGATTGCAATCTGCATGATCGCGAACAGCTAACACTGGAAGCCATGCAATCCGGTGCGGACGTCATTTATCAGGCCGTGTTCTTTACGCCGCCTTGGCGGGGTGATGCAGACTTTCTGATTAAGTGCGCTATGCCGTCCGACTTGGGTAATTTTAGCTATGAGGTGCTGGATACCAAGCTGGCACGCACAGCCGAACCCAAGCATATCATGCAGCTTTGTGTCTATTCCGAGCTGCTGACTAACCTGCAAGGGCTGCGCCCAGCTGCTATGCATCTATTTCTGGGTGATCATGAAAAACACAGCTTCCGCGTGGCCGACTTTTTCTATTACTACAGCCGCGCCAAAGGCCGCTTTGAGAGCTATCTTCAAAATTTGCCAGCAGACTTATATCCTGAGCCTTGTGGCCATTGCAATTTCTGCCCATGGCGTGAGGGCTGTAAAGCGCAGTGGGAGGAAGATGATCATTTGAGCCTGGTGGCCAATATCCAGCGTTCACAAATGGACAAGCTGCGGAAAGCTGGCATCCACACCGTTGCTAAGCTGGCCGGCGCAGCACTTGATACCAAAATCCCTAATTTGAGCCGCGATGTGTTTTTGCGCCTGCGCTCACAAGCAGTTCTGCAACAGCACAAAGCCGCCACAGGCGAAGATAGATGGGAGATCATTCCATTCCCGCTGGGCAAGGGCTTTACCCGCATGCCTGTGCCAGATGATGGTGATCTGTTCTTTGATATGGAAGGCGACCCGCTTTATCCAAATGGCTTGGAGTATTTGTTTGGGGTCTATTATTTTAAGGGTGATGAGAAACTGTTCAAGCCGTTTTGGGCGCATGATCATGACGAAGAGAAAGAAACTTTCAAACGCTTTATGGGGTTTCTGGCTGATCATCTGGCTGAACATCCGCATGCCCATATCTATCATTACAACCATTATGAAACCACAGCCCTGAAACGCTTGGCTTGCCGTTATGTGGTGTGTGAAGAGCAGCTCGATAATCTGCTTCGCAATCAGAAATTCATCGATCTCTACCTGGTAGTGCGTGAGAGTATGCGCACCTCTGAGCCCGGCTATTCCATCAAGAACATGGAAACCTTCTATATGGATAAGCGGGCGAATGCCGTGGCGACTGCTGCCGATAGCATCATCGTTTACAATGAGTGGCGCGAAACGGGCGGCGATGAATTGTTGCAGGAGATTTCTGAGTATAACAAGGTAGATTGCATCTCCACCCACTTGCTGCGCGATTGGCTTCTCACACTTAAGGTAGAAGATGCGCCATGGTTTAAGGGCTTGCCAGAAGATGCTGCGGATGGGGAGCTGCAGCGCAAGGATTGGGAAATCGAATATGAGGACTACCAAACCCGCCTTGGCATGACAAAAGAAAACCCGCAGCCGATCAGTAAGCGGCTGTCGCATCTACTAGAGTTTCACAACCGAGAAGCCAAGCTACAATGGTGGAGCAGCTTTGAACGGCAAAACAAATTTGACGATGAGCTGATTGACGATACGGAGTGTCTGGGCGGCCTGCAGCAGGTTGGCGACCCTGAGCCTGAAAAGCGCTCTTTGATTTACCGCTACCGTTTCCCACCGCAGGAATACAAGCTGAAGGTGGGCGCTCAGGCTGTTGATATTGCAGCCATGAAAACCGCAGGCACTATCGTTGAGATCGATGAGGATGCCTGCATCGTTAAAATCAAGCGGGGGAATAGTAAAGAGCCATTGCCAGAAAGTCTGTCGATTGGCCCATCGGGGCCGATTGACAGCAAGATCATTCGCTCAGCCATTTACCGCTATGCCGATCATGTGCTGGAAGCGCCGGAAGGCACTCACGCCGCCACCGAATTGCTGGCGCGAAATGTACCGCGCCTTCAGGATAAGCAGCCGGGAGAAGTGGTCATCACCTCCGATGATCTGCAAGGCGATGCACTAAAAGCCATAGCCGCCCTTGAAAACAGTTATCTCTTTATTCAAGGGCCACCGGGCGCAGGGAAGACCTACACCAGCAGCCACATCATTGTGGACCTGATCAAGCGCGGGAAGAAAATCGGGGTTACCTCGAACTCGCATAAGGCCATTCATAACTTGCTCGAAAAAGTGGAAAGCGTTGCCGCTGAAAAAGGTGTGAACTTTTCTGGGTTCAAAAAAGCCAGCAGCGGAAAGGGTGAAACCATCTTTGATGGACAGTTTATCCGATCAGAAATCAAGACTGACACTATGAGCCTTGGCGCTGATCTATTCGCTGGAACAGCTTGGACCTTTGCTAGCCCGCATTTTGATGGTCAACTGGATTATTTGTTCATTGATGAAGCAGGACAAGTCGCCACGGCCAATGTGGTGGCCATGGCCACAGCAACCAAGAATATTATCCTAGTCGGTGATCAGATGCAGCTCGGGCAGCCCATCCAAGGTACCCATCCGGGTGAGGCCGGATTATCAGTGCTGGAATTCCTGCTGGGCGCTCATTCCACCATCCCGGCTGAGCGCGGTATTTTCCTCAGTCAGACGCGCCGCATGCGCCCGAGCATCTGCCAGTTTATCTCTGATGCCTTTTATGATGGCCGACTGACAGCCCATGAAAGCACCGCCGAGCGCAGCTTGAACCTGCAAAGCGTTGATCTACCCAATGAGGGAATTGTCATGGTCCCGGCAGAGCATGAAGGCTGCTCACAAAAAAGCGTAGAAGAAGGCGAGATCATCAAAGCTCACTATGATGCTTTACTTGGGCAAGCGTTTACCGACCGTGATGGCACCGCACGTCCGATCACCGAGGATGATATTTTAGTGGTTACCCCGTACAATGTGCAGGTCAATTACCTGCGCTCCATTCTGCCGGACAATGCCAAGGTCGGCACCGTTGACAAGTTTCAAGGGCAAGAAGCGCCCATCGTGCTGATTTCCATGGTGACATCCAGCGCCGAAGATCTGCCGCGCAATTAAGAAGAAAGAGCGGTGAGCGAAGCCCACCCTTTTTTGCTGCATGAAATCGTGAGCAAGGTGGCTAGGGGCAGCTTGCTTTCTTTAAACAATTGGAAGCAACATTCTATTTTTCTCTATGGAAATCCAGAAAAATATGCTTTGACATCCTCTCCTACCTAGAAGGAAGGAGATTCCTGATTGCTCAGACTGAAACCAGGTCACCCACGTTCAGAGGTTCCTGCTTCTTAGAAGTTGCTAACGCACCCTCTTCACAGGCTAACACGGCATGCCCTGCCGCTAAAATATTCTTTGCAGCGTTTATATCTGCATTCTCTTCATGTCCACAACTCATACAACAAAACTTCTCCTGGTTTTTCCGGTTCTCTTTGTCTATGTTTGAACAGGAAGAACATTTTTGAGAGGTCTGTGAGGGATTCACTTCAATGTAGACTCCCCCCACCCATTCAAGCTTGTACTTAAGTTGTCTTTTAAATTCAGACCATCCTTGATCTAAAATAGACCTGTTAAGACCTGATTTTGCCCTAACATTCTTTCCTGGATTTTCTGTTGTCCCGCGGTTAGACTGACTTATATTTTTAATTTTCAAAGCTTCGACTGCAATCATCGCGTGGTTTTTGCTAAGATGCGTTGAAAGCTTATGTTGAAAATCTCGTCTTATGTTGCAGATCTTACTGTGGATTCTCTGAATTTTTCTTCTTTTCTTTTTCCAATTTTCCGAAAACTTTTTCTTTTTAGCCAGACGTTTTTGAGCCTTGGCGAGCTTAATTTGTAGTTTCTTAAAGGGGTTTACCGAGTCAAAATAGCTCCCGTCAGAACAAGCTACAAACTTTTTAACCCCAAGATCAATACCTATAGCACCATCTGCTGGATGGGCTTGCTGACTTAATTCCTGCTCGACTTGGATGCTGACAGACCATTTCCCTGCACATCTTGTGACCGTGGCATTTTTGATCGTTCCTTCTATGGATTGGCTCTTATGGAAACCGATCCATCCTAATTTTGCGAGTTTGATCCGACGATTTTTTATCTCAATGTGTTTAGGCTCTGGAAATCTGAAGCTATCGTTCAACCCTCTTCTTTTAAATTTAGGCATTCTTTTTAAAGGGTGCTTTTTGTCAAAAGCATCTTTAAATGCTTTGTCCAGATCTTTCAATTTCTGTTGAAGACATTGCGCTGGGGCTTCTTTCAAAAAGCCATATTCTTCAGATTTCTTCCAAAGTTTAGAAAAATAGTCGGCCTCAAAGTACCAAATGAGCTTATGTTTGTTTTCCAAGCGCTCTAAATTCATGCTCAGAACTTTATTCCAAAGGAAACGACCATGCCCACAGTATAGATGCATTTTTTGTGATTGTTCACTGCTTGGCTTCAATCTGAATTTGAATGCTTTCCTTACAATCATATTTAAAATATACTCTTAGGCCATCAATACTTCAATTCATATTTAACATACATGTTCATCTGGTCTTTTACCCACAGAAATTGAGCATATCTAATACTAATGCCTTTTGGTCTCCAAGCTATTTTTCTGCCTGTCGTGACGGTTCCTCTATCGATATTGTGAAGAA
>JASJDV010000003.1 GCA_030064985.1 Simkaniaceae bacterium | reverse complement strand
GAGATGCATTAGCAGCCTCTGTGAAACAGGAACCTCTGAACGTGGGTGACCTGGTTTCAGCCTGAGCAATCAGGAATCTCCTTCCTTCTAGGTAGGAGAGGATGTCAAGAATAAGCATGATCAGCAAGCTGTAAAAGTCTTTCTGGGAATGGCTAGCTCGGCACTTACCGTTTCATGGTTTGTGGAGCCTGTCATGCAAATCCGGCCTTGTCTTTTGTGCAAACTGCAAAGAGTCCCTGATATTGTTACAGGAGCTTTGGCTTTAATCGGTTTATCTTTACAAAATGCTACAGCCTCCGTTCGATCCAAATTTGTTTTCTTGTTCGCGTGGTTTTAGCTACCTATCATAGCTGTATGCAGTTTGGTTTTTTAGGATCCTCTTGGCAAAAAAAGCAGGTTGAACAAATAGGTTTTTCTCCCCCTCTTTACAATGGGGGGGCCTCTTGCTGTTTTAGTTGAGATAGAAATCTTATTTGGCGCGAACCCGAAAGGGGGAAAGAGCGGTCAGGAAAGGAGGAATTTGTAACGCTGCTCCTTAAAACTCTACGTCGCGATTCATATGATTGAGAAGTTGGATAAGATCCTCTCGCTCGAGATGCTTGATTTGATCTTGGTCGTCATACCCAATCACCCCTTCCGTAAGCGAAATTTTTCTTTCTATGAGGAGGTGAATATGTTCTTCAATGGAATGTTTATTAACCATTTTAAAGACTTGAACGCCACGATTTTGTCCAATACGATGTACCCGGTCTGTGGCTTGATTTTCTTTAGCAGGATTCCACCATCGATCATAGTGAATGACAACAGATGCAGCTGTCAGATCAACACCAGTACCTGCAGCTTTTAACGAAGCAACAAAAACTTCGCACTCCGGATCATCACGAAACTTTTGAAGTTGTTTTTTCCGGTCTTGTGTGGAACCTCGAATTGTTGCGTATCCAATCTTATTTTCTTTGAGATACCTTTCGATAATGGTCATCATGTCTAGATATTGGGAAAAAACAACAAGTTTTTGACAACTGCCTCGAACTTCTTCTAAAAGCGCAATGAAGAGATCCCATTTTCCACTTTGATGTTTATGGTAATCGTTGATGTTTTTTGTCAGCAGCGCCGGGTGGTTACAAATCTGCTTGAGGGTATTGAGCAATGCAAAGACATGCATGTAGGGAACATCTTTCTCAGAGTTTTCAATGTCTTTAAAAACCGTTTCCCGTGACTTTTTCACAACACCTTTATAGAGGTTGCGTTGCTCTTCAGATAAGAAACAATAGGCAATTTCTTCGATCTTTTCTGGAAGATCTTTCAGAACTTTACTTTTCTTTCGTCGAAGAATAAAAGGATGGATTAACCGATGAAGAAGTACTCTTTTTTCTTGATCGTGGAGTTTTTCGATAGGATTGACAAAGAGTTCACGGTACATCGAAGCTTTGGGCATGTAGCCTGGAAGAACGATATCAAAAAGGGCCTTTAATTCAAGCAATCGGTTTTCAATAGGTGTGCCAGAAAGGCCTACTTTTGTCTTTGCTTGAAGCATAGAAAGAGCTTGATAGGTTTGTGATTGAGCATTTTTTGCGATTTGTATTTCATCTAAAATCGCAATATCAAATGCAAGGGTGGATAACAACTCTCGCTTATTTCGAAGGGTTCCATAAGATGTTAAAATAATGTCTGCAGTTTGGTTGAAAGCTGTAAGAGTTTTTTGGGTCCCGTAAAAGACAATCACTTTGAAATCTGGAAGGAATTTCTGCAATAATTCTTCCCAATGATAGAGAACAGAGGTCGGGCAAACGATAAAATATTGTGGCTTCTTTTCTCCTTTTGCATTTTTTGAAGCTGCCAACAGTGCCATGGCTTGGTGAGTTTTTCCCAACCCCATATCATCACAAAGCAGCCCCGATAAACCATAGGAATAGAGAAACCAAAGCCATTTAACGCCTACTTCTTGGTAAGGACGCAAGGTGCTCTGAAGCCCCTGAGTGTTTAAAACATCCTCTGTTTCAAAAGTATCTAGCTCTTCTAGTAAAGCGCGTGTTTTTTGGGCTTCTTCAGTAGTTTCTTTGGGCTCTTCTATACTTTCGAACGTCCTAAGACGGATCCATTCAAGGGTAGAAAGTACCATTGTTTCCTCTTCAATGGCTCCTAATTCGCGGAGCCAATTAAAACGGGGGTCTTTAAAGAAAAGAAGTCCAGCTTCAGTAATCGCATAAGAGCAGCGCCGATCTATACTCTCTTTGATCTTAGTCAAGCTTTCTTCTCCTAATTCACTCACATATGCAAGTTCAACTTGCCATTTTTTCTCTTCAGTCTTACGAATATGATTTACTTTAAGTGTCAGGTGATGAGGACGCTTTAAACGACGGTCCATCTTAATAATCCATGACTTTAGCTTTATCAGTTCCACTGCAATAAAAAGAGGCTGTCCTGTTTCATCGATCACCGTTTTCTTCCGATATTTTTCTGGTAGTCGGGCAGCAAGAGGAATTTCTGAAAAACCCTCTCCTGGGACGTAGGCAAAGTCACCAAAGAAATGGATCTCTTTTCCTTGGTATTCCGGACGATAAAGATACTGAGGTTCAACAATGATCTGATTTTTCTCATCTATTGAGATATGGAGCCCTGCTTTTTCCAAGGGACAGGCGACACTAAAAAAGTTGTTGATTTGTTCAAGTTCTTCCCGATTTTCATGAATGAATAAAGGGATCTCTTTGGCTTTGATTTTTTTGCCAGCAGAGATTTGCCCTAAACCTCGAGCCCGCACTTTTTTGTAAAAACCTTTTCTTTTTATGTAGAGCCAATCGCCAAAGTCAAGAATCTCATCACTCTCTTCGAGTGTTCCTGATTCACTTTCGAAAACCAGATTTTTTAGATCAAATGAATACGTAAGGCGAAATTCAACATTGGAAAGGTGAATCTGAAAACCTTCGTATTCATTGAGCCATAAGCGATGCTGATTGATAAAGTCTCCGATTTTTTCCTTAGGTATAATCTTTTCAGTCTGTTCAAAAAGGGTTTCCTTCATGGGGAAAAAGCCGCGTCCTTCAACATAAACCCAGGGATAGAAAAGAGCTGTTCCTTTTCGCTGAAGATCTCCCTTTTCAAAAGCATAACAAACGACGTGAAACCGTTTTTTCTTATCGAAATAGAGCTCATAATGAGGTTTCACAGCTTCTCGAGAAAGCGACGTTCCTTCTAGATATTTTTGGACAGCTTTGAAGTTTTGCTCAAAAAATTCACCTAACTCACTTTGTGAAATCACTTTCTTTTTTAACAGGGGGCTTGTCGTTGCAGGAAAAAAACCGCTTTCGGGGAAGAATTCCCATTCTCCAACTTTAATACCATTTTTTCCCTTATTGTCTTCTAAAGGCTTTGAAGAGATCTGAAGCTGTTTTGCTTGAGGATCATAACTCATCTTTTGAACCATCACATCGCGAAACTCATGAACGGCTAAAGAGGACTTGACCTGCTTCAATGAGGGAATAATATCTTTCCAATTGACTGCTGCAATATAGAACTGGAACTCTAAATCTTTAAAATTCAAGGTAACTTTTTTGGGAAGAGTATGTCCAGATAGGCTAAAGTCAATAGAATAATGCCTTCCAAATTCTTCTTGAAGAATCATCCATTTTGCAAGTTCAGACCAGAAAGAAAGTTCATATTGAAGCTCCTGCGTTGGCGTTCCTCTTTTCCACAGTGCTAATTCTTCGGAGGGAAGATTAGAAAATTTTAATGATGTTTCTTCCGTTTCTTCAGGACGATCAAAAACCATCTCATCTAAAAGTTTTTTCCCTTCATTGCTTTTAACTTTAAGAGAAAAAAGAACTACCCCCCCTTCCGCTTTACATATGTATTTCTTCTCTCCCCTTTTTTCTAAAACTTTAGGATCCACACCATGACGTTTAAAAGACATCGTGCAGAGTTTATTCCAAAAGGAGCCTGAAAAACGCACGTGAAGGGGATCTTCTTTACTAATTTTCGAATAAGCTGCAGCAAGATGGGGACAAGAACGTTTTTGCTCTACTTCGGAGCACGTACAAAAAGCATCTTTGATATCTCCTTCCTCTCCGATTTGCAAAAACGGCCAAAACTCTTTTTTACGTTTTGAGTCATGAACTTCTACTTGATAGGTTCCACCACAAAAAACGATGCTCTTGACAGCCCCTGCTTTGATAAGAGCTTCACCTTCTTTTTGGTGATTTTCTTCAAAAGGAAAATTCACAGACTCTTTCCTACCTCTTCTACCTCATGGAAATCGTAATTCAAATCGTGAGCCACGTGCTTATTTGTTACCTTTCCTAAGTAAACATTCATTCCCGGCCTCAACAAAGGATCGGAAAGAAGAGCTTTTTTATATCCCATCCCAGCTAGTTTTAGAGCGTAAGAAAAAACGCTGCTATTTGCTGCTGCAATCGTTGCTGTTCTTGCGAAAGCCCCAGGCACATTCGCAACACAACAATGGACAGCACTGTCATGAACAAACATAGGATTTGAGTGCGCCGTCGGACGAGAGGTTTCCGCACGCCCTCCTTGATCCATTGCAACATCAACAACAGGTCCATGCTTCATCTGTTTCCTAATCGCTTTTGTGATCAATTCTGGCGGCAGTTTACCTAGAATCAAAACAGCACCCACAACTAGGTCGCAATGTATCAATTCTTCTTCAATCGTCGCGGGAGTAAAATAAAGTGTTTTGAGTCTTCCTTCGCATAGATTGTCAAGATCACGCGGTCTTTGCAAATTGCTATCTAATATTGTGACATCTGCACTCAACCCCACCTCCATCTTTGCTACTTGAGTCCTAACAATTCCTCCACTACTAATCACAATTTTTCTAGGAAACACTCCAGGGGCTCCACCGAGAAAAACTTCCCTGCCACCCGAAGCCATATGGAGAGCATCGGCTCCCACTTGAATCGAAAGATGCCCTTTATGACCAACAACTGTTTCAAAAGCAATTCCCTCAACTTTGTGCTTTAACAAGGGCTCAGTCTGCTTAGGATCTGGTACTAGATGGAGACAACAAAAAAGGATTTGACCTTCTTTAAGAAGGGGATACTCACTGAGTTGGGGTTCTTTGACCTTGATCATCATATCAGCGCTGTAAACTTTTTCAGGCCCCAATGCAACGATGGCTCCAGCATTTTCATACTCTTTGCTCTCAAAGGCAATCTTACGCCCCGCATCTTTTTGAATGAGGGCTTCATGCCCTCCTTTTCGCAAAGCTTTTACCATCACAAGAGGATCTAACGTTCGATATTCATGATCTTTTATTTCTGTAGGGATTTCAATTTTCATAGTCGAATCTTTCCATCAAAGATGTGTCTTGCACGTCCAATCATCGTAATGCCTTTGAGCTTTTGATTTTCCGTTAACATTTCAAACTGAAGTTTCTCTCCTGATCCAAAAATAACTTTTACAGATCCTGTGATTCCAAACTGCGTCCAAGCAGCCATACAAACAGCTGTTGCACCGCTTCCACATGAGAAAGTTTCCTCTTCTACACCTCTTTCAAAAGTACGCATGTGGATTGTGTTGAGAGATTCCACCCTGGCATAGTTGATATTTACACCGATCACGGAAAAATGCTCTTTAGCTTCCCTATCGAAACGAGAGAGCTCATCGACAAAGGTTACAAAATGGGGAACACCGACTTCCAGAAGTACCTCTAAACCCTTTTTTTCAAGAATTTTGGGAACTCCCATAGCGACATAAATAGAGCCATTTTTTATCGCGCAAGAATAGATTTTTTTCCGAGTTTCAATAGAAAATTGTCTCTTTTTTACTCCAAGATCGCTTAAGAACTGAATCAAACAACGCAGACCATTCCCACACATTTCAGCTTCTGATCCATCTTGATTAAAGATGCGCATGGAAAAATCCCCTGCAGTCGAGGGTTGAAGGAGAATCAGACCATCCGTTCCAATTCCATACCGACGGTGGCAAAGTGTTGAAATTTTTTCAGAGGAAATGGGAAACTTTCTATCCCGATCATCAATTAGGATAAAATCGTTTCCTGTTCCTTCATATTTTGAAAAGATGCGTTCATTAGACTTCTTTGCGCGCTCCATGCGATTTTTTAAAATGACACTTTTTGACATATTGTTTATGAAATTCTTTAGTCATATAGACCCCATGCCTTTTTAGAGCCAAAGAGCGCTCTAAAAAAAGACTATTCAAAACCAAGCTCTTTGTAAGAAGTCACGATTCCGTCTAAAAGACCAAAGTCTTTTGCTTCATTTGCGCTCATCCAAGTGTCACGATCAATGGTCTTTTCAATCAACTCAGGGTTTTTCTTTGTTGCCTTGGCATAGATGTCTACGATTTGTTTCCGTGTTTTGATGATCTCTTTTGCTTGAATTTCTAAATCAGTCGCTTGTCCTTGAATCACACCAGAAATCAATGGCTGGTGAATCATAATACGGGCGTTTTTTGTCGCAAACCTTTTACCTGGAGCCGCAGCCAAGCTCAAAAGAGATCCCATCGATGCAGCAAGCCCTGTAACAAGTGTTGTTACAGGAGAGGTAATCATCGTGATTTGATCCCAAATCGCAAAACCAGAATCGACAGATCCTCCAGGAGAGTTAATCACAAAAAGAATAGGTTTTCCTGGACTTGTATGCTCTAGATACCATAGTTTTCTAATCGCATCTTTAGCGCTTTCATCGGAAACTGCTGTAGAAAGAAAGATCCGCCGCTTTTTCAAAAGCAGTTCTTCTACCTTTGCATCAAAAGGTTTAGACTTTCCCTCTCTTTCATCATCGTCTTTTTCATCGCTCCGGATGGGTTCAAACTGAGTTGTCACTTGTGTTTCCTTTGTTATATCATTTTATTTTACGCGAGTTTACGTTTAAAACTAAACTCCAATAAATTTTGGCAGTTGATCGAGAGTTGCTAACTCGGGATAGAGTGGAAAATCTCTTAAAAGCTCTGTTACTTCTTTTTTGACTTTCTCCAAAACTTGGGCATCGACCTCTACTTTTGCTTTACCCGGTATCCCTGTCCACTCTACAATCTTTGCTTTAGATGCTTTTAACAGATCAACCATTAAATCAGCAATGAGCCTCATCTCATTTTCTTTGAAACCACGAGAAGTTAAAGCGGGGGTTCCCATCCTGATACCCGAAGTATACCACGCTCCATTCACATCATTTGGAATAGCATTGCGATTAACCGTCATGAAGGCTTGACGCATGGCGGTTTCTGCCTGACGCCCCGTCATTTT
Organism: Simkaniaceae bacterium; assembly: GCA_030064985.1. Classification (GTDB taxonomy): domain Bacteria; phylum Chlamydiota; class Chlamydiia; order Chlamydiales; family Simkaniaceae; genus Neptunichlamydia. Next base: position 24,099 of record JASJDV010000003.1, on the reverse strand, counting down.
AAAGCTGCTCATCACATCCATCACAATCAAATGATTGTCGGTTCCTCCTGTATAAAGCTTGACTTCCCTGGATGCCAGTCTTTCTGCCATTGCTTTAGCATTGATCATCACCTGCTTTGCATAGTCTTGGAAACTTTTTTGTTGAGCTTCTCTAAAAGCAACCGCTTTTGCCGCCATAACGTGAGGAAGAGGTCCCCCCAAAACAAGAGGGCAACCCTTATCGATGACTTCACGCCACTGCTCTTTGCAAAGAATGATTCCGCCACGAGGCCCACGCAACGTTTTATGAGTGGTTGAGGTCACAATATCAGCGTAAGGAATCGGATCATACTCTCCTGTCAAAGCCTTTCCAGCCACAAGGCCTGAAAAATGGGCCATATCGACAAGGAAAACCGCGCCACATTTATCAGCAATCGCTTTCATTTTTGCAAAGTTTACAAGACGAGGGTAGGCAGAGTATCCCGCAACCAAAATCGTGGGCTTTTCCCGGACAGCCTTTTCTTCTAGCGCCTTGTAATCTATCAACTCACTGTGCAAATCAACACCGTAAGAAGTGGTTTGCATCATCTTTGCGGAAACATTATGTCGAAACCCATGTGTCAAATGTCCTCCAGCATCGAGCGCCATCCCCATCATCTTTTGTTTAAGCATCAGCTCGCGGACCTGCTCATATTCTTCGGGGGTCAACTCATCGAGACTTTTCTTTCCTAATTTTTCAACTTCTTTATTTTGAATCCGCTGCACTAAGATGGCCCAAAACGCCACAAGATTTGCATCTGCTCCTGAGTGGGGTTGAACGTATGCATGTTCTGCACCGTAGAGCTTTTTAAGTTCTTCAACAGCCAAGGCCTCAACAGTATCGACATTTTCACAGCCTGCGTAAAACCGGTGATAAGGATATCCTTCGCTGTATTTGTCTGTTAAAAGATTGCCCATCGTCAACTGTACGGCCAATGAAGAATAATTTTCTGAAGCAATGAGTTTTAAATACCTTCGTTGATCTTTAAGTTCCTTAACAATCGCTGTCACGATTTCAGGGTTTTCTCTTCCAATATGATCGAGAGATGAAAGGTAAGCAATAGCTGCAAAGCTTCTTTGTTCTTCAGGAATTTTTTCTAGATAACGGCTTAAAAAAGACATAGAAACTCTCAATTGTTCAGTAAACTACTTGACATCCTCTCCTACCTACAAGGAAGGAGATTCCTGATTTCTCAGGCTGAAACTAGCTCGCCCATGTTCAGAGGTTCCTGCTTCTTAGAAGTTGCTAACGCACCCTCTTCACAGGCTAACACGGCATGCCCTGCCGCTAAAATATTCTTTGCAGCGTTTATATCTGCATTCTCTTCATGCCCGCAACGAATACAACAAAACCTTGCTTGACGTTTCCGGCTTTCTTTGTCGATGTTTAAACAACAAAAACATTTTTGAGAGGTATGTGAGGGATTCACTTCAACATAGACTCCCCCTAGCCATTCAAGCTTATAGTTAAGTTGCCTTGTAAACTCAAACCACCCTTGATCTAAAATAGACCTGCTTAAGACCTAATTTCGCACGAACATTTTTTCCTGGATGCTCTGCGGTTCCACTAGCGGATTTGCTCATATGACCCATTTTCAAACTTTCAGTGACAATCGTCGCGTGGTTTTTGCTGAGTTTCGTTGAAAGTTTATGTTGAAAATCTTGTCTTATGTTGCAGATCTTGCTGTGAATGTTCTGGGTTTTTCTTTTTTCTTTTTTCCAGTTTTCGGAAAACTTTTTCTTCCTTGAAAGATGTCTTTGAATCTTAGCGAGTTTGCTCCGCAAGTTCTTAAAAGCATTTGCTGGATCGAAGCTCTTCCCATTGGAACAAGCGACAAAGGTTTTAACCCCAAGATCAATGCCTATAGCACCATCTACTGGATGCGCTTGTTGATGTACTTTTTGCTCTACTTGAATGCTGATGCACCCTTTGCCTGCACTTCTTGTAACTGCGGCATTTTTGATCGTTCCTTCTATAGACTGGCTCTTATGAAAACCCATCCATCCTAATTTTGGGAGTTTGATTCGGCGGTTTTCTATCTGAATACTTTTGGGGTCGGGAAATCTAAAGCTATCATTTAGCCCTCTCCTTTTGAATTTAGAGATCCTTTTTAAAGGTTGCTTTTTGTCGAAAGCATCTTTAAATGCTTTGTCTAGATCTTTCAATTTCTGTTGAAGACAATGCGCTGGGGCCTCTTTTAAAAAACCGTATTCTTCAGATTGCTTCCATAGAGTGAGCCAGTAAGAGCTTTCAACATACCAAATGAGCTTGTATTTGTTTTCCAAACGCTCTAAATTCATGCTCAGAACTTTGTTCCAAAGAAAACGACCATGCCCAGGGTATTTATGCATTTTCTGCAGCTGATCATCATTGGGTTTCACTCTAAATTTGAACGCTTTTTTAATCATATTTAAACTATACTCTTTACCTATGAATACTTCAACTCATATTCGCTCTGGAAGACATTGCGTTTTTACCATGCCTGTTCATTTGGTCTTTGTTACTAAATAGCGGAAAGATTGTTTTTCTAAAAAACATCTAAATTTTATGAAGAAGGTATTTGAATCTGTTTGCATGGATTTTGAAGCAAAGCGAATCGAATTTGATGGCGAAAAGAATCATGTTCACCTTTTGATACACTACCCACCAAAAGTGAGCATATCTAATCTAAACTAGTGCATCGTCTGATAAGGTGTTTCTAGTCGCTATCTAAGAAAAAATTTTACTGATCTAGCTGAATGTTTTTGGAGAAAGGCTCTTTAGTCTTCAAGTTATTTTGCTGGAAGTTGTGGAGGAGCATCTATCAATATTCCGAATAAATAGATTGAGAGCCAAAAAACTCCGACATAAAAGCTTTAAGAGTTAGGGAATTTTCCCTCTCTTCTATATGTTAAGGCTAGCAGTCTAAAGAAAAAGGCTTATCATTTCCGTTAGGGAGATTTCAATACATAAGCTCTTTAGTTAGTTCAATTAGAAGCTCAAAAATCACAAAAATACCTAGAAGAGCGAGGAGAATTTTCCCTCCAGGAAGCTGTGTTGTGAGAGTTGGGTATTTTTTGTAATACCGTCCAATCCATACCATGATGATAGGAAAAAGGCCTAACAAAAGGGCGCATCCGACTCCTCCTGCATAGCCAAGGGCCTTCAAAAAGATGTAAGGATTAATAGTGGCAATAATCACGGGTGGAACATAGACAATCACGCAAAGGAGAATCTTCTTCCATCCTACCTTGGGAAGTTGAAACCCATCGGATAAAAAATCTACAAGCCCTAAAGTTACACCCAGAAAAGAAGTTGTGAGTGCAAATGCACTAAAAAACTGCCCAGTCAAATGGATCGGGGTATTGAGGAAAACATATTTTAGAGGTTCAACTGCAGTATAGCCCAAAGCTTCTGCTTGTACTAGTCCATGAGGTCCCTCTGCAGGAACTAATCCTAAAATCAAATAGTTCCAAACGATGTAAGCAATAAATGGAAGGGAGGTTCCTACTAAAATAGCAAAGCGAATCATCTTGGGATGACGATCAAGATAGGTGGTCAAACTTGGAATGATTCCTTGGTAACTAAACGAGGTAAACATCACGGGAAGAGCTAAGATCGAAGCAAACCACTGCATCCGCTTGAAAAATTCAAACTTTATTTCTCCAATCCCAAGAAAAACAAACACTAAGTAGCTAACCCCAAGACCAATCATAAGAAGAAAATTGATGCGATCAACAGCTCGTGTTCCTAAGTAAACAAAAGTTCCAAAAACTGCTGTGAAAACAATGACTCCGATGCTATGGGAAACCTTGCCCCCAAAAAGCTCAACGACAAAACTGCCACCTCTAGCAGAGTAAGCGATGGTTAAGCAATAAAAAAGAAAGAGGTAAAGGACCCACGCTAAAATTTTTCCTACAGGGCCTAAAAGGTGGTGGGCCATAGAAATGATATTGGCATCATTAGGCATCCAAAGACAGACTTCCAATAGAAGAAGACCCGTGCAAGCACTAAAAAACCAACACATAATAAAAATAACTATCGCTGGGAAAAATCCTCCTGCTCCTGTAACTACAGGAAGCGCAAGCATCCCAGCGCCAATTGCTGTTCCTCCAACGAGAAGAGCACCACCAATAGCTTTACGAAAAGAAAAATCCATAATTTGTTTTGCGTTTATTATTCTATGGTGCATAGTCAAAGCAACTCAGTCAAGTTTTTCTATGAGAAAACTTAAAGCATCTTCTTGCAGTCACTCCCCTTTGAAATCAGCGAAGTATTTTTAAATATCCTCTACTATAAAGCATTCTTTTTAACCATAAGCAAGATGTTCCGTTAAAAAAATCCATCGTGTATTCTAGAAGCCAGTAGGATAGCTTTCAAAGCTTTCTTAAAACAAGCAGGAAATTTGTGCAGCCAAAGACTTACTCAAAAAAAGTGCATAAGATTAATGTACGTCAAATCAACCCCAAAGCTCTTTATATCTTAGAAAAGCTACGCGCCTTTAACTACACTGCATATCTAGTAGGAGGAAGTGTGCGTGACCTTTTACTGGGAAAAAAGCCAAAGGACTTTGATATCTCTACTTCTGCAAAACCTGAAGACATCAAACGTCTTTTCCCAAGTGCCATACTGATAGGAAAAAGATTTCGTTTAGCCCATGTACGCTTTGGAAGAAAAGTCATTGAAGTTTCAACTTTTCGATCAGGAGATATTGAAAATGAGGAATTAATCACTAAAGATAATATCTGGGGAACTCCAGAAGAAGATGCACTCCGGCGGGACTTCACAATCAATGCCCTTTTTTACGACAGCGATACACAAGAAATTATCGATTATGTCGAGGGATACCCCGATATTGAAAAAAAAATTCTCCGAGCCATAGGTCTTCCTTATCCCCGTTTTAAACAAGACCCTGTGCGCATGATTCGGTGTTTAAAGTTTCAAGCAAGATTTGGTTTAGAAGTTGAAGAAGAAGCGAGACTAGCTTTGATTGATTGTAAAGCAGAAATCACTAAAAGTGCTCATGCTCGAGTTCTAGAAGAAGTTCTCCGCATGCTCGAATCGGGAGCCTCGAAAAACTTCTTCCAATTGATGGCAGATCATGGACTATTGCAGCAAATCTTACCCGCTCTTGCTGAAAATCTAGAAACCCCTGAAGGGAACGAAATCTATGCTTTTTTACAAGAGGCTGATAGAACCATCCAACAGCCCCATCATCCGGGCCTTGAACGTCCTGTTCTCTTAGCTTGCTTAACATTCCCCTTGCTGGAACAACACCTAAAAACCCAGTTTCTAGCCCGAGAAAAAATTCCCCATCTTGGAGATATCCACACAGAAGCTGAACTTTTAGTCGATACGATTTTCTACACCTTCCTCAAAATTCCTCGCCGTTTAAAAATCCGGACTGTAAGTCTTCTGGTTTCTCAGTATCGCATCACTCCCTTTCAAAGGAAAAAAAATTCCAAAATCTGGGTTCCCCGCACGCCAGAGTTCCACCTTGCCGTTCAGTTCTTTACTCTCCGTTGCCGCTTAGAACCTGGCTTGCAAAAGATCCATGATCAATGGGAAGAAGTCTTTAAGAAAGTAGCTGAAAGGCTCCCCCAACCCCGCAGAAGACAGCGTCGCCAAAAAAAAACCGGAAAAAAAGATGATGATTCACCCTTTTGAAATCTTGGGTAAAACTCAAGCTTTCTTTGTAGGCCCCTCCCTTGAAAAAGGCCCCCTTCCTACATTGATTTACTTTGCTCTTTCAGCTGAAGATAGTTTGCAGTGCGATCCCTTTAACCGACCCGTCCAATTTTTAGAAGGTCTTCCCTTAAGAATTTTTTCAATCACTCTTCCAGGACATGAAAACAACCTGCCCCCAAAAAACGCCTTAAATGTTTGGGAAAAACGCATGAAAAAAGGGGACCTAGTGATCCCTCTTTTTATCGACGCGGTTCGAGAAATTTTAGAATACCTCCAACCTCATATCCTAGAGAAAAAGTTGGCCGTAGCTGGCCTTTCGCGCGGCGCCTATATTGCTTGTCATGTCGCTGCAAGTTGTCCAATGATTTCTACAATTTTAGGTTTTGCTCCTCTGACCCGATTTCGCGCTGCAAGACATCTTGATCTTGAAACTCTGATTCCTAACCTATACAACAGAGCGATCCGTTTCTACATTGGCAATCACGATGTGCGCGTAGGTACAGAGCATGCCTTTTCGTTTATTTCAAAACTTGCTGCAGAAGCGCATAAACATGGGATTCACTCTTCTCCTATTGAACTCTTGATTGGACCTTCCATTGGTTACAGAGGACATGGTACCTCGCCTGAAATTTTTAAAGCTGGAGCTGAATGGATTAAAGGAGCCCTTCTAAATGAGTTATGATCTTTTTATTTTTGCTGGAGAAGTAAGTGGCGATCTTCATGGACAAAAACTTCTTAAAGAACTGTATGCTTTAAACCCAAAGCTCAAAGTCAAGGGAGTCGGAGGTCCAAAAATGCGAGCTGTAGGAATGGACTGCATGATTCCCATGGAGGAGTTTCAAGTCATGGGATTTAGCGATATCTTAGCCTCCCTCCCTAAGCTGTACAAAAAATTCAAGAGCATTAAAAAAGAGATCTTAGCCAATGAGCCAAAAGGAGTCATTACAATAGACTATCCCGGGTTTAACCTGCGCATGGCCAAAGCTCTTGCTAAAAAAGGTTCCTCAGCAAAACGCATTCATTATATCTGCCCCACCGTTTGGGCATGGGGTAAAAGGAGAATCCCTAAGATGGAACGCTATTTAGATCGCGTTTTAACTATCCTTCCTTTTGAAGCTAACCTCTTCTCAAAAGATCGACTTGATGTCACATATGTAGGACACCCCTTGATTTCAAGAATTGGAACTCATTGTTATGATCCTCATTGGAATAAAAAGTATGGAATTGAAAATGAGCGCTCTATTCTTTCCATCTTTCCTGGGAGTCGAGAAAAAGAAATCCATCGCAATTTTCCCCTTCAAATAAAAGTAGCAAAAAAAATGCAAAAGGATAATCCAGATCTCTTCCTTGCGATCTCTTGTGCTGATGATAGATTTTTGCCCCTACTTAAAAAACAAAAGGAGGAAGATCTCGCGGTTATTACATCCGAGCATTCATACGAACTCATGCGCGCCTCTCATCTTGCCATTGCCACTTCGGGAACTGTCACACTTGAACTTGCCCTTCATCATATTCCAACAGTTGTCACCTATGCTATCAATCCTTTAGATGTCTTTATCGCTCAAACTATTTTCCGGATTGACCTTTCTTATTTTGCTCTTCCCAACATTATTTTTAGTGGAGAACTTTTCCCAGAACTTTTTGGTCCTGACCTAAAAGAAGAAGCTCTCTATCAAAAAATGCAAGAGTTTATGATCAGTGAATACCTGCGCTCTACCTGCATTGAAAACTGTAAGAAACTGAAAAACTTTCTTGGAAAAAAAGACGCGAGCAAAGAAGCTGCTCGCGTTGTATTGACATCCTCCCTTCCTTAGAGGAAGAAGACTCCCGATTTCTCAAGCTGAAACTAGCTCGCCCCTGTTCAGAGGTTTCTGTTTCTACGATGCTGCTACCGCTTCCTCTCCGCAGGCTAACACAGCATGCCCTGCCGCTATAGTTTCAATAGACTCTACTCATTAGACTGTGAATACTTCCACTCATATTTTCTCTGGAGGAAATATATTGAGAGCCAAAAAACTTCAACATAAGTTTATCTATCAGTGAAGAATTTTTACGTAAAGTTTTTTAAAATGATAAACTTAATTTCAAGTTTAAGATAGGTTTATCATTGATGTTTATCCTCGTCTTCTCTAACTTTGTCTCTATATGAGAAGTTTTCTTAAAATTTACATTGACCGTCTTGGAGATGGTAAGACAGAAAAAATTGATGAAACCCTTTCTCCTGAGATTATGGATGTTCATGAGAAAGATCTTCAGTTCAACCGTCCCATCCAGCTCTTAGGAAAAGCTTATCTAGCTGAGGATCATTTGATTATTCAGCTTAAAATTAAGACGGAGGCTGAGATTCCTTGTCTGATTTGTAATGAGCGCACCCAAAAGAAAATTGTTATTTCTTCTTTTTGTCACACAGAAGACGTTGCAAATATTAAAGGACATGTTTATAATTGTGCAGCATTTGTGCGAGAAGCTATTTTGCTGGAAGTCCCCTCTTTCGTAGAATGTGCAGGAAACTGCTCCAAGCGGGCTCAATTAAAGAATTATTTACACAAAGAGGAAACCCAATTTCCTTTTGCAGACCTCAAACAGGAGTAAAACAGTGGCAGTCCCACGTAATCGACACTCAAATGCGCGAAAAAATAGTAAACGCGCGCACCATGCGAAAAAAGAAAAACACGTTTCAACTTGTTCAAACTGCGGAAAAATGCACCTCCCTCACCGTCTGTGCCCCTTCTGTGGATATTACAGAGGCCATGCAATCCTATCAGAAGAAACAGTAGAGTAGAGTCCTAACCATTAAAATCGCTGAAGAAGTCATTGAACTGAATAAAGCCCTCTTACTATTCTATTCGAAAAAAAGAAGACGTAAGCTGCGTGAAACCTACCACCTTCTCTAAAGTTTAGTCAGGGAAAAAAGATCTTTACTAGAAACACTCATGTTCTCGCTACTAACGGCTTTACTAAAAACGTTTTCTTGAAAACAGCAAAAGGTATTTCTTCTCTTATCACCTAAAGGATGCATGAGGACAAGTCCCTAAGATTTGCTCGTGTGTCAAAAGATGCATTCTTTAGTTGAGATCTAACTGTCGCAATTGAGGATCGATTTGTTTGATGTCTCGTGTGCAAAGGGCAAGTCTGTTACGTTTTTTTCTAGCAGAACTTCTACGGCAGCTCCATAGTAGGTGTGCACACTTTCTTGAGTCTTGCCAGATTCTTTGAGGGTTTCTACTAAGTCTATAAGCGTCTTCAAACTAGTACAATCTTTCAAACGAAGCCCTTAATATGGCTCTAAAAAAAGTCTTTAAATCGGCCCCAACTTTAAATTTCAGAACCTATAATAGAATTTGCTCGAGTCCTTGAAATAGATTATTAGATAATGTATGGTTGGATTTTGCCCTGACATGGACTGATAAAACCGATGAAAGAAATTCTTCTAAACGTGACCTCTAAAGAAAAGCGGTGCGCAATATTAAAGCTTGGAAAACTTCAAGACTTGATCGTTGAGCGACAATCTAACCAACAACTCACGGGTAACATTTACCGTGGAGAAGTTATCAATATTCTGCACAACATTCAATCAGCTTTTATCGCTATCAACGAAGAGGAAAATGGCTTTATTCATATTAGCGATATTGTTGAGAATACTCAGAAATTTCAAGAGCTATTTGATATGGAGTTTGAGTGGGACTGTGACGTAAGTTCTATTAAAACCCGCGATCTAAAAGATACGGACATTTCAAAGTTCATGGAGATTGGACACCCTGTTCTTGTTCAGGTTGTTAAAGAACCTATTGGCTCAAAAGGCGCCCGTCTCACTTCAAATATAACAATTCCTGGTCGTTATCTCGTTCTTCTGCCCAATACTCCACATCGAGGCGTATCGAGAAAAATTACAGACCGTTCGGAAAGAGATAGGCTAAAAAAAATCATCCGAGCTTTTGAAATGCCTCAAAAGATAGGATTGATCTGCCGGACTGCAAGTGCAAGTGCTTCCACAGATGAGCTCATTGCTGAAGCCACAGAACTTTTAGCAACATGGGGAAAAATTCAGGAAGACTTTAAAAAAGCAAAAGAACCCTCATGTCTTTATAGAGAATTTGACCTCGTAAAAAAAGCTGTCTTTGAAGCCATCAATAAAAAGTTTACGCGGATGCTTGTCGACGACTATAAGACCTATCAGTACTGTCGTCAGATTTACAACCGTTACAAGGGAACCCATGTCTTAAAGCTTGAATGCTACCGGGATAAAATTCCAATATTTGAGCGGTTTGCTGTTGAAAATGAAATTGAGCGGTGCTTAAGGCGAAAAATTTGGCTTCAAAGTGGTGGCTACCTCTTTTTTGACAAAACCGAAGCTATGTACACGATTGATGTAAACTCAGGGAGAAGTCCTTCATCGAAGGAAAATATTGGTGTAGAAGAAACACTTGTCCGCATCAATATGGAAGCGGCTGACGAAATTGCTCGTCAGCTTCGTATTCGGAATATTGGTGGGCTTGTCATTTGTGACTTTATCGATATGCGGTATCGTAAAAACCAAAGAAGGGTTCTCGACACATTAAAAGAAGCCATGAAAGAAGACTCTGCTAAATGCACAATCTTAAGAATGAGTGACTTTGGTCTTGTAGAAATGACTCGTCAAAGAATAAGAGAGTCATTGATCCAGACCTTTTTTATCCCTTGTCCTTATTGCAACGGAAAAGGAAGCATCAAAAACTTTGAGACCATTTCCATAGAGATTGAGCGAGCGATTAAAAAACTTATGAACATGCATAAAAAACAACAAGTAGAACTCGTTGTACATCCTCAACTGTATGACTTCCTTTCCAAGGGTGACGTAAAAATACTTTTAAAACTTGCAAAAAAATGGAAAGGGGAAATTTCATTTAAAAAAAATGACGAGCTTCATTTAAATAGGTTTGAATTTTATTCCCTTCCCGACAGGAAAAAAATTGAGTACTAAACTCCAAAAGCTTTTAGAAAAAATCGAGTATCTTGCTTCCTCGAAAGCGATTCCCGAAAAATATCCCCAAATTTTTCGGGAATTTTTGAAGAGTTACCAAGAAGTTATCATTGAACATGGAGAAAACCCAGAAAACTATGTAAGAATCTTCGATACCTTTATTGAAAGCGTTAAAGATGGGTTTAAAAAGCCCTTCCTGTTTGAGCCTTACCACAAAAAAATCCGTGCTCCTTTTGACTATTATAAATTTGGAATTGATTTTCTCCGTCCTCTAGTTGACCTCCCCAATTCCTCTGTGTCGGGCACAATCAACCTCAAACACATGGAATTTTTCCTTAAAAAGGAGGAAAACGTCATTCTTTTTGCTAATCATCAAATCGAAGCTGATCCTCAAGCTATCAGCATTCTTCTTGAGAAAATGCACCCTAAATTTGCTGAAGAACTCATATTTGTTGCTGGAACACGTGTTACATCTGATCCTTTAGCCATCCCCTTTAGTATGGGACGGAATCTTCTCTGTATTCATTCGAAAAAATATATCGATAATCCTCCGGAACAAAGATATGAAAAACAACTGCATAACAAGCGCACGATGGAACGGATGGTTGAACTTCTTGCCGAAGGAGGACACGCCATTTATGTTGCACCAAGTGGAGGGAGAGATCGGGCAAACGCTGCAGGAGTCATTGAAGTCGCTCCTTTTGATCCTCAAAGTATCGAAATGTTCTATCTTATGGCGCAAAAAGCAAAAACCCCAACGCATTTTTTTCCCCTCGCTCTTTCAACCTATCACCTTCTTCCTCCCCCTGAAACAACAGAGATTGAACTCGGCGAAACACGCATTACACGTGGGGGAGCTATCTATCTTCATTTTGGCGAAGAAGTAGATATGGAGAATTTTCCCGGAGCTGAAAAAACGACAGATAAAAAAGACAAAAAACGTATGCGAGCAGAATATCTGTGGGAGTGCGTCAAACAGGAATATGATAAATTTCCCAAATAGTTTCACAGTGCCGTGAAAAGGAAAGACCCTGTATTTCAACGATTGAGATGACCCAAACAACTAAGGAAAAACTATGAGAACTCTGATCTTATCTTTAGTCAGTATAACATCGCTGATTTGGGCAGATGGCCTCAAAGGCTATGAAGAGGTCCAAGATCAGTGCGATCTAAAAATCCTAACCCACTCCCTCTCTGAGAGAAAAACAGCAAAAATCCGCCTGCATAACGGTCTTGAAGCTTACCTGATCTCTGACCCCAAAGCCGATCAATCCGCTGCTGCTCTTTCGATGCAGGTCGGTTCTTGGAATGATGATCCTCAATACGCAGGAATTGCCCACTTTTTAGAACATCTTCTCTTTATGGGATCAGAAACTTATCCTGAGGAAAATTCCTATAATAAACAGGTTTGGGACAATGGAGGGACTTTAAATGCCTACACCGCTCCTGATCGGACTGTTTACATTTTCTCGGTTACTCATGATGCCTTCTTAACAACTCTCGATATGTTTTCCCACATGTTCGTTGACCCTCTCTTTAATCCTTCAGGGATTAAAAGAGAGCTTCATGCCGTCGATCAAGAGCATGATAAAAATATTGAAAGTGATGGATCTCGCCTTTGGATGGTTTTTAAAGAAACCGGAAACCCTAACCACCCCAATGCCCTTTTTAGCACAGGAAATGCAGAAACACTTGAGGGGATTCCACAAAAAGAAGTCAAGCGCTGGCATAAAAAAAATTATAGCTCAGATCGCGCCCATCTTGTCTTATACTCGACCCTTCCTATTGAAGAACTAAAAGCTCAGACTGCTCGTCTTTTCTCCTCTGTTCCAAAGTCATCAACATCGATCACCCCTTCAAAGGAAAAACTTTTTTCAGAAAGACAAGAGGGACATATCATCGCAGTGAAACCTTTTAAAGATCTCCGTTCCCTGTCGATCGAATGGGAACTAGCTCCTGAATATGTGCAAAATTTCGACAACAAAGGGCATAACCTTTTAGGATATATCCTTAAAGGGCGTCACGCTTCCAGCCTCTACACCCAACTTAAAGACGAAGGACTTATTGAAGATATTTCTTCAGGAATGATGCGGGCGGGCAAACAAACGGGCCTTTTCTCTATCAGCTTTGACCTTACTCCTCAAGGAGCTGAACAATTTGAAATTGTCATAGAAAGATGTTTCCAGACACTAAACTCTTTGAAAGCAAGTGGGATCCCCCCCTATCTCTTCAATGAAATGAAAACAATGGCAAAAATCAACTACGCATTTCAATCGAGAATCACGCCCTATGCTTTTGTTCAAAATCATGCCCACAATCTTATCGACGAACCCTTAGAAACCTACCCTTTAAAAACAACCCTCCCGACAACCTATAATAGCGCAGAAACCCAAAAATTTTTAATAAGCCTTACTCCGGAAAGTGCAGCGTATTTTGTGATGGGATCGCCAGAGCTGATTGGGATCCACCCTGATAAAAAAGAAACTTGGACAGGTGCTGAATATGCGATCCAAAAAATCTCACCAGAAAGCTTAACTGCTTGGAACGCACTCCCTCCCCATCCGAATATTGCTCTTCCCGAGCAAAATCACTTTATTCCAAGTAACCTAAAACTCGTTACACACGAAGGAGATGGCACCATTCATGTAACCCCACGTCCACAAAAGCTCGTGGAAAACGAGCGCGGGACTCTATATTTCTGGGAAGATACACAGTACCATGTTCCTGAGATTGCATGGATCCTCAACATTTATACCCCATTCATTAATGGAACCCCTCGCCAAATCGTTCTCTGTGATCTTTTTTCTTATACCTTAGATAAGAAACTGGCTCCTATTCTCTCTTTTGCAGAGCCAGCATCCTTAGGAATGCGTTGTTATCCCAGTGACATGAAGTTTTCTCTTGAAATCAGTGGCTACAGCGAAAAAGCGCCCCTATTGCTCAATGAAATATTGAATGAACTTAAAAACTGCAAAATGAGTAGGGAAAAGTTCGAGCTCTATTGCGCTGCACTGAAGAGTCACTATGCTAATGTTGGGAAAGCTATGCCAGTAGTCCAAGGCATTGAGATTTACAAAAATCTCCTTTTTAATCATGTTCCCAAACACTTAGAAAAAATTGCAGTTCTTGAAAATCTCACCTACGAAGATTACCTTTCTTTTGCAGATCATCTTTTGGATGATTGCTATTTAGAAGCTCTTTTTGCAGGGAATATGACAAAAAAACAGGCGCATCAAACATGGACAACCATTCATCAAAAACTTAGAGCCAATCCTTATCCTAAGAAAAATCACGAGAAAAGCCAAATACTAACCCTCTCAGCTTTTCAAGGGCCTTACAAAGTTTCTGCTCAAACAGAAAGTCTTGGGAATGCTGCTATTCTTATGATTCAGCAAGGGAAGATGACATTCCCCAAAAAAGCTTCCCACTCTATTTTAGGAACCGCTCTGCAGGAAGATTTTTTTGATACCCTCCGAACAAAACAACAAACTGCCTATATCGCAAAAGCGATGAGCGTAGAAGAAGAAGAGCAGCTCTATAATCTTTTTCTTGTTCAATCGACTTCACATCAACCAGATGAGCTAATTGCTCGGTTCGAACTTTTTTTGGAAACCTATATCAAAGATTTTGAAACAATCCTTTCAAAAGGGCGATTTGAACTGATTAAAAGTAACGCCATAACTCTTTTGAAGACCCCTCCGATTAACTTGGGACAAATGGCAAGTCAACTCCACAGCTTAGCTTTTAAATATAAAGAAGATTTCAAGCGGCGAGAAAAATGGATTGCAGCTCTAAAAAATCTTTCCTATGAAGACTTTAAGAAAGACACCCACTGTTTTCTTTCTCGCAAAAATCCAAAAAGAATCGCCATTATGCTTGAAGGTAAGCAGCCTGATGGAAAAGCTTTCTGCTACAAGGGGATTACAGCCGAAAATTTAAAAAGGGAAGGGACATACATTTATCTTCCCTAATTCAAGCCGTTAGTATGGGGATTTTGTAATGCACCCTACTCAAGCAAGCGAAAAAACTGTGAGTCTTTTATCTTGGCTTCGCTTTTTTTCTATTGAACCTGAACTCTGAGTTTATAAATCTAAAGTCCAAGGAGACAGAGAGAATCAGAAGAAAACTTGTTTCACCTTTTGCCACTCTTTAATCCAGAAGCGTTTTTCTTTCAGCATTCCCATTCCAATGTATTACAGTTCTTCACAAACCTTGTTGATGTGGGTTAGCATCCATTTCCAGACACAAGTTTTACATTCTTTGCCCTATGCCTTTTCAGGGTATTGTGTGTGGGGCTCTTCTTCTAGAGCTTCTAGCTAATCCTTTGTTTTCGAAGCAAGACCTACTTGTTTTCCAAAAAGATTAGACCAACGGTCTAGTCCTCCATATTGTGAAAAATAGCGTCGACATCGTCAAGATTTTCTAGAAAATCCATCAAACCTTGGTTCGCTGCTCTTGTATCGGGATCACATGCAACGGTTGTCTTTGGAATCATTTCTAAACGCGCCTCTTTTATAGATAGACCACCAGCTTCGAGCTTTTCTTTTACTGCGTAGAGAAGCTCTTGAGGCATCACCACAATAAAACCTTCATCTGTCACATCAAAGTCATCGGCTCCCATAGCAGCCACTTGCATAAAAAGGGTCTCTTCATCGCCTTGATCTTTTCCAATTTGAAGAACCCCCTTCCGGTCAAAGTTAAAAGCAACAGCGCCAGGAGAGGCAATTGACCCCCCTTTTTTATTTGTTGCGATCCGCATATCCGATGCAGTCCGGTTTTTATTGTCGGTCATCGCATCAACAATGATTCCAACACCACCATGACCATAAAGCTCATAGGTGAGTTCAGTAAAGTCTGCTTGATCAGCACTTGCTGCTTTTTTTATGTTCCGATCGATCACGTCACAAGGAACATTTGCCCCTTTGGCCTTTTGAAGAGCCAAACGAAGTTTTGTATTGGCTTTTGGATCAGCTCCTCCTTGTTTTACAGCTGAAATAATCTCTTTCGCAATGCGAGAAAAGATTTTTCCTTTTTTTGCATCAGCCCGCTCTTTCTTATGCTTAATATTTGCCCATTTACTATGACCAGCCATACTTTCTACTATAACTCCATTTGCATTAAAATTTTCCCGAAGTAGTTTCCATTCCTATCTTTAAGATAGTCAGGGTGGCGTGCGTACTTTTTAAAACCCACCCTTTCGTACAGACGAATGGCGGGGTTTTTGTCGTAAACTTCCAGATGGAGGATCTCTATTCCAAACGTGTTTTTCGCAAGTTTCTGGATCTTTTTTAAAAGAAGGGTTCCAATGCCTTGTCCTCGATACTTTTCATCGACTAGAATCACAAACAAGGATTGGTGTTTTAATTTTTCAACCTCTTGAACATAGAGACTAGCTGCTCCCACAGGTTTTTTCTTATAAAGCGCAGTTATCGAGGCTCCTTTGGCAAGGTATTGACGCCAAAGACGAACCGCATCATCAATTTCCCGTTTATCGGACATGGGAAACCCTTCTAAAACTCCTGGTTGTTGAAGCCACTCTTTATAAGATTCAAGATCTTCAAGAATTGTCGGACGAAAGATCACTAGAGGTTTTTTATGTGCCACTTTACCCCTTATACCGTTTACCACAATTGCGTTGGTAGAGGTAGCGAGCAAGGTATCCTTCCTTTTCTTTAACAAACTTTTCTTGTTTGAAAACTTCCTTATACCCCGCTTTTTCTATCAGAGAAATCGCTGGACATCCTGCAAAAATCTCGATGTTCATCCACTCAAAACGGAAGTAGTTTTTTCCAAGATGGTTGATATTTTTGATCAAAGAGGTTCCCACACCTTTTCCCGCATGATTGGGATCAACGATGAAATAAACAAGACAGTGGTGAACTGCTTTACGGCAGGGCATGAGAAAAAGAGTTGCCACTCCTACAGGTTGGTTTTTATAGGTAGCGGTTAAACTGGCCCCATAGCGATAAAATCCAAGCCAATTTTTGGCCATTGCTTCAACATCTTTGTCAGAAGAGACTGGATACCATTTGCGACACTCTCCTAGCCACTTGTGTAAAAAGAGATAATCTTTTTGATTGGAATAGCGCATATCATCATCAGTTTCTTCAGCACGATTCATTTGCCTTAACCAAACTCCTTGAGGTAGGCATTTACAAACCCCTCAAGCGCTCCATCCATCACCTCTTGAATATTCCCCTCTTCATACTTGGTTCGGGTATCTTTGACAAGAGTATAAGGGTGAAAAACGTAGTTACGGATTTGCGATCCCCAAGCAATCTCTTTCTTTTCACCGCCCATTTTTTCGAGAGTTTCTTCACGCTCTAAAATCTCTTTTTCGTAGAGCCTTGAACGGAGCATTTTAAGACAAGTTTCCTTATTCTGCAACTGACTCCGTTCCCCTTGACAAGAAACAACCATTCCTGTAGGGATATGTGTAATTCGAACAGCAGAATCAGTGGTATTGACATGTTGTCCCCCTGCTCCAGAAGCGCGAAACGTATCGATACGCATCTCTTCTGGCCTAATCTCTACTCGAATGTCGTCTTCGATCAAAGGGGAAGTATCGACAGAAACAAAACTTGTATGGCGACGGGCATTACTGTCAAAAGGGGAAATGCGGACAAGACGATGCACACCTTTTTCTGCTTTACAGTAGCCATAAGCGAAAGGACCACTTATTTGAAGCGTTGCATTTTTTATCCCTGCAACCTCTCCATCAAGCTTTTCCACCACTTCAACTTTCCAGCCCCGCTTAGTGGCCCATTTCTGATACATTCTAAGAAGCATCGAAGCCCAATCACAAGACTCCGTCCCTCCAGCCCCAGCATTGACAGTCAGATAGCAATCCTTGTTATCGAGTTTGCCAGACAGCATCTTCTTAACCTCTAGATCCTCCAGCCCTTCCTCAACAGCCCCCAGTTCTTTTAGAAGATCTTGGTAGAGTTCAGGATCTTCTTGCTCTTCCATTTCTTCAAGAAGTTCTTTGGCAGTATCAAAGCGTTTTTTAATAGCGCGATAAGGCTCTGTCCATCCTTTAAGAAGGTTGGATTGATTGATGACTTTTTGCGCCGCTTCATGATCGGACCAAAAATTCTCCTCCTCCATTCTCTTTTCTAACTGCTGAACTCGCGCTTCTTTGACCTCTAAGTCAAAGATACCTCCACATGTGTATCAAGCGGGTATCGATATCTCTAAGGTTTTTTTTGATTTCTTCGTTCATAAAACCTCTTTATTGAACATTAAGATTGACATCCTCTCCTCCCCAAAGAAAAAAGATTCTTGATTACTCAGGCTAAACTTAAGGTCGCCCATGTTTAAAGGTTCCTGTTTCTACGATGCTGCTAACGCCCTTCTCTTCCGCAGGCTAACACGGCATGCCCTGCCGCTTTTCGAAGCATACTCTTAGCCCGTGAATAGTTCAAATCATTTTTCCATGGAGGAAATAGATTGAGAGCCAAAAACTTCACTATAAGGAAAGAGCCTTATATTCTCCAATTCAAGGAAGAAGCTTTACGGCGTGTTTTGAAATAAAGTTTTCTTCTTTTACAACAAAGAGTTTTTCACCATGATCTGCTTAGTATCATATATAGCTAATACGGATAAGGCCCTACGAAACAAGTATTTTACAAGGGTCATTCAAAGGGCCGCTTTCTTACAAAATATCACAAAAGCTGTGTCAGGTATCTACAACGCAGTCACTTTAGAAAAGACTCCTCGGCGAAGAACTGGTAAAGTAGGTGTTTCTGTTAAGATCAATTGTATATGTAGGATCAATCGAATAAGTCCAAAAGGGCTCTTTTCGATCAAGTAGCTCGGTGGTGAAAATCACCTGGCCCTTTTTTTCTTGGGCGCGCATCCGCATCCCATGAGGAACTTCTAGGGTCAAATCTCCTTCTATCTTTAGATCTTCAGCAAAAAACTCCGAATGTCCATGAAGAACAATTTTTAATGCTGCAACTCTCTTGATCTCATGCTTCCAAAAAAGATGGTCTTCGTCCCAATCGATTCCCCCATTTTTGACCTGCACATTTTTTAAATGACAACACCCCGTTTGATTCGAGTACACAAGCGTTTCTTTTTCAATAAGACCCATTGGATCGGTTGCAAGAATCAAAAGACTTCCATTCAGAGCAAGGTTTTCAAGTTCTAAATCAGCAATTTCCAGCTGGAGCTCACTTCCACGATAGAGCTTTCCTCGACGAATTTTTTGTCCGATAATAGAATATAGGGGCCCTAAAGCAGGATGATAACTAAAAAGAAAAGAAGGGCCTTTTTTTGCAAATGTTTTTTTATCTGGCAAGGTAGGAAGCTCCATTTGGCAATGATTCTTTAGAAGCTCTTGTGCATTTAGCATAAAATCGTAATAACACCCTTCAGGCGTCTCCAGCATTTTTCCTGTACTGCTCGATTTTTTTTTCGTCGTTGAAATCGTTTTTCGCCTTTCGTTAAATGTGAGATAAGATGGCAAGGGAGCCTTTTTTTCTACGGCAAAGGCATCTGCAATGTTTTGCATCGTTGTTTCCAGGCGGGCAATTTCTTCTTTTTCTTCTTGAGCATGGTAATGATATCCCTTTCGAAAGTTGATAAGCAGTCCTGGGTGTGGGAATTTTTCTACTGCCTGATGAACTGCTTTAAGGTCCGCAAAAAGAATATTAGTATTAGAAGGAAAACGGGAGTATTTCCCATCGGGTTGATTAGGTTCATCCTCAATTCCATATTTTTCAAAATCACAATACTCGATATTCGTTAAAACCTTTTTCCCCTGGATTTCTTTGAGAGCATTCATTCCTTCATGAGCGCTCACAAGGCGCGGGCAGGAAGCAAATCCAAAGGCCTTATCCCTTTTGTGGCCCAACCCTAAAAAAGCGAGGAGGCCATGATCAACAGCAGCCATGGGATTATTGATCTGTCTGATTAAAGCTTTTGTCGCACCTAAGGAATCAAACCATTCAAACACACGGTTTTGTTTTAAAAGTTTCCAAAGCATTCCGTGCCCCCCTGGCTTTAATAAAAGTTTCAAAGGCTTTTGCAAGCACCATTCTCCCTTCTTTGTGAAGGTAGGCACTAGGGGTTGGTTAAAAAACTTAAAAGCAGACTTGGGGCGAGCAAACCACTTATTTTGCATACAAATCGAGCGAATATGTTCATGGTTTCTATTGATCCTTGACGTCATCATTCCAATAGGTGTTGTGACTTGAGCTCCAAAGAGTTTATAGTGAAGATACTCTCGCGCTTGTAAATCGGCAATCACACTTTCTAGTAGGGGTTTTCCTAAGAAGATAAGGCTTGCAGCAGGGAGCTTCTCTTGCGTTTTTTCATCTTCGAGTTGCAGGCGATCTGCAGCTCCTCCCACAGGATAAAGCTCTCCCATCATTCCTTGACGCTTGATCCCCTCAATAATAGCTTTTCGAACCTCCAGGGAATCTTTGTTTAAATCTTCTCCTTCTGGAAGCGCCAACTGTTCTTTTTCAGATAAGCGGCTGTCTACTGTCAACAAAGTTAAGACCAAGTGTTGGTAACCAATGATTCCACCAAGATCCTGATAAAAGGTTTCAAGAGCAAGTAAGTCTTCCACAAGGGGGCGGAGTCGGTGCATCACATCGTTTTTCATCTCCCCAAAAAGACGCTTTCCCTGTCCGATTGCAAAGATTTCCTTAATGACGTATTCACAGCTTAAAGAAAGGCCTTTTAGAAAAGTCTTCAATGGCGAAGGAAAAGAAAAGAAGGCATCCACTTCAGGAAGTGCATTCAATATTTCAATTTTGTCGCGAATCGATGAAACGCGCCTGAGCCTTACTAAAAGAGAGCGTAGATGTTCTTTTTGTCTATATAGAGGTTTTTGTAAAATCCTTAAATTCATGCTCAATACATTGCCAGTTTTTGCCCTAATATGGAAAGAAAATTCTTTTCTAGGAGAAAAATTCCTGGCACTCTTACCTTTTTTCTTTTGACTATAAATTCCCAAGAAAGCTACAACTAGATTCAAGATTAACCAAGTCAAATGCCTTTTGTAAAAAAAGCATATTTTTTAAAGGAGAACTAAATGGCAAAAAAAGTATTGAATGCAAAGTTCATGAAGCCAATGAAAATCAGCACAGAACTCGCTGAAGTTGTAGGAAAAGGACCCATGCCACGTACTAAAGTCACAAAAAAACTTTGGGCTTATATCAAAAAACACAAAAGACAAGATCCAGATAACAAGCGAAACATCATTCCTGATGAAAAACTATCGAAAGTTTTTGGCGGAAAAAGAGCGATCAACATGTTCGATATGACTAAGAAAGTAAACAAACACCTTTCTTAAAAAACGCCCAACTGTTTCCGTACTCCCGTGACGGAGTGCGGAAAATCCCCTTCTTTTTGTATAATTAGTTCTATGAAAATCATTTCTTTAATCTTACTCGGTGGGGGCAGAGGAACCCGGATGGGATCTTCCGTCCCTAAAGTTTTTCTCTCTTTAAAAAAAAGAGAAATCATTCTGCATAGTTTCGAACTTTTTTCTTCTATGCAGGAAATCCATGAAATCGTCGTCGTATGCCCAAAGTCCTATCACTCCTATTTTCCTTCAAAAACTCTATTTGCAAATCCAGGAAAAGAACGGCAAGATTCCGTTGAAAATGGTTTTAAGAAAACGAGCGGTGACATCATCTTAATTCATGATGGAGCGCGTCCTTTTGTCACTCGAGAAGATGTCTTAACACTCCTGCGCGAAGGAATTCCGACAGGTGCAGCAACCCTTGGAAGCCCTGTCAAAAACACCATTAAACAGGTAGATCAAAACTCCCTCGTTGAAAAAACGCTCGATCGTTCTCTTCTTTACGAAATGCACACCCCCCAGCTCCTAAAACGAGAGTTACTAGAAAAAGGTCTCGCAGCAGCAAAAGGACAAAAACTCACCGATGATGTTGCCCTTGCTGAACGTGTCGGCCATCCCGTAAAAATTGTGACAGATTCATCCCACAATATTAAAATCACTCACCCCATCGATCTCAAGCTCGCAGAAATTTTATGAAGAAGATGCAATGTAATTTAGGGGTAGGTTCATGATGAAATATAGAATGAACCTTAGTTACGACGGAACCCATTACAGCGGTTGGGCCATTCAACCCAACAGCACCTCTATCCAACAGCTAATCCAAGAAGCCCTTCAGACGATTCTCAGTACAAAAACACCCATTATTGGCTCAGGACGCACCGATTCTGGGGTTCACGCAAGACTCCAAGTTGCCCATTTTTCCCATATAAGAACGCTGAATCTTTCCTCCTTATGTTACTCATTAAATGGGATTCTTCCTAAAGAGATCCGGATACACGAGATTCTCCCAGTCGATGAAAAGTTCCATGCTCGTTTTAGCGTGAAAAAAAAGATTTATCACTACTACATATTAACCACTCAAGACCCATTCAACTACCGCTATGCGCATTATGTTCCTATTCCAGTTGATCTCAACTTACTAGAAAAAAGTCTACCTATCCTCATAGGAACCCATGATTTTTCTGCTTTTGCATCAAGTGGCTGTCGCGCTAAAAATCCAGTCAAAACTCTTTATCACCTCGAAATTCTTCCCCAAGATCGGGGGTTTTACCTTTTATTCGAAGGGAATGGGTTTCTCTACAAAATGGTGCGTAACATCACTGGAACCCTCCTGGAAATCGCCACTCACAAGCGTCCGATTGAAGATCTACAGCGCATTCTTGCTTCTAAAGACCGCGCTCAAGCCGGACAAACAGCTCCCGCGCAAGCTCTCTTTCTCCATCATGTTGAATATTAGCCTTATATGCTTCTTTATCAAAACACGCCGTAACATCTCTTCCTTGCTGTGGAGGATCTAAGGTGCTTTCCTTATAGTGAAGTTTTTTGGCTCTCAATCTATTTCCTCCAAAGAAAATAGGAGTAGAAGTATTCACAGGCTAAGAGTAGAGCGCTAGAGCGCTGTAGCGGCAGAGTATGCCGTGTTAGCCTGCGGAGAGAAAGGCGTTAGCAACCTCCAAGAAATAGGAACCCCTGAAGATGGGCGACCTAGTTTCAGCCTGAGAAATCGGGAATCTTCTTCCTTTAGAGAGGAGAGGATGTCAAGGGAACAAAAAGTGCACCAACGCTTGATATCAATGCACTCTTACATGCACCGATAAGAAAGCTTTCGACGGCTTTGCTTTAAACAAACTAACATTTGTATGGTCAACTCAGCTACAATTTTAAGAATTGGATAAAAAATTTTAAACCTAATCGACTACAATTAAATGGCAATTCTGTGTAAAATCACTGATCTTTGTGCCGATGTGGTGGAATGGGTAGACGCGGTAGATTCAAAATCTGCTTATAGCAATATAGTGCTGGTTCGAGTCCAGTCATCGGCAAAACCTTATCTTAGATAACACTCCCTAATGCCATAGTAAAAAGCGCGATGCTGCAAAAGCGAACATAAAAATTCAGCTCCTTTAGGGCCACTTTTCCTTTATTTCCTTGTATGGCATTCTGTTACATATGAGTTGGATACTAGACTATTCTCCTATTTTTTTTGATTTTGATGGGCTTCTTGTAAACACAGAGCACCTTCACTTTCAAGCCTATCAAAGAATGCTTGAGAGAAACAATCATTCATTTCCTTGGGACTTTCCTTCCTTTGCCGCAGTAGCTCATACAAGCTCTGAGGGCCTTCGCAGACTCATCACTTCACATGCCCCAGCTCTTGTCGCTTCGAAAAGCTGGGAGACTCTCTACGCTGAAAAAAAGGGTGAATATGCAAAACTTTTAGAGACTGGAAGTTTGGACTTAATGCCTGGCGCTCAAGTTATTCTTGAAACCATGCAAATGGCAAAAATTCCTCATGCTGTGGTCACAAATTCGACGCGGCAACAAACCGAGATGATCGGTGAAAAAATTCCTATCCTCAATCATATCCCTTACTGGATTACCCGAGAAGACTACAAAAATCCCAAGCCCTCGCCAGACGCCTATCTCAAAGCCATTAAAGTGTTAGGACCCTCTAAAAAAATGCTTGGTTTCGAAGATTCGCTCCGCGGAATTCGAGCTCTAGAAAGAGCAGCAATTACCCCTGTTCTTATCTGTCCTTTAGACCATCCACAGATGGTAGATGTTTCGAAAAACACTTTGCATTACTACCCCTCTTTAACAGCACTTTTCGGTTAAATTAAAGCCTTGTTAGCCATCACTTCCTTATATTTATGAAAAGTCAACTACCCCGCCCTAAAGGACGAAGCTTTTAGCTGAGTCTTAAGATAGGATTAGTTGACCAGCCTGAGCACTTAGAGTGCTACGTTAGATAGGTCAGGACACCCTAGAGTGCTTCTCCAGCTCTAGGCTCTGTCGTTAATGGTTACACAGTACGGTGCGGAGATACGGACAGTGCTATTAACGTAAAAAGCCTTTCTAACATTGGCGAGGAGACTTTTACCAGCTTTAGGCTGAGAGTTGGGTAACCAACAAATT
>JASJDV010000042.1 GCA_030064985.1 Simkaniaceae bacterium | reverse complement strand
GATCCAGCTTTTTTAAGAAAAGACTTTTCGGTGAATCTTTATTTAGCCAGACAAAAGATTGTGGCCCTTCTAGAAGAACGCTTAGGAGATATCCGCGACTACAACGGTGGGCTGCTCACTGATCCTGTCACAGCTTATGATTTCGAATATGCTTGGAAGAAATTTGTGAATCCTTTGTATTCCCAACACAGTGCATATTTGTTTTATAAGATAAAAAATGCTCAAGCTTGCTTTGAAAAAAAGGTGGGTGTGGATAGTGTAGGGATTGTGGCTCTGGATGGGAAAACGTTAAAAGTGGAACTAGAGCACCCGACACCTTATTTCCTGTCACTTTGTGCGCTCTCAAGCTATGCGCCGATTCATAAAGAAATTGATCTAAGAAACTCTCAATGGGCCAATGATGCGAATGAAAATTTTGTGAATAATGGTCCCTTTTTACTTAAGAAGTGGCAGAAAGGTGTTGAGGTTTATGTTGAAAAGAATCCAAATTACTGGGATAGCCGTTGTGTCAAAATTGATGGAATTCAAATTGGGATAGTCTCTGATGAGAATACGCAAGTTCTAATGTATGAGAAAGGAGAGCTTGATTGGATCGGTCAACCTATTGGTCCAATTAGTATAGATACTAGCGTGAACCTAGACAAAAAAGGAGAACTTCAATCGGCGAATATATTTACCCTAAATTGGTTACTTTTAAACACCGAAAAGTTTCCTTTTAATAATAAGAATTTCCGCAAGGCGGTTTCCTATGCGATTAATCGACAAAGTCTTGTTGACCATATCTTTCAATTGGATGAAAAGCCAGCGATGGGAATTTTAAATGGGGATCTATCTGTTACCGATACACCCTATTTTGAAGATGGCAATGTTGAACTTGCAAAGAAGCATCTCGATCAAGCGCTTCTTGAAATGGGAACGACACTTGAGGATCTCCCTACTCTTACCTTGAGTCAACGTGACACTACCTTTAGTTCAACAGTTAATCAAGCTATTCAACAACAACTCTACGCAACTTTAGGGCTCCGTGTTAAATTCGACCAGGCAGATTGGCTGATTCATCTTGATCGGGTCGTTAAAGGTGATTATGAGTTTGCGGAAATGAAATGGTTTTCAGTGATTAGAGATCCTAGCTACACGCTTGATGCCTTCCGTTATCGAAACTCTAATGTAAATATGAGTTTTTGGGAACATCCAACGTATCAATACCTTCTTAACCAAGCGGATAATGAGATTGATCCCGAAAAACGATGGGGGTATCTGCACCGCGCTGAAGCGTTATTAATGGAAGAAATGCCCGTTGTTCCTATTTGCTTTGATAAAGCGCACTTTCTGTGTAACAAGCACCTCAAAGGTGTGTACATTTCTCCTTCAAAAGAGTTTGAGTTTCGCTACGCTTATTTTGAATAACCCGTGTCCCCAGTCCATTCTCTAGCCCTCAACTGAATAGACTCTCAAAGGAAAACCAGTGTCGGGAAGGTATCTAGGAACAATTGGATCTTAGAAGCGATTAAGGTTCACGCGCTAATATTTTTTAGAATTTAGGGACTATTTAAGAGTGTTGCAGTTGCCGTTTTTCTTCAAGCCATTGACGGCTGATATTAATCAGCCGTAGATTTACATCGAGGTTTTCAGGGCTCATGTGCTGTGTTTCTAAATTTATCACTGTTTTAGGTTCTGGAACAAGGTTTTGCAGGCGATCGGCACACTCTAGAGGAATTTGAGAGTCATAAATTCCATTAATGATTAAAAAGCCTCCTTTCATGTGAGGGGCATAAAGAATCGGATCAATGGGCTTGAATATCGCAGCCGCCATCGATGCCAATGGTTTTTTGAGAAAATTTGGGAGGGGGAGATTTGCTTTAAACAGGCAGTAAATTCCTGCTCCACCGTAAGCTATGACGCCTGGACCGAGTGGAATTCCTTTTTTTTGCGCATTGACATAGGTGACTGGCAAAAATGTCGCACCAAAGCTATAGCCCATTAGACTGATCGGCTCTTGATTGATCCAGGACTCTTGCCTGAGGTATTTGATAATAGCGATAAGCTCTTTTGGAACTTCTAAAGCAGCTTTTCGAACCGTGTAAATATGGAGAAACACATTGATTTTATGGAGTGTTTTGAGTCTTTGAGGATATTCATAAGCGACAAAAGCATACTGGCCATGGTTTGGAATAAACTGAAGACTTTCTCGCCCTGTTTTTAATCCACCTACGATTAAAACAGTCGGAAGCCCTCCTGGAGGAATATTCTCGGGAAGACTGATGGTAAAATTTGCCTCTCTTCCTTTTCCACACTTCAGTGCAATGTCTTCGTACGTGCGCATTTCTTGATTGTCTGGAACCTGATACTTTTTTTTGAATACGGTGGTGTAGCCAGCATCTCCAAAGAGTGAGGGAACGATGGAGAAAAAGGAAAAGACTAGAGCCTTTAAAAAGGATCGTTTTATATTTAGCATGCACATGCTTTTTCTCTATACGATAAAAAGCTCCTTGTCGTCAATTCTTAGAGGCTAAAAAATCACTTTTTCAATACATTCATGATTAAGGGCAGCGATAGTTACCTCAAGTTCGTGCAATCTTCAGGACATGCTTTTGTGTATCTACTAAGTCATCCAAAAGATGGTTGCGTTTGTGTCTATCGCTTATCCTCGATCCTTGTAATTACTCTCGGCAAAATCCCAATGAATCACATCTCTAAATTGTTCAATAAAGCGGGGCCGTTCGTGGCGGTAATCGATATAATAAGCATGCTCCCAAACATCTAAGGTTAAAATAGGGGTCTTACCATGTTTAAGTGGGGTATCTGCATTACTCAGAGGCATAATCTCAAGTTTTCCAGAAGGATCACTTGCAAGCCAGGCCCAGCCCGATCCAAAAAGGGTCGCAGCGCTGTCTGAAAATTTCTTCATAAAGGCATCGAGTCCCCCAAAATTTCTTTCAATCGCCTCCATAAGCTCTCCCTTAGGTTTTCCGCCCCCATCGGGAGACATACAATCCCAGAAAAAGGTATGATTCCAGGCTTGAGCTGCATTATTGAAAATACCTCCTGAGGAATTCTTAACGACGGCATCAAGATCTTGATTGTTTTCAGCTTTTCCTTCAATCAGCCCATTAAGCTTCTTGAAATAAGCAGCGTGATGTTTATTATAGTGATAATCCATTTGCTCTTCTGAAACAAAGGGTGCAAGCGCTTTTAGGTCATAGGGAAGTTCGGGTTGTTTGAATGCCATAGTTATCCTATCCATTTTAGTGATTCTCAAAAGCAGATTGTATGAGATGTTTATCTTTTTATTGAAGTACTTTTAAGCGGGGATCTTTACTTTCATAAAGATCATCAGGAGTCTTTTTTGGATATGGAGGGTTTGAACGATAACCACACCCCTTCAAAATCTTGGGGTAACCAAAATATTCCACAGCGGGCCATTGACGGCAAATAGAAGGACGCAAATGGTAATCGCCGCAAGACCCATCTTTTCTTAAGTGTCGACATCCCATCACATGCATTTTTTTTCCGTCATAGATTTGAGGCTTTGGAAGGCGTTTATAAAACCCCAAAATCTGCGTATACCAAAAGTAAAAAAGGTGCCCAATAAGAGAGCGAGAATAAGCAACGAGGACATAATGACAGCAGTTGCCCCGCCGCTTACATTGACCTTCTCGCTTGAATGGGGGATGGATGATCTTCTTAGCAATCTTTTGCATCGAATCATCGATTAACACAAGAGGAAGGGCCAAAATTTTCCCTATTTGGCGGAGCAAATAGGGAATTTTTTGCTTTGGAATTCCTTGTTTGGGTAAGGGTGGCTGATGCGTTGTTTCAGATGTCTCAGACAACAAATTATCTAAAAGCTCGGAACTAGGACCTGGGTACGTTTTCATGACTCCATAGCTTAACCCGATGGTAAAATAACGCTCAAGTGCTAAAAAACATAATTTTTTGAAGCTAAAAAATCACAAAAAGTGCGGAGTAAAAAAATATCTTTACTTTGGGATGGGTTTAAAGTTAGTACTCTTTTAAGAGGCAGCGCAAAAAAATAGTGTATGAATGAACACGAGATGATCGCTCAGATCGTCAAAATCTTCTAAAAGATGAAAAAAATATTTCATTTTAGAAGAAAACTCTTCTGAGTTTTTCTTGCTTTTTCGTGCACTTCTGGTATAATACGACCCTAAAATGGCAGATATGGAAACGCAATACGCAGCCAAAACAAGTTCTTGGATTAAAAAAATCTGGCCAGTTCAAAAGTTCGAACTCAAAAAAATCATCCCTCTTTTATCTATCAAATTTCTCGTTTCAATCGTTTATGCAACACTTACTTGTATGAAAGACAGCCTGATTGTAACAGCTGATCATTCGGGTGCGGAAGTCATTCCTGTCTTAAAGGGATGGGTTGTTTTTCCTTTGTCTTTGCTTTGCGCTATCGGCTATTCTAAATTAAGTAACCAATTTAAACGCTCGACTCTCTTTTACTCGATTGTCACTTTTTTTTTAGTCATGATCTTTCTTTACGGATTTGTCCTTTATCCGAATGTAGATGTTCTAAGTCCTCATGCAAGCGCTAATTTTCTCACAGTAAAATGGGGCGTGAAATTTACTCATTGGATCTCTGTCTACAGAAACTGGATCCACTCTCTTTTTTTTATTGTAGCAGAGCTTTGGGCGCAGGTTGTGATTTTTATCCTTTATTGGGGATTTGCAAATCATATCTGCCAGGTAAAAGAAGCAAAAAGAGCTTACACACTCTTTATCGCTGCAGGAGATC
Source organism: Simkaniaceae bacterium (assembly GCA_030064985.1). Lineage (GTDB taxonomy): Bacteria > Chlamydiota > Chlamydiia > Chlamydiales > Simkaniaceae > Neptunichlamydia. Next base: position 8,595 of record JASJDV010000042.1, on the reverse strand, counting down.
TTGCAACAGTTATTGCTGGTCCACTTGTTTTGCACTATGTCTCAAAGTTTTCGGGAGGAGATTTCACCGCAACCTTACAGACTCTCATTACATATGTCCTCATTGCAGGATGTCTAATCCTTGCGACTTATTGGTGGATGAATCGCTATGTCCTAGTAGATAAGCGTTATTACGATCCTTCAATTACAAAGCGCGCCTTGAATGAGAAAACTAAACTTACTCTACGAAAAAGTATTAAACATATTTTTTCATCAAAGTATCTTCTAAGCATTGCAGCTCTTGTGATCGGATGTGCTTTAACTATTAATATGGTTGAAGTGACCTGGAAAGCCCACTTGAAAAGCCTTTATCCGGCAACTGCTGATTACCTCGCTTTTAATTCGAAGGTCACCACGATGGTGGGTATTGTAGCACTGGTGACTGTTTTATTCTTGGGTGGAAACTTCCTGAGGAAGTTTGGCTGGCGCTTTAGTGCCCTGATTTCACCGATTGTTATTGGCGCAACTGGCGCCCTTTTTTTTGCCTTTTCCTACTTCAAAGGTATCCTTGGATCGATTGCGACACTTTTTGGAACAACGCCCCTTATGATTCTTGTCTTTATAGGGGCTTTTCAAAATATTGCAAGTAAAGTGGTGAAATACTCTTTCTTTGATTGTACTAAGGAAATGGCCTACATACCACTGGATCAGGAATCAAAGGTGAAAGGGAAGGCAGCCATTGATATGGTAGGATCTCGTCTGGGTAAATCCAGCTCTTCTTGGCTTCAAGTTTCAATGATGGGTCTTCTTAGCACAGGGGATGTCTTACTGATTACTCCTTACTTGATTCCTATTATTCTGGGCGTTTCTTTCTACTGGAGCTATTCTGTTCGCTATCTAGCCAAGGAGCTCGATAAAAAAGAAAATGCTCTTTTGGAAGAAACAGGAAAAGCTATAGCAAAAGCCTCCACTGCAGCAGAACCCACACCTGCTCCATAAAAAAGTACCCAATGATATTTTTTGCGATAGCTCTCTTTGAATTTTATTTTGTAGGACTAACCTCTTAAATGCCCACTTTATGGCGACACAATAATGCTTACACAATCATCAGCAGTACAGGAGTTCAAAACAGATTTGGAACCTTTCCTATTTCGAGATGCCTATTTTGCTCTTGGTAACTCAAACATTATCAAAACATGCCGTAAAAATTTTCTTTAGGTAGAGGATATAGGGCGCTTAATTCAGGTTGGAGTTTTTTGGTTCTCAATATATTTCCTCAAAATATCAATAGGAGCTCCTCCACAACTTCCAGAAAAATAACTTGGAGACCAAAGAACATTCCCCCAAAAACATTTAGTCAAATCACTGAAGTGCTTTCTTAAATAACGGCTAGAGACACCTTTCAGACTGTTCACCAGTTTGGATACACTCAATTTTGGTGGATAGTGGATTAGAAGATGAACATGGTTCTTTTCGCCATCAAATTCTATTAGTTCAGCTTCAAAATCAACACAAACAGATTCGAATATCTTCTGCATAAAATTTAGATGTTTTTTAGAAAAACAAGCCTTTCTGTATTTAGTGACAAAGACCAGATGAACATGCATATTGAAGACGCAATGTCTTCCAGAGCGAATGTGAGTTGAAGTATTCATAGATTAAGAGTATAACCTAAAACAGATATTACAACCAGTGGGAGAAGTTGGTAAAGCGGGGTAGCAATAACTACAGGAAATCGCACTTTCCTCCTCCATCTGAAGAAAGAGGGCTCCAGCGCAAAAAATTGGAGTGAAACAAAAAACTAGGAAAAAATTTTTCCAAGAATTAATGCCATCTATTAAAGTGGTAAGATAGATTTATGGAAAAAACGGTAAAGCTAGGAAAGTATTTTGGATCGGGACTGCGCCGATTCTTTTCAGGGATGATGCTTAGCCGCATCAGTGGATTGGGACGTGATCTTTCTATGGTGTATGCTTTTGGCGATCACCCCATGGTTGCTGCTTTTTTCGTTGCTTTTCGATTTGCAAACGTTCTTAGACGTTTTTTCGGAGAAGGACCTCTTCAATCAGCTTTTATTCCCCAGTTTGAAGGACTTAGGAGTCGGGATCCAGAAGAAGCTTATGCTTTTTTCAGAAAGCTTTCGATAATTATTGGAGGGCTTACTTTAATGATCATAGCAATTGGAGAGGTGGGTATTTGGAGCAGTTTAAGTTTATGGTCAGAGGGGAATCAGGAGATTTTGATTCTCACAAAATGGATGCTTCCCAGCCTTTTTTTTATTTCTCTGTATGGACTCAACGTTTCCTTTGTGCAATGTCATAACCGCTTTTTTATCTCCAGCGTGGCTCCGCTTTTGTGCAATGTGATGTGGATTGCAGGAGCTTTGACATTAAAGAATCTTCCAGTGGATCGAGCGATGCTTGGCTTAGCAAAATTTGTCCTTACAGGGTTTATCATTCAATGGATGATGACTGCTTTCCAGATGTTGAGTCAAATGGGAACAAAAAAATGGGTAATGAAGGATCTTTTTCATCCTGAAGTGAAAATGCTTGCTAAAGCATTTAGCTTGGGAGCTTTTGGAGTTGGAGCCATGCAAATTAATTCTTGTCTCGATGCGATTTTTGCAAGATGTGTTCATAGCAGTGGTCCTGTTTACTTGTGGTATGCAAACAGATTCCAACAACTCGCTTTAGCGATTTTTGGGATCGCTGCGGTCAACACCCTTGTTCCGGTCTTGTCGCGGGCAATCAAAGGGGGAGAAATAGAGCGGGCAAAAGGGATTTTCTCGTTTGGATGTCGGCGCGTCCTATTGATCATGATTCCGATGACGTTTGCTATTTGTGTCCTAGGTTTTTCAGCCGTTAACCTGGTGTTTGGTAGAGGAAACTTTACTCTGCAGGCGGTACATCAAACAACGGGGTGTTTAGCAGCTTATGCGTCAGGACTTTTACCGTCCGCTTTAGTCATGTATTATTCAGCAGTCCTCTATGCAAAGGGCAATTTTAAAACACCCGCCTTTTTTTCTGTCATGACAGTGTGTATGAATATTGCTTTAAATTCACTTTTTGTTTTTGGGTTTGGCTTAGGTCCTATCTCAACGGCTTTAGCAACAAGCATCGGAGCTTGGTGTAATTTTATTGGTTTGCGCTTTATTTTACAGAAAAAAGGGTGGACAATGGGTTATCGATGGAAGGAATTTTCTCTTCTTGCTGCAGGAGTTCTCATGGCAAGCGCGCTAACTTATACAGTGGGGCTATCATTTTCGGATAAGATTTATAGTTTTATTATCCCGGGATTGACTTTTGTCTTTTTTTTAGGGCTGTATGGACTCATTTTTAAAAAGCGCCTTTTCGATGATCGCACCTCCGAGGCAAATCTCTCCTTGGTAAAAAACCACTGATTGTCGAGGTGTAATGGCGCGTTGATCTTCATCAAAAGAAACCACCAACTTTTCTCCTTCTTCCTCAACTGTGCAGGGCATCTCAGTTTGGCGATAGCGAATCTTAGCCTTGCATCTAAAGGGGAAAGGAGGGACTTCATCCACCCAGGAAACTTCGGTTGCTGAAAGTGCAGGAGCATGTAGAGCAGGGTGATTTTTTCCCTGGGCTACAATCAGCCTTTGGTTTTTTTTATCTTTCCCAGCAACAAACCAGGGAGCACCAGCTCCTCCTATTCCAATGCTCTTGCGTTGTCCAATCGTATAATAGTAGATGCCGTCATGGGTTCCGACTTTTTCTCCTTCAACGGTAACGATATCTCCTGGCTCATGGGGGATATACTTTTCTAAAAATGCGCGGAAGTTTCGTTTTCCGATGAAGCAAATTCCTGTACTATCTTTTTTGTCGAAGACAGGAAGGTTAGCCTCCTTGGCTATTTTGCGAACCTCAGACTTTTCCAGCTGTCCAATAGGAAATAGAACCTCTTTTAAAACCGCTTTTTTTGCGGTATATAAAAAGTAACTTTGATCTTTTTTTTGATCGTGGCCTTTAAAGAGTTTTCCATCAGCTGTTTGGCAATAGTGGCCGGTAGCTAGAAAATCTGCACCTAAAGCTTTTGCTTTATGAAACAGAACTTTAAATTTGATCTCTCTATTGCAGAGGATATCAGGATTTGGGGTGTGTCCATACTTAAGTTCTTCTAGAAAATGTGTGAAGACATTGTCCCAATACTCTTTGACAAAATTAACGCCATAAAAGGGGACTCCTAAATGATCGCAAACAAGGCGAGCATCTTCAGCATCTTTTTCAGCAATACAAACGCCGTTCTCATCTTCCTCTTCCCAGTTTTTCATGAAAAGTCCAAATACGTCATATCCTGCTTGTTTTAAAAGGTAAAGGGAGGTTGCAGAGTCCACCCCTCCCGATAGAGCCACAGCAATTTTCATGCAAGCCATTTTATACCCATCTTACTAAATAAAGCATCAAATTCTTTCCAGTCCATTTGATGCTTTCTTCAGTGAGCTGAACCGATCCCGAATGCAAGATATTTTTTATTCCACACTTTTTGTCATCTTTTCAGGATTAGTTCAAATGTGTATAGAAATAATTATTCCACTATCTATTGATCTATTGGACGATGTATGAAAAATAGCAATCAAAGGTTTGCTCGAAAACTGAAGCAATTAAATAAAATTTTCAATATAGGATATGTGCATGAATCAAAATCAAAAAATTCTTGGAATCTTTATCTATATCCTTGCGGCCTTTTTTCTTCTTTACGAGATGGGACTCCAGGTTTCTCCTAGTATTATGACACGTCACCTAATGTATGATTTTAAAGTGGGTGCTGCCGCGTTAGGGCTAATGTCAGCTTTTTATTTTTATAGTTACACCCTCATGCAGATTCCTGTAGGCCTCTTATTTGATCGCTTTAATGCTGGAGGGTTGATCACGGGTGCTGTTCTTCTTTGCTCGATTGGAACTTTTTTCTTCGCTTTCAGCCACCATATTGCTTGGGCTGCGCTTGGGCGTTTTTTGATGGGAATGGGGTCTGCTTTTGCTTTTGTTGGGGTTCTGATCCTCGCTGCACGTTGGTTCGAAGCCAGATATTTTGCCCTTTTAGTGGGAACAGCGCAGTTTCTTGCAGCGCTTGGTGCTTTAGGAGGAGAACTTCCACTTGCTGCACTGCTTGAGCGTTGGGATTGGCGAACCGTCATGGTTTTGCTAGGATTTATTGGAATAATTTTAGCACTCATGTGCGCACTGATTATTCGGGATAACCCTGATCAAGAACGTCATATCCCGAAGAGACACGATCTTCTCAGAGAACTGAAAGAGATTGCAAAATCAGCTCAGACTTGGTGGATTGCGCTCTATTCTTTTTGTGGCTGGGGCCCTGTTGCTGTTTTTGCAGCTCTTTGGGGCGTTCCCTATCTTAAAGTCCGTTTTCAAGTGGCAACTCCCCGGGCTGCTCTTGCAATGGCACTTCTATGGATAGGGTTGGGATTTACAAGTCCCTTTATCGGATGGCTTTCTTATAAAATCGGAAGAAGATGTCCTGCGATGATTGCATGTTCAGCCATCGGCCTTATCTGCTCACTACTCCTTTTCTATCTACCAACGCTTACTTTTACCCACTCGTTTATTCTGCTTTTTGGTTTCGGAATCGCTGTCAGTGGACAAATTCTTTCTTTTGCACTGATTAAAGATAATAATCGTCCTTCAACAACAGGCACTGCAATTGGACTCAATAATATGACAGTTGTGGCAGGAGGAGCTATTTTTCAACCGATGGTGGGTTGTCTTCTCCAACTATTTTGGAACAAAGCAAACGATGACTGGGGAGTTCCTCTCTATTCCATTGAAAACTATCATTTGGCTCTTACAATCGTTCCTGTCTGTTTTTTTATCGGGCTCGTTTGCAGCTGTTGTTTTATTAAGGAAACCCATTGTCGCCCTAAGTATGATGCGATGCTTTAAGTTTTACCGCAAACAGCGCAGAGATTACAGGACCGTAGCTAAGTGTTCCGATACATCCGCCAATAGAGTAGGTTGAAGCAATAAGAGCCGAAAGTTCAACAGAGATTTTATACCGATATCAACTTCGATATAAACCCGGACTTCAATTCATCCAAAAGATTCTAGAGGCTGGATTGCTTGGAAGGGTGGTATATGCTAAGGCTTCAGTTGGTCATTTTTTGCCATGGTGGAGGCCCCAAGATTATAGAAATTCTGTTTCTGCTCAAAGATCTTTTGGTGGAGGAGTGTTATTAGAGTTGAGCCATGAATTTGATTATATCAAGAACGTTTTCGGAGTACCTAATTCTCTTTGCTGTATTTCTGGGAGAATTAGCAATTTAGAAATAGATGTTGAAGATATAGCTTCTACATCATTTTATTATTCTTCAGGCCTATCGGTAAGTATTTTTCAAAATATGGTAGACCAGTTGCCTCACAGAAGTTTAGAAATAAAAGGAGAGAAGGGAACATTGACTTGGGATTTAAGAAAGGATAGGATTCAGACCTTTAATCACTCACAAAAAGAAATTCAAGATCCATATCAGTCGGGTCTAGAAAGCTCTCGAGATCTATATATTAAAGAAATTGAGCACTTTGTAAATTGTGTTGTTTATAATGAGAAACCACGAGTATCTTTAGAGGATGCTTGTCAAACTATGAAATTAATTGATTTGGCTAAAAAGTCATCGCAAATGGATCAAATGGTTCAGGTAATATTATGAGTATTTCTCCTGAAGTTGTTATTATTCACGTTTTTAGGAAAGAAGGAAACGTCGTAGAATGTTTGTTGCTGCACCAAGTAAAAGAAAAGCTCAAAAATAATTGGCAAATTGTAACGGGAAGGATCAAAGAAAGTGAAAATACAATTCAAGGGGCGCTTAGAGAGCTAAAAGAAGAAACAGGGCTTGTTCCAGATTATTTTTATTCTGCAGATTTTGTTGAAAGCTATTTTGATCCTCGTCATGATAAGATTTTTTTTGCCCCAGTTTTTGTCGCCTTTGTTTCATTTAATAAGCCAGTCATTTTATCTAGAATAGAGCGTCAACTACCCCGCCCTAAAGGACGAAGCTTTTAGCTGAGTCTTAAGATTGGTTGACCAGCCTGAGCACTTAGAGTGCTACGTTAGATAGGTCAGGACACCCTAGAGTGCTTCTCCAGCTCTAGGCTCTGTCGTTAATAGTTAAACAGTACGGTGCGGAGATACGGACAGTGCTATTAACGTAAAAAGCCTTTCTAACATTGGCGAGGAGACTTTTACCAGCTTTAGGCTGAGAGTCAGGTAACTGACAAAAAGAGGATTAAAATGCAAAAAGCATTTGTACTAGACAAGAATAAACAGCCTTTAATGCCTTGCCATCCAGCAAGAGCAAGATGGCTGCTTAAGAAAGGTAAGGCGGCGGTGTTTCGCTTAAAGCCTTTTACTGTTGTTTTGCTTGAACGTGATTATGGCGACACGCAACCTTTGGAGCTTAAGTTTGATGCTGGTTCTAAAGTAACAGGGATTGCTTTAGTCGTGAAAGGTAAAAATGGCTGCAAAGTTATTTGGGCTGCGAACTTAGAGCACCGAGGGCAAGCGATTAGAGATTCTTTACTCTCTCGTAGAGCGATCAGAAAATCAAGGCGCAATCGCAAAACACGTTATCGTGCGCCAAGATTTTTGAACCGTACCAGACCACAAGGGTGGTTGGCACCATCATTAAAATCACGCGTTGATAATATTGAGAACTTAACAAGAAAGCTTATTAAGCTATCACCGATTGATAGGATTGCAAGTGAGCGTGTCCGCTTTGATATGCAAAAGCTTAGAAATCCTGAGATCGACGGCGTTGAGTACCAGCAGGGTAGTTTATTTGGCTTTGAGGTTAAAGAATATCTACTGCACAAGTGGCAACATCGATGTGTTTATTGTGATGCTAAAAACGTCCCCTTGGAAATAGAGCATGTTGTATCTAAATCTACAGGTGGCAGTGATAGCGTTACCAACCTTGTCATTGCTTGTCGCACTTGCAACGAAAAGAAATCAAATCTAAGCGTTGATCAATTTCTTAAAGGAAAGTCTGAAAAATTAAAAAAGATCAAGTCACAGATTAAAGCGCCATTAAAAGATGCAGCAGCAATCAATACGATTCGTTTTGCTATTGGTGAGCGATTAGAGCAATTCAGGCTGCCGCTCTTATTCGGGACAGGTGGGCAAACTAAATTTAATCGAACAAATCAAGGCTATCCAAAAGATCACTGGATAGATGCCGTTTGCGTTGGCAGATCAGGTGAATTAGTGTCGATACCAAAAGGAATTCAGCCTTTAATTATCAAAGCAAAAGGTAGAGGGTGTCGCCAAATGTGCAGAGTGAACAAATATGGTTTTCCTAGAACGTCAGCGAAAAAAAGTAAAGTGGTTAAAGGGTTTGTGACTGGTGATCTTGTTAAGGCGATTGTAACTGCTGGCAGGAAAGTAGGCACATACACAGGGAGAGTTTCCGTGAGATTTTCAGGCAGCTTCGATATTAAAACAACTAACGGATTAGGTGCTCAAGGGATTAGCTGGAAATATTGCCGGTTAATCCAAAAAGTAGACGGCTATTTGTACAATTAACTATAGGAAATCGCGCTTTCCTCCTCCATCTGAAGAAAGAGGTCTCCAGCGCAAAAAATTGGATGAG
>JASJDV010000002.1 GCA_030064985.1 Simkaniaceae bacterium | reverse complement strand
TGAGAGCGACATTGCCACAACATTCACACAATGTTGCCTCAACTTTGTCTCACTGTTGGCCGACATTGTCCAAAGTGGTGGCAAGGTTGGGATTTTGGTTGAAGTACAACATTGATACAATGTTTACACAATGTTGTTTGGACGTCCACCCAATGTTGCCAGGATGTCTAAAAGTATCTACAAATGAATGTCATCACAACGTTGGGGCCAACTTTGAGACAACGGTGCCACCAACGTTGTGACATTGTTGCCACAATGTTGGAGCATTACCTGAGTGCGAATGTCATGTCATATGTCAGCTCCTGTCTTCGGCTAGGAAGACGAGAAAGAAAAGGAGCCCCACAAGACTACGAGAAAGCTGTCTATTATTTCTCTCTTGGTGCTGCTAACAGTTTTGCAGAAAGGCAGGGTAGATAGGAAAACTAGTATTTGGGTGGGGAAAGTGTCTCACAAGATTATGAGAAGCTGCATAAAAAGATTGGAGAGACAAGTGAGGAAAGCCCTCTCCTTTCCTTGGAGAGAATGTCAAACGAATACCTTATCGGAAGGTCAAACGCTTTCAACTTCAGCAAGCCTGTTTCCGAAATCTTTTTCTAGCTCTTTCTTGATTGCCTCTTTGATTTTGATGGTGATCGACGGAAAATTTTATCTTCCCTTTTCGTTGGATTGGTCTGGAGCAGGCATTCCAGCCCATGTAGCCCTATTCTCAAGCATTTTGTAAGGCATGTTTTTGATCTTTACGGTCATTGTACTTTCTTAGAGAAAAGTTTCCGGATCGATATGGTCATTGACGGCAAACTGCTGGCATACTCTGTCTGAGAAACGTGTGTCGTCATTTCTGTGCCATCTTCTCATTTAAAATGCTATCTTTGCAAAAGAGTTTCTTGATTTAGAGCAGTTTGATACAATCTTTCTAAGGATCCTTAAATTTTTTTTAGCCCGTAACAATCGCCTCTTTTTCAAACCATTTGATATTACAGCCTATACTCGGCTGTTGATCGGGAGTCACCTCCTTACCAAAAATAAGACAGTCCAAGGCTTCCGCTAAATCCTTCCCAGTTACAGGATGAGCATTCCCGGGTCGCGCTTCATCAAATTGACCACGATAGACGCACTTGAGGTTCCTATCAAATACATAGAAATCCGGAGTGCATGCCGCATCGTAATCTCGAGCCACTCTTTGCGTTGCATCAAAGAGATACGGAAAAGGAAAATCCCATTCTCTTGCAAACTTTTTCATTTCTTCTGGGCCATCTTCAGGGTAGGCCAATGGATCATTCGCATTAATCGCAACAAAGGAAATCCCTTTAAGAATATAATCCTTAGCTAAGCCTAAAAGTGTCTCTTGAATATATTTGACATAAGGGCAGTGGTTGCAAATAAACATCACAACCGTCCCAATATCTGAGCGAATCTGTTTTAAAGTCACAAATTTATCTGTAGAAACATCGATGAGTTTAAAATCAGGTGCCCTGCTTCCCAAGGGCATCATGTTTGACGGGGTAAGAACCATGATCACCTCTATCTAAATGAATAACCCCACTCTTTTGCAGGATAATTAAAAAAATTGTCAAGGGAATGATCCATTTTATGAGAAAATGCCAGATTTTGAAAAAGGTTTGCCACTTTCTACCAAGAGGAAATTCTTCAAGAGAAATTTCTCGTTTCAGGCCCCAGCCCATAAAAAGCGCCGTTAGCAAACCACCAATAGGAATCATCCATGTAGACACAAAATTATCCATTGTATCGAGAAAATTTAGACCATAAATAGTTTGCCAATTAGGGAAAAGATTTCGGGAAAAAGAAAAAGCACTAGGAATTCCAAAAAGAAACATTCCTGCTGAAGTGAAAAGAACAGCCCTTTTTCGCGGCCAGTGGGCTAGCTCCATAATATTTGTTGCCACCACTTCGATGAAAGGAATTGCAGAAGTTAAAGCCGTAAAAACAAAGAGGGTAAAGAAAATCGTTGAAATCACCAGCGATCCCGGAAGCTGAGCAAAGAGATAGGGAAGCGTTTTAAAAATCAATCCAGGGCCTTGCTGCGGCTTAAAACCAAAAGTAAAGATTACCGGAAAGATTGTCATTGCTGTAAGAATGGCTACAAGCACAACAGAAAAACCAACAATACAAGCCAGCTGAGGAATATTTCCTTTTTTCCTCATATAACTTCCATAACTAATCATAATTCCTTGCCCTAAACTCAAAGTAAAAAACGCGAGCCCAAGAGCTTCCAATACACTCGAAAATTTAAATTGATGTACATCTGGATAGAAAATAAAATGAGCGGCCTTTCCAAAACCATCCATTGAAACGCCATACAAGAAAAGGACAAGGAGAATGACAAAAAGGGCGCGTGTCATTATTTTTGACCAAAACTCAATTCCCTTCCGAACCCCTGATAAAACAATGCCCATCGTAATCAAAGTAAAGAAAAAGTGCCAAAAGAGCGTAATGCTTCCAGAATGAGAAAGTTTATCGAAGACCCCTGAAACCTCTTTAGATGAAAGGTTTTGATAAAATCCGCTCAGTGACATCAAAACATAACTCATCCCCCAGCCTGCGATCACACTGTAAAATGACATGATTAAAAAGGAGGAAAGCACTCCAAACCAACCCGCAATCTTCCATTTAGGTCGCTCAGGAGCTAACACCTCAAAAGCTCCAACAGCAGCTCGCTGGCTATGCCTCCCTAAAAGGAGCTCTCCAATAAGGACAGGAACTCCAATGATAATAACGCAAAGAATATAGGAGAAAAGGAAAAGTCCCCCACCATTTTGTCCAACAATATAGGGAAATTTCCAAAGAACGCCCAGGCCAACGGCAGAACCCACAGCTGCCAAAACAAATCCAAGCCTAGATCCCCAATGCTCTCTTGCTTGAGTCACAAACCACTCCCACTTTTTAAAAGACGGTCAAAATCATAGAGACCACTCTTTTGAATAATAATAATAAGAATCGTTGACGGAACAATCCATCGGAGAAAAAAACGCCAAGGACGAAAGAGGTAGGCGAGCTTTGTGCCAAATACAAATTCCTGACGCGCAATTTTTATATCCATGACCCACCCCACGAAAATAGAGCTTAGAAGACCTCCAATAGGAATCACCCAGATCGAAACTAAACTATCGATCGTCTTTAAAAAATTCATTCCGTAGATCGCTGACCAGTCGGGAAAAACCGCAGAAGAGTTTGCAAACGCACTAGGGATTCCGAAAATAAACGTTGCAGATCCAACCATGATAGCTGCTTTTTTTCGGGAAATATTTTTGAGTTCCATCATATTTGTTGCAACAACTTCGATTAGCGGAATTGCTGATGTTAAAGCTGTGAACACAAAAAGAGTGAAAAACATCGTACTTAACACAAGGGAACCTGGAAGCTGCGCAAAAAGATAGGACAGCGTTTGAAAAATCAAACCTGGTCCCGCTTGTGGTTCAAGGCCAAAAGTAAACACAACGGGAAAGATCATAAGCGCTGCTAAAATAGCCACTACGATCACAGAAAAAGCCACAATTCCACACATTTGAACCACACTAGCAGAACGCTTCATGTAACTTCCATAACTAATCATGATTCCTTGCCCAATACTTAAAGTCCAAAAAGCGAGGCCTAAAGCCTCAATCACACTCGATAATTTAAACCTTGCAAGGTTGGGATGAAAAATAAATTGCGTTGCTTTCCCAAATCCACTGAGTGTTGAGGTATACAAAAAGAGAAGAACCAACAAGGCAAGGAGAATCTTTGTCATAATCTTTGCCCAACGCTCAATCCCTTTCCGCACTCCTGAAATCACAATCGCTGTTGTAGTCAATGTGAATAGAAAGTGCCAAAAAAGAGAAATATCTCCCGATGTAGACAAAGCATCGTACGCTTTTGCTACTTCAGCGCCACTCAGGTTTTGGTAAAACCCATTTAGCGACATTAAAATGTAGCTCATTCCCCACCCAGCGATCACACTGTAAAATGACATGATTAAAAATGATGCTAAAACACCAAACCATCCAGTGACTTTCCACCCCGCTTCTTTTCGATCGTGCACTTCATAGGCGCCTACCGCTGCTCGTTGACTGCTGCGTCCTAAAATAATTTCAGCAATAAAAATAGGAATACCGACGATGAGTAGACAGATGAAATAGGAAAGGAGAAATAAGCCGCCCCCATTTTCTCCGATGGTGTAAGGAAATTTCCACAGAATACCTAAGCCAATGGCTGACCCAATAGCCGCCATTAGAAACCCAATGCGTCCTGTCCAGTGTTCTCTAACTTGGTTCATCATGGCCTCTAATAGATGTTGGATTGACCACCGCGACCATGCTAGGAGCGTGTCCCAGCCTGCAGCGATGAAGTGAATAGGGATTTGATTGAAAGCACCTTTTCTAGGATTGTTTTCGAGATTTACATCATAGGAAATTCAAGATTACGTGTCAACAATGTCTAAGAATCAAACGACCAGGTTAAAAATTTACAGTTGGTATGATTTCCCTATTCACCTAGGAGGATAGTAGCCACGACTTAAAATTTTCAGAAATGCATATCTCATCTGTAACCTTCAATAGCCAAATTCGTAATTCTTCCTAACTTAAAAAAAGGTTAGTTATTTGCTAAGAAAAACCTAGCATCAACAGTTTCGATGTTTTTTGGCTTCTCGTGATAGCACTTAATCAGTATGCTAACTGCAGGCTTAGTAGTAATTCCCGAAAATGATCTTATTGAACTTGAACCTTCACATTGACCTTGCATTGAACTAGAGTATCCATAAACATCAACCTGGCTGGAAGCATTTTCATAGGTATTCGAGTAAGCTATTTGTTCTGAGTGGTTCACTGAAGAACTAATGGAAAAGTACTTGTATCCACTATATAGAGTCAGTTCAGAAGCTCTTTTAAGAGCATACCTAATAGATTGTTCATGCGATGTGAACTCATTTCCCTTGAAAGTAACAATATAGGTGTCATGAGCCATTAGCGTCTCCGAATATCCTCCATCAAGACCCTCAGGCTGATAGCTAGTAGCACACCCTGTAAAAATTAGAACAGCTACAGATGAATAACTTAAAAAACAAAATACACTGAAAGGCATACTTAAGGCACGTTTTAGTAAAAGATTGGTATTCATATTCTTGCTCTCTAAACGAATAAAATTTTTTAAGCTACTCTAAATTAAAAATTTATAAAAAACTGGAACAAAATAGTGGTTTTTGATATCATTTGATGCTACAATATGATACAGAAAGACAGTGAAACGTCCCACTCACAGAGAAATCGACAAACGCCTGAAAGAAGCTAAAAAGGCCCTACAAAATGGACGGGTAGCCTTTGCTAACCCAGCCAAAGTTGTAGGAGAGCTGATAAGTTTGGAAATCGAACAAACGGAGGAAATTTGGGAGATGGTTTCGAAACTAATCAATGAAATATACCCAGAACACTATAAGGGAGCTCGTCCTCCGCCTAAGAGCTACGAGACAAAAATCAAGGGTCATGATTTGTGGGCTTTTGTATGGCATAGTCCTCTACTCAAGCAAAAGATGTATGTAAAGTTCTCCATTAAAAATGGACATTTTTACTATGTATCTTTACACGAAGATAAAGATCCCAAAGAGCAAAAGAAAGATTATGAAATGCTTGCAATGCGATAAAGCTCATTTTGTTGAGCAAAAAGTTCGCTTCAACCCTGAGATAAAAGGAGAAACAGTTGAAGTTATTGCTCCTTGCATGGTTTGTAAAAATTGCCAAACACCACTGATGAATACAAAGCAAATGAACGTTCTACGGCGCGCTTCTGCGGATAAATATAGAGAAAACCATAAACTCCTTACATCTTCTCAAATTATTGCCTATCGAAAAGAGTTAGGGATGTCTCAAACAGCATTTGCTCGCTATTTGGGTGTTGGAGAAGCTAGCATCAAAAGATGGGAAACATATTTTATTCAAGATAGCAGCCAAGACAAGCTTATGCGTCTTAAATGCGATGAAGCTGCTGCAGAAATAAATTTCTTAAAAATTCGTTGGAAACGCGAGGAACCAAATATATACAGTGGGAATGTAAAATTTAACTTTCAGTTATTCAAAAGTGTCGTTCTATACCTCATCGAGCAAACCAACACATCCATCCTCTTTTTGAACAAATTGCTCTTTTATACCGACTTTTACCACTTTAGTAAATACGCAGTAAGCTTGACTGGAGCTCGATATACCCCTTTAAAATATGGCCCTTGTCCCGATCAATATAAACCCATTTATGAAACTTTAGTCAAAAGCGGATGTCTAGAAAAAATAGATGATTGTTCATACAAAGCTCTAGTTTCATCAGACCCTACTTTATTCGAGGATAGAGAAAAAGAAACTCTAGAATTCATATTAGAATTATATCGAAGATGGGGTCCTCAAAAAATTCTCAACGCTTCTCATGAAGAAGAGGCTTACAAAAAAACAGCTGAAGGGTTAGTTATTAGCTATGAACTTTCCAAAAATCTACGGATTGTAAAAACATAAACATCACAAAAATTACTGCTACATAGCAATAAAACGCAAGATCCTCTAACTCCTAAAATCAAAAATATTTAGCCTAAATCTAATGAAAAAACTTGGAAAACGGTTGCTAATCTCTGCTTACATTACGAAAAAGCGGATAAAGACTTTTATATTACAGCGAACCTGGTCATGAACTTATGCAACGCGCGCACGAGAAATTTTCGAAAGTTCTGAAGTGAGTGAAAAACATGAGCTTTTAGATTTGGTATTTCAGAACTTGCAGTTGAAGGACGGAAATCTTTCATTATCAGTGCGGGAACCCTTCTTAACAATGATGGAATTTAAAAAGCGGCCAGAAGAATGGGGGCGGCCAGACTCGAACTGGCGGAGACCGAAGTCGATGGATTTACAGTCCATTGCAATTGCCACTATGCGACACCCCCAAAAGGATTGGCCCCACCGTCGAAGTTCAAAATTTCGGTTCTAAAGATTGAGAACAGGACCTAAAAAACTGCTGGAGAAAGGACTTGAACCCTCAACCGTCCGATTACAAGTCGGGCGCTCTACCAGTTGAGCTACTCCAGCAAATTGAAGTCGTCACTATATCAAATGATCTGTTATGGATCAAGCCCCTTTACTTTCTTTATCTCGTTCATAAAAGTGAGTGCGCAGCCAACTTTCAAAAGTCTCAATGCAAGATATGGGGTGACAATTATTCCCCCTTTGATTTATGGTCCAGAAAAGGTTGCCTATGCATTTGCCAAGCTTTGGGGCTAGGCCTGGATTGCCTGTCAACGCCTCGCGGGATAAGATGCAAAATGCATGAAAGTCAAAAGATTTCTTAGAGAAAGGGCTTTCTTTACGAAGGTATCGACCATGAGACGCAGGTGGCCCAAAAATATCGATCAACAAAAGTTTTAGAAAAGTGATTCTACTTGCGATTAGTCTATATATTGCGATTTTATTCTCGATCGGGTTTCTATCTTACCGAAAACATCAAACAGCAAGCGACTTTATCATTGGTGCGCGCTCTTTAAGTTACTGGCTAACCGCGATGGCTGCGCATGCAAGTGACATGAGTGCTTGGCTCTTTTTAGGGTTCCCCTCTGTTATTTTTTCTGGGGGCCTTTTTAATGTTTGGCTTGCTGTAGGACTGACTCTATTCATGCTCCTCAATTGGCTATGTATTGCCCCAAGAGTGCGCATAAAAACAGAAGAATATAATAGTATGACTTTTTCATCCTTTTTCGAAAGTCGTTTCCACGATACTTCAGGGATGATTCGAATGTTTACAGCCATTCTTTCTTTTATCTTTTATGCAATCTATATCTCTGCTGGAATCGTGGGCTTAGGAATTTTGGTCGATACCCTCTTTGGAATCAATTATACGCTTGCGATTTCTGTGGGAATCTTTGTTGTTGTCCCTTACCTCTTCATTGGGGGCTATACCACCCTCGCATGGATCGATTTGTTTCAAGGACTCTTTCTCCTTTGTGTGATTGTTTTAGTCCCTATGGTTGTGCTTCCAAAAGTTGGAGGTTTTCATGGGATCCAGCACGCCTTAGCCCTTCAGGGACGCAATTTTTCACTGATTCCCAACAGCTCACCGACAACTCTTTGGAGGATTTTTTTTTCAATTTGTGGCTGGGGACTTGGCTATTTTGGACAACCTCATATCATCACAAAATTTATGGGGATCAAAAAAGTCTCTCATATTAAAAAGTCGATGTTTGTTGGGATGTCCTGGCAAGTCATTGCACTAGGGAGTGCAACCCTGCTTGGACTCATCGCCATTCCCTATTTTGCTCAAGGAATCGGTAATCCAGAACTTGTCTTTGTTGAAATGGTCAAAGCTACTTTTTCTCCTTTTATTATGGCCCTCATTTTGTGCGGCGTTCTTGGAGCAACAATTTCAACAATGGATTCTCAAATTTTAGTCTTAGCGTCTAGTTTAACAGAAGATTTTTACAAACGTATTTTCCATAAAAATGCCACTTCAAAACAACTCCTTTGGATCTCTAGGATCTTTGTTTTAGCAGTCACTGCCTTTGCCTTTATCATCGCTTTTTTCAAAATCAGCACCATTTATTCTCTTGTTCTTTATGCTTGGTCAGGTCTTGGCTCTACATTTGGTCCCCTTCTTGTTTTCTCTCTTTATTCTAAACGTGCTAATCAGTATGGAGCCTGGGCTGGACTCATCGTAGGAGGGGTTGTCGCGATCATTTGGCCTGTTCTTAATCGGATGCTTTCTATCGAAGTTCCCACGCTCGTTCCTGGATTTTTATTTAGCAGTCTAGCCATCTATGTGATGTCGTGGATTACAAGCGGTAAACGTGACCACCGTGCAAAAGATTAAAATACTTCTTACAAATGATGATGGCATTGAAGCCAGCGGAATGCAAACTCTTTGGGAAGGTCTGAAAAGCTTTGCAGACCTTGCTGTCTTCGCACCTATGAAAACACAATCTGGAAAAGGGGGCAGCGTTACTTTTCATGGCCCTATCCGAGTCGAGATGGAAACCTGTTTTACAAAAACCCCCACTTGAAAAGTTAAAGAAGCTCCTGCTGACTGTGTAAAACTTGCACTGAGCGGTCTTCTGAACTGGAAACCAGATTTCATTGTTTCGGGAATCAACCATGGATCGAATGCTGGAAGAGGCATTCTTCACAGTGGAACAGCGGGATGTGTGATTCAAGGAATTCTCTTAAAAGTTCCGGGCATTGCTTTTTCTTATACATGTTCCCAAGCTGAAACTTTTCCCCATATTATAAACCCTATCTTTTTCCTATTGTTGAGTCTGTGATCCAAAACCCTCTTCCGAAGGAACATTTTTGCCTGTCAACTTTCCTAAAAAAACAATCCAGGGGATGAAGATGGTTAGACAAGGACGCTATTTTTGGTAGGAAACACCTAGAAAGGTAGAGCATCCAGAAGGATACTTAGACAAAATCATAGGAAACCACAATGAACACCCTGAAAGCGATGGCGCTCTTTTAAAAGCAGGCTTCATCGCAGCTGTTCCTATTCGTATTAAGGCAATGACAGACTACTTTTCTCCCCAAACACACAAACATCGCTTCGCAACCCTTCTCAAACAAAAGATAAAAGATGGTTGAAATTGATTTAGAAGTGCTCTTTTACCAGTAAACTTCGCCTAGGAACCCAGTCCGACCATCGATTTTATTGGGGCTTCTATAAATTTTTCTGCAAGGTTTAATCTTTTAAGCAGCGGCGGCGACTGCAGGCGCTTTCAAAAGGTCTTGTACAACTTCGTGGCGTAAGTATTCATTCATCTCATGAGCAAGCCATGTTTTCGTATGGTCATCACCAAGATCGACCCATTGATGCCCGTTACTTGTTAAACGGGAGATCCAGTTGGGAACAGGATCTTTGCGATTCGCAAAATGGGTCACATGAGAAGCCATAGGCTCAGGAATTTCAACCATGCCTCCTAGGTTAATGACCTGAATGCGCTCTTTATAATCTTGAAGATGGGTTAAGGCATGTAAGCCAACGTGAGCTCCTTGGCTATGGAGAATGAAACGGACTGTTTCATGAGGCGCCTCTTCTAAACGGGCTTGAACGCGCTTGGCTAAAGCTTTTCCATGGTTTGCTTTATCGACCTGGACATCGTGCCATTCTTTGGCCCCTGATCTCAGAGCTGCTATTGAACTTGCAACAGTGATTGTCCGATGATCGAGCCCTTGTTGGTCTGTCTTTTTCCTTAGCGAATCAAGGGCGCAGTAGCCTAAACCAACAATTCCATAGAAAATTTTTCCTACGATGTTAATGACAGTTTTTAGAGGGGTACTTTTATTATAGAAAGTCTCGACTTTTACACCTGTTAGATCTTCAATTTTTTGAGCGGTTTCATGGGCCTCTTTTTTTGATGTAATTATCCCATTAACAAAAAAAGTATTTACATTTTTTATCATAATTAATCCTCATTTTTTAATAAATATTATACTAAAAATTAAATTAATTTACTATGATTTCCTGCCTATCACAACAAAGACAGCCGGAACTTTCCCCAGCAAGGGAATCCCCTTTTTCCACTGAGCAATTTTTTGTGTTTTAACCCCTTGAGATGGAAGGGTTAAGTTCCAAGAGACAGAGAGATCGGTTTCTCCCTGGAGATTGTAAATAAGATTTTTTAAGAATTTATCAGTGCGATAAGGGGCTTCGATAAAAAGGTGGGTCTGGTCTTTAGGCAGGGTTCGGAGCTTTTCTTTGAGAGTTTTTTCGTCTTTCGGCGGGTAGCCGTGGAAGGTGAAGTTTTGAGCTGGGAGCCCCGAGAGCTGGAGGGCGTAGACAAGTGAAGAAGGCCCAGGCAATGTTTCAATCGGAACTTTCAAGGTATGGAGGCGACGGATCAAACGTGCTCCAGGATCGGCTAAAACGGGAAGACCTGCATCCGCAATAAGCCCCCATGTCTCCCCTTTTTGAAGAGGGGCAATCAGTGAGTCGATCTCTTTAGTGTGTTTATTGAGAAGATGCACAGGAATGTCTCGGAACTTATCGGTAAAACGTTTCATGTAACGGCGGGCGCCTCTTGGGCTTTCAGCAATCATTCCATCCAAAGAGGAAACAATCTTCCCTACACTGGGTGGAAGAAAAGGGTCATGGTCTAAGTTTTCGTCTAAGAGATTTGGTAGCAAGTATAACACAAGGGTTTCTTTAGCGCTTCGCCGCTAGTTTGGCTCTAAATTGATCGAACAAGAGTCCCTGATTCGAAAGATTAGAACGCAGGTTCATTTCTAGGTTAAAAAGTTCTTTAAGCCCCTCAACAAAATAGGAGGGTTTGAGCCCACTTCGCTGAAATTTCTCAATCTTCTTGGGGGAAGCTTTTGGAAGCTTTTTTGCAAGAGCGATTTCCAAACCAATCTGGAGTTGATAGCGAAGCTGGCCGATTAGAGCATAGAGGTCTGTATCGCCAAACTGGACGGCTCCCCCCAGAACAACAGCTTCTGAGAGTTGCCACCCACTTTGAACGGGATCCAAAGAACAAATTTCTTTTACCATTTCTAAAGAAAGGCTTTTGCTTTTTCCACTGTAAGCAATCACCTTATCGAGCTCTTGCAAGAGCCTGGCAAAATCAGCATGAGAAAAGTCAATGAAGTAGGTAGCTACATTGACACCTAAAGCCTTTCCTTGATCCCGCGCATACTCGACAAGCCACCGCTGTAGCCGGCTTTTTCGCTCCCAGGGTTTTTCATGCATAAGATCTAGCGTAATCCCCTCTTTTTCCATCTTTTTGTAACAAGGAGGGGGCGTTTTTCCGGTAAAAATCAAAACTAAATCTTCGAGTTTAGGAATCTCTTTTTCAGCTGCCTCATCACAAATAAGTGTCCGCTTGCTAGAAAACAATGAAGGGGATCCAAGTGCTTCAGAAAGCCGCTTTTTGTCTAAACGGGCCGCTTCAAATCCAATTTTTTTCGCAATGCGCTCAGAGACGAATTCCCTTTCAAAAAGATCTTCCATCAAGATAAAATAGACTGTGGAAGGGTGCTCGGGAAGCGCCTCATCTAAGTGCTTTTCAAAAGAGTCGATCTTTACATATTTCATAGCCTTTTATTCTAGCTAAATAGCAGTTGTGAAGCAAGAACTGACTTTGAGATTTTTTTGATTCCTTAATGAATAAGACATTTTTTTAAAAATTACTACGTTGTAATTAATTCGCAATAATTTTATCCTTAACATGGTTAAACAAATTTTGAATATTTCCATGGTAATTAAAAAGATTTTTAAACGAAAAAAAATAGCCGCTACTAAGAAGATAGCTACCAAACAGAAGGGGATTGCCAAGAAAAAAGTTCCAGTTCGAAAAAAAGTGGCTGCCCCAAAAAAGAAAGCAACTTCCTTAAAGAAAAAGGCTAAAGCTCTATCTGTTCAACGCCCTTCTACTTCTCCTTCAAAGAGAATCAAAATTGTCATCCCCCCTGGGCGGATTCTGACCGCCGAAGGCTGGAGTCGCCGAGACTAGCTGGCATCTTAATTTTTAAGAAAATCAGATGTACGGGTGATTCGTGAAAATTTGAGTTTATCAACGATGAGTTGTCATTTTTGCATGTATTTGGTATTTTTTATTCTAAACTTAGTGTGAGGTGATCGAATGAACATAAAAGGCAAAAAAGCTTTCATAGCTGGAATCGGTGATGATCAAGGATATGGCTGGGCAATTGCAAAAGCTCTTGCTGAAGCTGGTTGTGAGATTCTGATTGGAACATGGGCCCCTATTGTAAAGATTTTTACCACTTCATGGCAGAGCGGTAAGTTTGATCCCTCGCGAAAGCTTTCTGATGGTTCAATGATGAACTATCTTAAACTTTACCCGATTGATGCAAACTTCGATACACCTGAAGAAGTGCCTGAAGCTACCAAGGAAAACAAGCGATACAAGCAGTATGAGGGTTACACTGTTTCCGAAGTTGCTGCTCAAATCGAAAAAGACTATGGAAAAATTGACATCATCGTCCACTCTCTAGCCAATGGCCCCGAAGTTAAAAAACCGCTTCTTGAAACATCGAGACAAGGATACCTGGCAGCCATCAGCTCTTCTGCTTACTCCTTCGTAAGTATGGTCAAATATTTTGGGCCAATCATGAATAGAGGTGGGTCAGCAATCAACCTAACCTATCTTGCCTCTGAGCGTGCTATTCCTGGCTATGGTGGGGGAATGAGCTCTGCAAAAGCAGCTCTCGAAAGTGATACCCGCACTCTTGCTTGGGAAGCGGGTCGCAAATGGGCTCTTCGTATCAATACGATTTCTGCAGGAGCTTTAGGAAGTCGCGCTGCACGAGCGATTGGATTTATTGGCGCAATGATTGAATATGCTCAACATAATGCTCCACTGCAAAAAGAGTTAAAATCAGCTGAAATTGGAAATGCGGCAGCTTTTCTCCTTTCACCAATGGCCTCAGCCATCACAGGAGTTACCCTTTATGTTGATAATGGAATGCACGCCATGGGGGTTGCTGTCGATAGCCCAGCTCTAACCCCTCAAGAAGAAGCTGCATTCCCCTAAGGATCCCAATGGAATCAGAGGGAACGCCTCGTCATACAAACTACCATCGGTATTTTAAAGCTCTTGAAGCTGAAGACATAGAGTAGCGGTGCGCCTTAAAGAGCGTATTCCAATTTTCCAATCATAAGCAGTCAAATCATCCGTTTCGATCTGAGCGGGTCTGTTTCCAAAACTCAAGTGTCCTAAAAAGTCCCCCTCTCCCTCGGTGAGTTTGAAGGTGAATTTCACCGTCTTCACAGGAGTGCTAATCGAAATTACGTCCCCCAATCTAAACACAGTCCCCTTTTCTCCATTAATCAAAACAGTTTTCTTTTCAGCACGATCAGTATAAAAAGTAAGTTCCATACGGTTTTTTTCATCGGGAATGCGTTCAGGGTAGGTAAAAGTATTTTTTGTGCAAAGCATGTTCTTATCCTGACAAACCAGTGTATGAAGGTGATTGCCCTCTTTCCAGAGTTTTCGATAGAGATGGTATCCTGTCCCTACTCCCCTTGGACAGCTGCAGGCAATAGGTGACACAGGTCGATGATTTCCTGCTGAAAAAACAAGAGCTGCATGAAGATGGACAGGATGAGGCTTTAAGATGCGGGGAGAGTGGCCCATGAATAGATCAAAAAGGGTCGTTTCTATCTCCCCTTTGCGTTGCCGTTCATCGCCTAACGGTCCAGAATACAGTTCATTTTCAAAATCCCACAAGGGAAAAAGTGCATCAAGCGGAGAGTCATGACAGACCAAATCGAGAGCCACGAGTCCTGCTTCTTTCGAGTTGGTTACTGCTGTTGGTGGAAGTGGTAGTCTCAGGTTTTTACGTAGCTCTGAGCGAAGCGGTTTTTCAATCACTTTATGAAAGTGCTTATCGATTAAAAAAAGAGGGTACATCGTTCGGTAGGATCCCATTCCTTTGGGATATTGATGAAGATAGATGGGGAAGCGCCCCTTTTCATCGCGAAAAGCTAAGAGGTGTTTGAGGCGCTCTTTTCCTTCTCGAACATGATCCTGCATCTTCGTTCGAAAAAGGGTCAAACAATAGCAAAGATTTTCGAAAATCGGGATCGTATCCGTCGAACGCTCATCCTCGTAGCAATAATGGATCAGATTTGTCTGAGGACTTAAATAACGCCTTCCAGCCTCGAGTGCTAGATCCATAAGCTTGCGTTTATCAATAGCTACGGTCATGATGACCCTAGCTCAATGGCTTCTTCAATCCCTTGGATAATCCCCATGCGATCGGCAGGAGGAGCAATGATTTGGGCAATATTTTGTAGAGCTTGAGGCGCACCATCCATTGCAATGCGAACATCTCCTACTTTAAGCAGTGGGAGATCGTTGTTATCATCTCCGCCAGTAATCAAAGGATGCTTGAGTTGGTATTTCTCCATGAAAGTGTTTACAGCAATTCCCTTATCTGCATTCTTATGGGTGATAAGAATGAAATAAAGATGGGAAGAAATAGGATCTTTAACCACTGTCGTTTTGAGATCTTCAACGATGCTAAGTTTTTCGTTCAAGCCTTCAAGCATCTCTTTTGATCCGATGCATTTAATAAGAGGAAAAGTGGTCTGCTCCTTGATAGCAAAAGAGTCTAACGGAATCCACGGTGCTGCAGAGAGTTTTTCTATTTCTTTCAAATACTCCTGCATCTTTTTTGAGAAACGGTGAGGGCGGAAATAGCAAAGATCTCCTTTTTCATAACCAGCGTAAACAATAAAGTCCCCTTCATTCCCTTCATAAAGTTGATCTAGCAGCTCAACAGCGTCGATTTTTAAGTAAGACCGAGCTACTTTTTTCTTTGAAGGAATTTCAATGAGGTCTGCTCCATTTTGAAGACCGAGTAAATAAGGAAAACTTAACTTCGGAAGGGTCATCATCGCAAATGATAGCGGTCTTCCTGTGACAAAGATAAACTGCCACCCCTTTTTATAGAGATTTTCAAAGTAGGTGCAAACACCATCAGGAATTTGATGTTCCCGATTCGTGATCGTTCCATCGATATCTAATGCTATGGTTCCTCTGTTCATGGGCCCTCCAAACTTACTAGGTGTAATTATAGACAAAAAAGAGGTTTCGGCACAAAATAAAAGTCATGAACCTATCCATACCGTTTAGTATTTTCCATCCGCTATCTTTTCTGCAAAGCTGCAGCTTACCTAATACTCTATTTTTTACAATTGGTGTTAAAGGGTAAAATATGCGCTCACTTAAACTTTTATTGGTCGCTTCTTTTGCTCTTTTCTTCGCAGCAGAAAGCTCGGCCCCCTTGCTGATGGCAACGGAGCGAATAGCCGATGCTGCTCCTAAAAAAGAGGAAAAGGAAAAATTACCTCCTGAGAAAAAAAAAGAAGAGGAAGCCTCTCTTGAGGACGAAAAAAAATGTACGTCCTTTGAAATACACTCCCAGACTCCTTCTGACATTCATAAAGCGACAGAGTCCTACGAAGCAGCCTTTATCAAAACAATTGCTTTTCTTATCGGACTTGTTGCACTCGTCATCTTGACAATCTGGATGCTTCGAAAAATGAGCTACGGACGATTACGCGGAATCAATGCTTTGAAGTCCATTAAAATTCTAGAAAAACGGCCCCTGAGTTCGAAGTCGATACTTTATCTCATTGAAGTAGGTGGAAAGCAGGTTCTTATTGCCGAATCACAACTAGCGGTGCGCACTATCACAACCTTAGATTGGTTGGGAAGCGATAAGGATCTTTAATATCTATCTTTGTCAAAAAAGTTCCTTCCATCCACGACAAACTCTTTGATAATACAACTCCCGATCGTGAAATAAGATGGGATTAGCGGGCGACTAAAAATTGCGCTTGCCCTGCTCTTCCTCAGCTGCGTTGAGAAAAAATTTTAATGAAGATTGTGTTTGTTTATGAGGATTTCTGACAGAAGAACGAGGTCTTTTTTATTTTTTAGACGACTCACAAGCTTTCCAATCCGAGGTTTCTTCTTTCGATGAAAGATTTGCTTTTCTGCAACCTTCGAAAGCTTTACAGGTTCGATCTTTTCAATACTTACCGAGGGTGGTAGTTCAACCTTGGATTGATACTGGGGAGGGCGAGGAGCAGGGCGTATGATCTTTTTCTCCTGCTCCTTCTTTTCCTTGGCTCTTTTATAGAGCCCTTTAAAAATAGAGACACCTATTAAAAGTAAAAAGGGATACAGTCCCTCAATGCTTTGACCCATCTTCATCCTCATATTTTGAGAGGGCGTCTCTCATTTTTGTGTCTGACTGAAGATTTTTGAGTTTATAAAAGTCCATCACGCCGAGATTTCCCATTTTAAAGGCTTCGGCAATGGCCTTGGGAATGCCTGCTTCTGCAAGAACAACTTGCGCTCTGTTTTCTTGTTCTTCGGCAACAGCCATTGCTCGGCGCTCTTCAGCTTTTGCCTGCGCGACTTGCTTATCAGAATTCGCTTGATCGATCTTGAGCTGCGCTCCGATATTATCGCCTACGCTAATATCTGCAATATCGATCGATAAAATCTCAAAAGCAGTCTGCGCATCGAGTCCTTTATCGAGAACAAGTTTAGTAATAAGCTCGGGTGCTTCTAAAACATCGGCATGCGTTGTTGAAGAACCAATAGCGTTGACAATCCCTTCTCCAACACGAGCAATAACGGTCTCTTCTGTAGCTCCTCCAACAAGCTGCTTAATGTTTGTCCGAACCGTGACCCGTGCTCGACACAGAAGCTGAACCCCATTTTTGGCAACAGCAGTGATATATTGCTTAGGATCTGAACTGGGGCAATCAATGACCTTGGGATTGACCGACGTGCGCACAGCTTCTAAAATATCGCGTCCAGCAAGATCGATCGCTGTGGCTTGGCGCCAATCCAGGGGAATATTTGCCTTGTCGGCGGCAATCATGGCACGGACAACTTCTAGAACACGTCCTCCTGCTAGAAAATGTGTTTCAAGATCGGAAACAGTAATATCTTTAAGGCCTGCCTTATAGGAATTAATGCGCGCATTAACAATCACTTGAGGAGGAATTTTCCTCAGACTCATTCCAATAATGTTAAACAGGGAAATGGGCGTTCCAGAAACAAATGCCTGAAACCAAAGTTTGATATATTTTCCCAAGATAAAAATAAAAATCAGCCCGATGATCCCCATCAAGATAATCAGGGCATAAATCCCTAATGCAGCGTCTTCCATAAGTGTCCTTTGTTATTTTTTTCTGACGATCAGTCTTGCACCTTCGCCGGCAATGACTTTAACAGATTCACCCTTTTTAATATAAAGACTTTCAGACACTGCTTGGTGTCTTGTCCCCTCTACTTTAATATGGCCTGATGGCTTTAAGTCAGTAAGAGCTTCACCAGATTTTCCGATTAATTCTTTAGCAAACTCGGAGGCTAAATAGCCTGACTGCTCCTCTCTAGCAAACAGGGCAGGTTTTTGCTTTAGCTTCCATAGCGCCATTTTAATTGTTAGAGCTAAAGAGAGGAGGCTGGTAATCACAAAAGTACTGATTTGCCATGGAATTGCTGACTCCCAAATAAAAAGAAGAATGGACAGACAAAAACCAACTCCACCAAGAATTCCTAAAATAGCTCCAGGAATAAAAAACTCTAGGTAAATGAGAAGGAGTGAAAGAAGTCCTATTCCAATCGCGACTATCATGAAAAATCTCTTTGCCCTTCTAGCGGTTTTACAATCACTTTACTCCCTTCAATCTTCACCACTTCGACAGCGCAGTTTGTTTCTAAATACCCCGTTAAACAAACCGCATCGAAAAGATTTTCACCTACGTGAACTTTTCCTGAAGGGCGAAGTGGAGTCACCGTTTCCCCCAATTCACCAATTTCTGGGATCCATTCTCGCGGAGCTCCTGACACATACCCTTTTCTTTTCTCTTGCTCTCCCTTTAAAATGAGCTTTGAAAAGCGAAAAAAGCGGTGAGAAAAAAAGTGAGCCATTAAAATAATCATGACAAGGGCAAAAATGAGCCCACCACACAGCCATGCAAGCCTTTCAACGAATACTACACCCACCAATTCAAAGGTTCCTGGTTCTAAAAAGTTTAGACGATCAATTCCGGGCAGCATTAAAGCAAAAAGACCGATAATGGTCAATAGAATCCCCATGATCCCGATAATGCCAAATCCTGGAATGACAAAAAGTTCCACTGTTAGAAGAACCAAACCGATGCAAAGAATAATCATTTCGATCCAGTTAACTGCTTGACTAGCAAAGCTTGAAATAAGGATCAAGACTAAGCAAGTTAAGGCTATTGAGCCTGGAATCCCAAATCCTGGCGTATTAATCTCCATATAAAACCCAATCACAAGGCCGATAAAAAGAAGGGTGGCAACAATCGGATGGGTCAAAACGGTAAAAAAGGTGATTCTCCAATCTCGATAGTCGACCATCATTGCGTAAGGAATTTTTTTCAACGTCGGTTCTTCAAACGCAAGCATTTTGCTTGCAGGCCAAAGTCCTTGGTTCCTCTCCTTTTCAGTAACGGTTAGAAGAGATTGGTAAGGAACTTCGAAGTCAGCAATTCCTAAGTCCACCATCTGTTTTGCATGTAAAGTGAGAAGTTTTCCCCGCTCTGAAATCATCACATCAGGTGAAGAACCAGAATGGATGACATCGCTCTCGTGCCTCAATTTCACAATTTCATGGTTCCGAAGAACTAAGATCAAATCTTTATCAACCATTGCCTCGGCAATGAGAGGATTCCTCCCGTAAAAACTCGCAATGTTTGCAAACTCTGCTCTTATGGCCGAATTCACTTTTTCAGAAGCTGGAGCCATCTGCCCTCCTTGTCCCAAGATGACGGGTTCAGCTGCGCCCATCAATGAGCTAGGAATCGAACCGATAAAACGGCAGGAATAGGCAAGCATTGCCCCTGCCGACACAGCCCAATTATCGATAAACGCAATGACAGGAATATGGTAATGGACATCCATTTTCTGGAGAAGATCAACGATTTTCAATGCTGCTAAAACCTCTCCACCAGGAGTATCTAAATCTAAAACAACGCAGCAGACCCCTTTTTTTACAAAATCTTTTAAAGCAAACTTTGTATAGATATAGGTGGCTTGGTTAATAGGTCTCTTGTGGCCAATATGCAAATAGCCAATGAGATTTTCTCCAGAATCACTATAGGAAACAGAGGTCTTGAACTTCTCTTGAAATTCAACAGCAGAAATAACTTTTGCATATGTAGTTTGTTGTTCTTGAACCTCTGTGTAGCTTTCAGCAAACCTTTGATCATCCATGACTTTAGCTACAAGACCTAGTGATTGCATCCCTTTTACATTAAGAACCAGAGGATCAAAACCGCCTGGTACTTCCTTTTTAACGCTCCCCTTTCCATCTCTAAAATTCAATTGCTGGTGAGGATCAATCATCGCATCCGCAAGTTTATGAAGGAGGGAAACATGATCCCGATTTTGATTAATAAGAGGTCTTACAGCAAAACACATTTGCTGTGGGGACATTTCGTTTGTGACTCCATAGGGAATATCTCCCCATGCAACAAGAGGAGTCACAATAATTTCATCTGCAATGAAAGGGAAAATGGCTGCGGGACCCACAGCTTTTCCATCAATATAGACAATCACATAGTTGCTGCTTCTCGTTTTACTATCACAAATCTTTTGGGCTAGAGAAAGACAAGACAGAAGATCCCCTGAAGAAGAGCTGACTTCTATGATTAGTCTTCCAGTATTCCCTTCACGAAGAGAATCAATCTTATTCTTTGCAAAGGAAAGATTCTCTTCTCCTAAGTACCCTTTTAGCAAAACATAGGTATCCTCCGCACAAAGGCTGCAAGAAAGGGCAAGAAAAAAAAGGAGAAAAAAGCATTTTTTCATTCTAATCTCTAGCTCTTAAAAATTCCAAAATTGCATCTCGCGCTTTTTCTAAATGTTCATCCGTATGAGCTGAAGAAATAAAACAGGCTTCGTAGGGAGAAGGTGAGATATAGATTCTTTTATCCCACATAAACTGGAAATAGGCTTTAAAACGCTCTTTGTCTAGATTCACTAGGTCTTCAAAAGAAGAAACTTTTTCGACTCCAAAAAAGAGGGTAAACATTCCCGTAGTTTCTTGAAGACACCCCTTTTTGATTTGTCTACGCACAGGTTTTGTAATGATTGCTGTTTTTCGCTTAAGCTCCTCATAAAAACCTGGTCTCTTTGCAATCTCTAATGTTGCCAGGCCAGCTTCCATTGCAACAGGATTTCCTGATAAAGTTCCTGCTTGATAAACGCTTCCTTGGGGTGCTAAGCAATCCATGATTTCTTTTCTTCCACCAAAAGCTGCAGCAGGAAATCCCCCACCAATAATTTTACCAAAACAGCTCAGATCGGGTTCTACCCCATACAGTTTTTGAGCCCCTCCATAGGAGACACGAAACCCACTAATCACCTCATCAAAAAGTAAAACCGCCCCCATACGCTGGGTCTCTTCTCTCAGACAGTTTAAAAACGCCGCGCTCGCAGGAACCACTCCCATATTTGCCCCAATTGGCTCTAAAACAACTCCAGCCACACACTGGGAATAACAAGGATCATTAATGACCTTCTTGAAGACTGCGCAATCATTATAAGGGAGGGAAAGAGTGTGTTTAACTACCTCTTTAGGAACTCCCTCAGATGAAGCTTGTTGGCTCAATTGAGAAACGCCGGAACCCGCCTTGACCAAGAAAGGGTCGGCATGCCCATGATAATTTCCATTAAATTTGATCACGATCGGGCGCCTAGTAAATCCTCGAGCTAGACGAATAGCGCTCATCACAGCTTCCGTACCTGATGAAACAAAGCGCACCTTTTCCAGGCTGCTCACTCCTTGAATCAGCTCTTCAGCCAGTTTTTGCTCTTCTTCTGTTGTAATTCCAAATGAAGTGCCAAGCTTTGTCCTCTCTATCACCCTTTGGGTCACTTCTTCCTGAGCATGTCCATGAAGGAGGGCTCCCCAGCTCATACAATAGTCGATAAAAGACTGTCCATCCACATCGGTAATTAGATCCCCTTTTCCCTCCTTGACAATCATCGGATCGATTCCAAGGCCCGTAAACGCACGCACAGGTGAGTTAACCCCACCCGGGATAACTTTTTTCGATTTTTCAAAGATTTCTTTCCTATTCAGACCCTGAGTCGTTGTCATTCGACCTCCAAAAAAGCTCACTATCATTAAAAAGCCAATTTTTATAAAGAAGAACCTAATAAAAGAAAAAAGTTATGTAGAATCTGGAAAGATGAACCTATATCATCGCTTTAAAGCTTTTCTTTTTGTCTTTTTCCCAAATCTTCCATTTAACTTCTTATCCTAAATTAAAGAAAAAGAGTTTGAAAAACTCCAGCAAGACCCAATTTTCCGACTAGCTCTTGAGAGACTAGAACATCTCTCATCCGATCCGGAAACAAGAAAAGCTTACGAAGAAAGTATCAATGAGCAGCGGAATCTCACGGCGATCAAACAAGCGAGCGTTAAAGAGGGGCATGAAGAAGGCCTTAAAAAAGGGCTTAAGAAAGGACGTAAAGAAAGAGATATTGAGATTGCCCGTTCGATGTTTAGCGAAAAATTTCCGCTTAAACAAATATCAAAGCTAACGGGTCTTACTGAAAAAGAACTTAAAAATCTCAAAAAATCTTTTGATTAAGTAGCTTTTTTCGGTAGTTTGAAAGGTGAATAGATGACTTAATCAATGCTCTTCGTTCTAATCTCGAAGGTGATTTCGAGATCGATCTATCTGAAGAAGAAATTAATCAGACATTAACCTTGTTTCGTGGATTTGTAGAAAAGAAACAAAACGGAGTCACTGATCAACAATTGCAAAGTTCTATGCATGAAGTGCAGTCAAAACTTCAAAATGATGGGAATCGAAATGTGGCAAAAGCTCTTGACTACGTATTAGAAAGAGCAGAGGGGAAATATGCTTCTATATCGATCAGCTTCATGGGTCTTAAAATTAAATTTGAGTGGTAAATCTTTAATTTTCCGCAGCAAAGAACATTTTAACTTCTAAATACTTTTATAAAGTATTTAGAAGTTAAAATGACCGAATCATGAACCTGTCTCACTAATGCAATTACTTAGTCGATGTTGATAGACTATGAGCTTTCATTTTGATATGATCATAGGTCCAAAGTTTCCATTTGATTTCTTTTCCTACTTATTTATAAGTATGGATGTCAAAACCAAACAGATACACCATCGAGGTAGGTTTATGAACTTTAATGCACTTAGCGACCTTGTTTCCTTTTTAAGAGGAAGCCCCACGGCTTGGCATGCGACACGAGAAATAGGCAACCGTTTAGCGCAGCAAGATTACACCCCGCTTAATGAGCAAGAGAAGTGGGAATTGAAACCTGGCGGATGTTACTTTGTTGAGCGGGGCGGATCAATTAGCGCTTTTATTCTTCCTAAAGAAGTTCCACGTAAAGCAACCATCCTAGCCTCTCATACCGATAGTCCCGCTTTAAAATTGAAACCTCATCCCATCTTTATTGAAGATAACCTTCCTTTCCTCCGCGTGGAAACTTACGGCAGCCCCATTTTAAGCACCTGGATGAATCGCGATCTCGTGATTGCTGGACGCATCTTAGTCGATGAGGGAGAAAAAGTGGAGCAAGATCTTCTTTTTTTAGAAAATGCTCCTGTCATGATTCCTGGAATTGCGATGCATCTTGAAAAAGAAGCCAATGACAACCCCAAAAAAATCGATAAACAACACCAGCTTTGCCCACTAGTGGGAATGGGAGGAAAAGATAAAAATCCTGAAAAGATTTTCGAAGAACTCATTGGACAAAAAATAACGTCTGTTCTAGGAAGCGATCTTTACTTAGTTCCGTTTGACTCCCCAAGAATCTTAGGATTACACTCTGATCTTATCGCCTCTTATCGGATTGATAATTTAGCAGGGGCTCACGCGTCACTTATTGCTCTTCTTGCACCTGAGAAACAGCCAAAAGATACGATTCAAATGACCATTTTTTGGAATCATGAAGAAGTGGGCTCTGGAAGTGATGAAGGGGCAAGCTCTCCATTTTTAAGTGATCTACTGAAAAGGATTTCTTTGAGTTATAAAATAGGAGAGGAAAATTTTCTTCGAATGAAGCAAACTTCTCAGATCATTTCGATCGACATGGCCCACGCTTATCATCCTAGATATAAAGCAAAGTACGATAAAGAAAATGCCCCAAAAATCGGAGAGGGAATTGTGATTAAGTACAACGCGAATCAACGCTACGCAACAGATGGACTCACAGCTGCCAAGATCGTTAAAATCTGTCAAAATAAACAAATTCCGCACCAATCCTTTGCTTCAGAATCAAATCTTCCTTGTGGCAGCACTGTTGGAGCGATTACTGCTGCGAGAACAGGAATCCAAACCGTTGACATCGGTTTGGCTCAATTTTCCATGCATGCTGCAAGGGAAATGATTGCGATCCATGATCATCTCAATCTTTGCAAACTTCTTAAAGCAATCCTTGAAACTTAAAGAAGATATTGGATCATTCATCCCGGTCTGATCGATTGCAATAAGCTCACACTTTCTTACCCATTTTTTTCTCCTGCTTGGGTTTTAAATCGCATATCTATTAGAATTTGAAGAATGAACCAATACAAGCATTTTGAAGGAAAAAAAGTTGCAGAACACTTGCGGGCTGCTAGAGAGAAAGGGATAAAAGCAACGTCAGAAATTCACGGGACAGAAATGCCTGGCTACCTGTCTGCGTTTGCAGATAGCTTTAAAGAAACGTCCATTCTTTTCGTTGGAATGTGGATCCTTTTATCTCAATTTGACATCCCGTTGGATAAAACTTTATGGGTTCTAGGTCTTTTTTCCATCGGTTGGCTGTTTTGGAAACTAGGGCGGAGTAGCCTTTTAGGGTGGGCCCGCTTGGAACGCCTCCATCGGTTGATTCAGCAAGAGCAATGGGAAATTACGCACCACCGCGCTCAAGAAAAAGAAGAACTCACTGCCATGTATCAGCAAAAAGGGCTGACAGGAAAACTTTTAGAACAAGTCATCGAAGTTTTGATGGCCGACGATAATCGCCTTCTTCGCTTGATGCTTGAAGAAGAGCTGGGGCTGACACTTGAAACCTATGAACATCCATTGAAACAAGCAGCAGGAGCAGGTCTTGGCGTGATTGTCTCTTTTGTAGGCATGCTCCTAGGGTTCTTTGTTGGGGATTTTTTAGGAGTTCTCACTATTTTGCTTCTCCTTTTTGGCGCTGTAACCCTCATGGCTAGCAAAAGGGAAGGAAACGACTTGATGAAATCCTTGGTTTGGACTGTGGCTGTAGGAGCTTTGTCAACGAGTAGCATCTATCTTATTGCAAAATGGATTCATCATGTCTTCCTTTAACTCCCCCTATATTTTTGATGAATTTTTTACTTCGGGCCTCGAGGAAAGCATCAGCCCTTTTCTTGAAAAAAAATCAAGGAAATGGGCACATAACCTCAGCTTAAAAAGTTCTCTGAGCGCAGGATTTTTTCTTCTGTGCGCTTACGCCACCTCTTATTTCATGATCGACCTTTCCTATTTCTTTTTGCTCTTTGTCTATTTTTTAGCTGGAACACCTGCGCTGTTGCGCACCTTTGACGACATAAAGAATTTAGAAATCAATATTGATGTTTTAATGACGATGGCCGCCTTCCTTTCTTTTATAGTTGGCAGTCAACTTGAAGGAGGGCTGCTCCTCGTTCTATTTGCCTTTTCTGGGGCCCTGGAAGAATCGGTTTCCAAAAAAGCAAAAGGGGCACTCATCAATCTCCACCACCTTTCTCCAACCGTGGGAATGGTCCTAGAAAAAGATGGCACCCTCTTTCAAAAGTCGGTACGAGAAATCAACGTCGGGACTCATCTACTGGTCCGAGCTGGAGAAGTTGTCCCTCTCGATGGAAACGTGATCGATGGAAGTTCATTTGTCAACCTCGTCCATTTAACCGGTGAAAGCATCCCTATCTCAAAAACAAAAGGAGATGAGGTGCAAGCGGGAAGCCGTAACCTAGACGGAACCCTTACAGTGGAAGTAACCAAAACAAGTGCAGAATCTACCCTCTCCAAAATCATCACGTTGATTGATGAAGCACAAGCAATGAAACCCAAACTACAACGGTTTCTTGATAAATTTGGAAAGCGGTATGCAACAACCATTATCTCTCTTTTCTTTCTTTTCGCCCTCACCCTTCCGTGGATTTTTTCGATTCCTTATCTTGGAATGGAAGGCTCTATCTATCGCGCCCTTACTTTTCTTATTGCAGCTTCTCCTTGCGCCCTAATTATCGCAACCCCAACAGCCTATCTCAGTGCCATCAATGCCTGCGCTCGCAAAGGAATTCTCCTAAAAGGTGGAATCACCCTGGATGCTTTTGCAGATTGTCATGCGATTGCTTTTGATAAAACGGGGACACTGACAACAGGGAAGTTGACCTGCATTGGCGTTGAACCCATTGGAACCCCCGATTATTCTATTGAAGAGGCGCTAAGTGTTGCTGCTGGCTTAGAAAGACATGTTACCCATCCGATGGCCGAAGCCATCTGCCGATTTGCCGATCAGAAAAAAGTGACCCTTGCAACCATTGAAGATTTTCAATCGGTTCCAGGTTTTGGCCTTAAAGGAAAAATCACCCTCCAAGGAAAAACCACAGAAGTAAAAATTGGAAACGAAGCCTTTATCTCCACTGGTCAACCTCTGAACAAAAAAGGATCCATGATCTCCTTCCTTCAAATCAACCGCTCTCTTTTCGATTTTCGCTTCAAAGATACTTTAAGAGAAGGGGTAAAAGCAGTGATCGATACATTAAAAGATAAAGGACTTGAAGTCGCGATGCTTACTGGTGATCATGAAGAGAGTGCGCAAATCGTTTCTAAAGAGCTTCGAATCGATACAACCTATGCCAATCTTCGTCCTGAAAATAAGCTCGATATTATTTCAAAGCTTTCAAAAGAAAAGCACTTAGCCATGGTGGGTGATGGGATAAATGATGCTCCCGCCCTTACCCGCTCTAGCGTAGGAATTTCAATGGGTAAAATCGGAAGCGCAGCGGCAGTCGATGCCTCCGATATCGTTTTGCTCCAAGATGATATTACCTTAATCTATTGGCTTCATAAAAAAGCCAAAAAGACAATGGCGATCGTGCGACAAAATCTCACCCTTGCCCTCAGCGTTATCTTCCTGGCCACAACTCCCGCTCTTTTAGGATTCATTCCCCTTTGGCTTGCTGTTATTCTCCATGAAGGAGGGACAGTCCTTGTTGGACTAAACAGCCTCCGCCTTTTACGTAAATAGATCATCACCCATCAGTTAGAGTAAAAAGCTCTTGCGCCGCTCCACTCTTCACCATCCATTTGCTCTCGATGTTTCTCTTGGCAGAATGCATCGAGCATTTTTGGAAAAAGCTGAAAACGCGGAAGCAGTGTAGATAGGTCCTAGACACTTGAAGTCTTTGGATTGACTGCGTTTGTCTTCAGCAGAAAACTACACAAGATTCCGATAAAACTTATGAGAAGAAACACATAACTTCCTTTCTGAAATCCAGCATCTAAAGAGACATTTATTCGAACAATTGTCACCACACAAGCAAGTCCGATCGTTCCCCCGATCTCTTGAAAAGTGACAAAAGTCCCTGACGCAATTCCTGCTCGATAAGGAGGAACAGTGGCGATCGCAGCTGTTGTCGAAGGACCGCAAATCAACGCATATCCGATCCCATAAAGAAGGGTTGCGAAAACAATGTAGAGCAGCGAAGAAACGGGAGAAAAAAAGATTTGAAGGATAGAAGAGAAGGCTAAGAAAAGAAACCCTAATGAAATAAAAATCCAAGCCCTTTGCGGTTGGTATTTCCTGCCAACGATCGGTGATAAAAGAACGACAGGGATGGTAATGCCAAGCATGAGTAAACCTGTAGTCAATGAAGAGAGTTGGCGGACACTTTGTAAAAAAATGGGTAGCAAGAAAAAGATTGACCAAACAATGAAAATAAGACAAGCACTTGCTATAGACGCACCTAAGAACTTTTTTTTCTTGATCAGTTCTGGGAGTAAAATCGGAGAAGAAAAGCATTGACTATGCTTCCAAAGCTTCCAAAATGAGAGAACACCTGTGAGAGCAAAAATGGCCATTAAGAATAGAGAAAGGTGCTTAAACTCGGTTGTAAGAATCACAAAAGAAGAAAGACAAAGTCCAATCAGTGACATCCCCTTCAGATCAAGTTTCGAACAATCCACCATATTTTTACTTTCCCTTGTGAAAAATAAAATAAAGAGCAAACTGACCACAAAGAAAGGAATCATCGACCAAAAAACCCAACGCCAATCAAGGAACTTCGACAGGCTTCCTGCAACAAGAGGTCCCATCGCCATTGCGTAAGCAACAGTTGAGGCCCAAATCGCAACAGCGCGACTTTTTTGGGATTCGGGAAATTCCATCACCATCATTGCTTGAGAAACCGGGAGTAAAATCGCATTCCCCAACCCCGCAAAACACATACTAGCAATTAAAGTTCCTATTCCTTGACTTAATCCTCCTAAAATCATTCCTATTCCAGAGAAACCGAGGCCAAGAAGAAAAATTTTCTTTCGCCCGTAAATATCTGCTAACCGCCCACTTGTCACGAGAAAGGCGCAGTTGATAATTCCAAAAGTAATCATCATCCATTGCATTTGACGCAGAGGAATTCCTAAGGATTTTTGTATCGATGGAATCGAGATAGTAACCATGGTAAAAACAAGGCCCATAGCAATGCATCCCAAACTAATTCCAACTAGACTAAAAAAACGCTTATATAGAAAAACCCTTCCCATAAAGTTCTGGCCCCATCTTTTTGAAATACCGATATAAACTGTATTATCTTTTAGGTAAGAATTCCAAGCAATCAAATTGTGTCGGTTAGTGTATCCTAGACTCTAAGAAGAGTTTTTACAGCTTCTTCGACGTGAGAAACTCCTTGAAGAACAATTTTTTCAGTGAGCTTTTTATTAAGCCCCTTTAGATTTTTTGAGGAAAGGATGATCCGTTTAAAACCCAAGTTAATCGCCTCTTTAATTCGACTTTCAACGCGAGGGATAGACCGAACTTCTCCTCCCAAACCCACCTCCCCCATCACCACTGTATCTGAAGGAATCGGTGTATTGCAATAACAAGAAGCAATAGCAATCATCGTTCCAAGATCGATTGCAGGCTCGGTAATTTTCATTCCTCCAGCAATGGAAACAAAAACATCGAGAGCGTGGAGCTGATACCCCATCCGCTTTTCTAAAACCGCGAGAAGGAGGCTGAGCCTTTTAGCATCCAAACCTGTGGAACGTCGACTCGGACTAGCAAACGAACTCGGTGCGACTAAAGCCTGCACTTCGATTAAAAGAGCGCGTGTCCCTTCTATCGTGGGAATAATGACTGAACCAGGAGAACCGCTCAGCCGCTCTTCTAAAAACGTCAGCGAGGGATTGAGAATTTCGTGCAAGCCTTTTTCACTCATTTGGAAAAGGGCCACATCATCAGTGGGACCAAAGCGATTCTTAACCGAACGCATGAGGCGATATCCATGTTGTCGATTTCCTTCAAATTCTAAAACAGTATCGACTATATGTTCCAAAACACGAGGACCAGCAATGTCTCCACTCTTGGTCACATGTCCAATCATGAAAGTAGTGATGCCGTTTCCTTTAGAAATATGCATACAGTCCATAGCAATTTCTCGAACCTGAGTAACAGATCCAGGAGCAGAAGGTAGCTCACTTTTATAAACGATTTGGACTGAATCAACAATAAGCACAGCAGGACGAATGTGATCGATTTGAGCGCGAATCTGAGAAAAGAGAGTCTCACTAAAAAGATAAATTTTATCACTTTTGATCCCTAATCTTTTGGCACGAAGAGACGTTTGCTGCGCAGATTCTTCCCCACAAACATAAAGAACAGTGCGTCCTTGATCTGCAAAACATTTAGAAAGTTGCAAAAGGAGTGTTGACTTTCCAATTCCAGGTTCTCCTCCCAAAAGATTGAGCGATCCCTCTACAATGCCTTCCCCCATGAGTCGATCGAGTTCGCGGTAGCCTGTTTGAAACCGTTTAAAATTGGCAGTGTCGACCTCTTCAAGAAGGACAGGTTTGGTGACATGCAGGGTTTTTGCTTCAAACCGCCCTTTATTTTGGGGAGCTTCAAGCTCTTCAACTAAAGTGTTCCAATTTTTGCAACTGTTACAATTCCCCATCCATTTGAACTCTTTATTTCCACATTCATTGCAAACCCAAACAGTTTTTTGTTTAACCACCTTTCCCCCTTTCTAAAGCCGTAATGGCATCCTCTGCAGCTGATTGTTCGGCTTCTTTTTTTGAAGATCCTTTTCCATTGCCAAGCTCTTTTTGATCTAAATGCACTTGAACATAAAAGATTTTCAGGTGCTCCGGCCCTTCTTCTTTAAAAACGGTATATTCTGGGGGTTTTTGATACCTCTTTTGGCAGTAATCTTGCAGTTCCGCTTTCCAATTGCGTTGAGGCTTTTGCATAATCGAAAGAACAATGTCTTCAAAGTGGTCAAAGAAAAAACGGCGCGCTGCTTCCTTCCCTCCATCAAGATAAATGGCTCCTATAATCGCTTCAAAAAGATCGGCAAGAATCGTTTCTCGCCCCTTTCCTTCATTTAGTGTCTCCCCTTTTCCGACCATTAAAAAGCGTTCAAGATCAATTTTTTGAAGGTAGAGTGTACAGGCAGACGCTTCGACTAAGCGGGAATGGAGATAAGAAAGCTCACCTTCGGGATGGTTGGGAAAGTGAGAGTATAAAAAGTCACTGATAACAAGCCCTAAGACTTTATCTCCTAAGAATTCTAACCGTTCATTGTGACGGTCAATGATCGTTCGGTTTTCATTGGTAAAAGAGGGATGGATAAACGCTAAAGCAAGTAAATTTTTATCGTTAAAAGTGTAGTCGATTTGAGCTTCCACCATAGGAATGTCTTTTTGCAAATTGTAGTATGTATTCATTTGAACTTTAGGTCTATAACCATTAAACTGCGTGCTATATACTACAAACAACCCTAACACTTTTTCATAAAAAGGTAAATATGGGCTTCGGCCTGGCAAAAGCACACCATGATTTTTTTCATAAAAATCATTTTATTGAGTTTGAAGAGCTTTTATCTCCAAAAGAAATGGATGCTTTAGAAAACGCCATTGATGCTGTGGTGACTTCTAAAGATTGGATTCATGCAGGTCACGATGTATGGCGTCGTGCTAAGGCTATTAAAAAAGTCACTGTTCATAAAGGGCTTGCAGAAATCGCCTCAAGTCTTTGCAAAAAAAGTCCTCTTCGCCTCGCCTACGATCAAGTGATCAAAGGACCTCTTTCCAACGACCTTTTAAACTTGATTGAAGCAAGTGCTATTCAAAAAGTGGTTTGCGGTCTGACCCTTCAACTCTACCCAACCGTCTCGACAGAAAATCCTCTTATTCCCAAAAAACGAGGCGCTGGAGTCTTTTTTTCACCCTTTTGTAACCTCGATTTCCCTAAGAATTGCCATCTTTTTATGATTGCCTACACAGTGAAGATGTCTCAGTATGTCCATGAAACGCGCGCTCCTAACATACACGCTCTTAAAAAGCTGGGTTATGTCTTTGGAGACCGGTTGAGGGTAGACACTCACCCCCTTTTATAACCAGATCTTAAGCTTCCTTCGAACCCAAACTTTCTACATGCAAGGGCAGAAGATTGCGTGGGTCAATGACCCTATCGCCGCTGCAGCAGCAGGCAAAACGTATGAGACAGATTGGATCGATGGCAGGAACCGTTCGATTCTCTCCACCTCCAATCCAAATCAAGGCTTCAGTTTAACAACGGAAGCTTTTTGTTTTCAGTGACATATAACCACAAATTCACACCAAAAAATTCCACAGTACAACGCTCAA
>JASJDV010000041.1 GCA_030064985.1 Simkaniaceae bacterium | reverse complement strand
TTTCCTAGAACGTCAGCGAAAAAAAGTAAAGAGGTTAAAGGGTTTTATAACTGGTGATCTTGTTAAAGCGATTGTGAGCACTGGCAAGAAGGTAGGCACATACATAGGAAGAGTTGCTGTAAGATCACCAGGCAGCTTCGATAGTAAAACAACTAACGGAGGCGTTCAAGGTATTAGCTGGAGATATTGTCAGCGACTCTAAAAAATGGACGGCTCGTTGTATAACGAACTATAGGAAATCGCGCTTTTTTTCCTCTATCCAAAGAAAGGGGTTTCCAGCGCAAAAATTGGATGAGTTAACGTTGAAGTTGAAACCTTGGAAATATTTGAGGAAACTCTCAAACATCAGCCCGACGCCGCTTTACTCGACAATATGTCTCCAGGATAAATTTCCAAAGCTACCAAGAAAAATTTAGAAGGGATTTATTTAGCAGCTTCAGGTAGTATTGAACTATTAAACATTTGCTCATGTGCTGCTGTAGGTGGCGCTAGAATCTTCATCGGAGTACTCACCTACTTCTGCTTAAGGGACTAGACATGAGCTTAGAAATAACACGAATTTGGAGAACTTAAACAATGTCATCAACACCAAAAGAAATCATTTTTGAAGAAGAAGCTAGAGCAAAGCTTAAAGAAGGAATCGATAAGCTCGCTGATACTGTCGTTGTAACCTTAGGACCTAAGGGCAAAAATATTGGAATTGAATCGAGTTGGGGAACTCCTACGATTACAAATGATGGAAATAGCATTGTTAAAGATATCGAACTCAAAGACCCCTATGCCAACATGGGTGTTTGCATGGGAAAAGAAGTGGCACAAAAGATCAAAGAAAAGTCAGGAGATGGAACCACAACAGGAATTATCCTTCTCCGCGCCCTTGTTAAACACGGAATTAAAAATATCGCTTCAGGAATCAGCCCGATCAACGTAAAACGGGGGATAGAAAAAGGGGTAAAAACCGTCCTTGCTCAGCTCGATGCTTTGGCAATCCCTGTTAAAAACCCGGAAGCCATCGAAAATATAGCCACTGTTTCAGCTTCAGGAAATAAAGAGATTGGAAAAACAATCTTTGATGCAATTAACAAAATAGGAAAATCAGGCGTCATCACAATTGAAGAGGGAAAAGGAACCACTACAACGATCGAAATGGTTGAAGGGATGCAATTTGATCGAGGGTATATAAGCCCTTACTTTTGCAGCAATGCTGAAAAGCTGTTAGTCGAAATGGAACAAGCAAACATTCTGATTACTGATAAAAAAATCTCATCAATCCAAGAAATCCTTCCCCTGCTAAAAGCTCTCGCTTCTACTGGAAAAGGACTTGTAATTATCGCTGAAGATATTGACGGCGATGCTCTTTCAACACTTGTTGTTAACAAGCTGCGTGGAACTCTTAAAGTTGCAGCTGTTAAAGCACCAGGTTTCGGTGAGCGACGTAAAGCGATGCTCGAAGATATCGCTGCGCTAACCGGTGCAATTGTTGTTTCTGAGGAAAAAGGAATGCAACTTAAAGATGTTGGAGCTGAAGTTTTAGGATCAGCTGAAAAAATCGAAATTTCCAAAGACGACACAACAATTGTTGGAGGAATGGGACCAAAAGAAGAGATGGAAGCACGCGTAAAACAAATTGATCGCGAACTTGAAAACGTTTCAAGTGATTACGATAGAGAAAAGCTTGAAGAAAGACGGGCAAAACTTCAAGGTGGAGTTGCAGTGATTCGCGTCGGTGCACCGAGTGAACCTGAAATGAAACAAAAAAAACAAATCTTTGAAGACAGCTTAAATTCAACAAGAGCCGCCCAAGAAAGTGGCTTTGTTCCTGGAGGTGGTGTTGCCCTTCTCCGTGCTTCCCAAAAGCTTAAAGAACTTAAGCTGGAT
Source organism: Simkaniaceae bacterium (assembly GCA_030064985.1). GTDB lineage: Bacteria > Chlamydiota > Chlamydiia > Chlamydiales > Simkaniaceae > Neptunichlamydia. The sequence continues at coordinate 10,580 of JASJDV010000041.1, read as the reverse complement.
CCTGAAGAGCAAGTGGGATGCGAAATTGTTTTGCGCGCTTGCCAAGCTCCCTTTAAACAAATCGTCGATAACTGTGGAAAAGATAGCTCTCTTTACTTAGAAGAAGTCTTGAATAGCAGCAAAACTTTTGGCTTTAATGCGCTTACTGAAAAAGTGGAAGATCTGGTTAAAAGTGAAGTCATCGATCCTACTAAGGTTGTCAAAAACTGCATCAAATATGCAGCTTCAGTTGCTGGGGTTATTTTAATTTCAGAAGCCCTTATTACTGACGCTGTAGAAGATGGGGAAGATTCGGCATGAAAAAAGCCGCTCTGTTGTGCGCGTCAGGACTAGGTGATGGGCTCCTCATGATGATAGGAGCCTATCACCTCAAACTTGCTGGCTATCTCCCAACAATCTTTCATGATGCCGCAAAAGACCTCTCCCTTTTATTTGAATCAGACACCTTTATTTCTCATGTTCCTATTGAGGATTTAGAAAGCATTCTTAATCAATATGATCGGGTCATTGTGGAAAACGATAACTCTGCAAGAGCATGGCACCTTTTTAGTCTTCAAAACAAAGGAAAACTCAAGCAGATGACGTTTTTTTTTCCTACGCACTCAAAGAATATGAAGAAGGGAGATTTCCTCTTTGATCCGAAATTTCCTGTGGCAACCAATCTTTCTCTTGCCTGTCAAAAAATACTGCAAACACCTGAAACCAAAGAAAACGGTTTAACCCTTCCTCAAGATAAACTATTCAAAAAATATCCGAAAAGAGTCATTATCCATCCGACAAGTAACGATCCGAAAAGAAACTGGAAACAAGAGCAATTCCTCTCTCTAGCTCGAAAACTAGAAAAAAAAGGATTTTCGGTCGTTTTTTGTGTGGGTCCAAGCGAGAGAAAATACTGGGAAAAGATAGAAGAAATTTCTCTTCCCAAGTTTAGCAGTCTTAAAGAAGTGAAAGATTTCATCTATGAATCGGGGTTTTTGATTGGAAATGACTCAGGGTTGGGCCACCTTGCCTCGAACCTTAGAATTCCTACTTTAACAATTTCAGGAAACCCTAAGCGGGTGCGCCTCTGGCGCCCTAATTGGGCCCTTGGAAAAGTGGCAACGCTTCCTTTCCCCCTTCCAAACTTCAAAGGAATCAACCTAGGTATTCGAGAAAACTTCTGGCAAAACTTTGTCTCTGTTTCTCGCGTCTACCAAACCTTTATTGAGCTTACCCAAGAACTCTGTAATCATGGAATCAATTCATGAAAGCTGCCGTTATATGCTCTAAAGGAATGGGCGACGGCCTTATGATGATGATTGCTTCCCACCGACTTAAACTCGAAGGCTATGAGGTGACAACCTTCCAAGATACTCTTGGAGAACTCTGTGATTGGTTCCCAGGACACTCCTTTGCTAAGCGATCGACCATTAAAACCCTTGACCCCTTCGATTTTATTCTTCTTCAAAATGATAATACCCCCTTTTCCTTTGATCTTATCGATCGCTACCGGAAAAAGATTCATGTCTTTTATGCAAGTTATCAAAACGGAAAACATCGTCCACGTACTCCTAACGACTATCTTTTTAACCGTTGCAATCCTATCGCTGCCAATATTGCCAAAGGGATCGCTTGCACACTGGGAAAAGTGGATCCAATCCTAGAAAATGGAATCACTATTCCTAACGGTTTGAGCTATCGAAAACAGCAAAAGCGGGTAGTCATTCATCCGACCAGTACCACTCTTAAACGGACGTGGACAGCTGAAAAATTTATTCAAGTGGCTCAAGGGCTGGAAAAGAAAGGATTCAACCCTGTTTTTTCTGTAAGTCCTTCTGAAAGAAAAGAATGGCTCTCTCTTCTCAAAAACCGCTTTCCCCTTCCTGAATTTCCGACGAGTAGTGAACTTGCAGCCTATCTCTATGAGTCCCATTTTCTAGTGGGAAATGAGTCAGGAACAGGGCACTTAGCCTCTAACTTAGGAATCCCCACATTGATTGTCGCTGGATCCCCCAAACAAATGATCTTGTGGCGTCCTGGATTTCTTCTCGGTCAGGTGATCACTCCCCCTGCCTACGTTCCCAACTTTAAATTCTTCCGACTGCGCGAAAAAAAGTGGCAGACATTTATCTCCCCCCGCCGTATCTTAAAAGCTTTCAATAAAATGCATTCCTCAGAATGAAGCGGTTCTTACTTCTCCTTATTCCTTTCTCTCTTTTTGCAAAACCCAATGGTAATCGAGACTTTGAGGTTTGGAACTGCGATAGGATAACTATTCCCCTTTCTAAAAAAGTGCACTTTTCAGGTAACGCCGAGTTTCGCTATGGCAACCATAGAAAAAAATTGTACTACAAACAGTATCAAGGAGGCTTTCATTTCTATGACTCCGCCCATACCCACTTTCACCTTGCCTACCGCCGCGTCTATAATCGCGTGCAAGAGAAATGGATCGCTGAACATGATCCTCTGATCGATCTCACTGTCCAGGTGAGAAATCGAAGCGCCTTTTTTCTCTCCAACCGTCAGCGGGTTCAATACCGGATTCTTGGAGAAAAACTTGGTGGAAAAAACCGATGGCTCTATAGAAACCGGACAGAGTTCACCCCCTCCTATCGCCTTTATAAACACCCAATTATCCCCTTTCTTGCCGACGAATTCTTCTGGCAAGAAGGACGGGGGATCGATCAAAACCGTTTAGAAGCTGGACTGAAAATACCTTACCATCAACGGACCCATTTAAACCTTTCCTATATCTGGCGTCTTCTGAAAGACCCCCAAAACAATTGGCTTTACCAAAACGTGATGCGAGTCGATTTCACTCTTCACTTTTAGTGTTTTCACCGCAGAGAACATAAGATGAAGAAAAAAGGGGCTAGCGACAGAGTTTGGCATTGCGAAAGCCGCAAAGCAGCATACGTGTGCATACATCCTGGCTATTTTTCTGCGGAAGCTAGCCCCAGAATCTTTGAGTGCCGCTGAAATCCATCGGAGCAGCGCTTTGACCCTGTAAAACCGCTCAATGATCCTTGTTACCCGTTATACTTGCGCAAAAAGTGCAAAGATGGGCTTCATTGCCCCGCTAAAGGTTCTGATGGCTCCGTCTATCCAGTCCCTTACCGTCTCTTTGATTATCTAAGGAAAAGCCTCTTCAAAAAAGAAATCACACATGACCTCTACTACTGCTGGCCATATACAAAAAACTTCAAAAATTAAATTTTCTAAAAAAGAAAAAACCGCCTTGGTATACTATTGGGTATGAAACCCATTAAGCTTGCCCATATCTCAGATCTCCATTTTTCGCGATTTTCTCCAAGCCTTACTCAATTTTTTTCGAAGCAGTGGCTAGGAAATCTGAATCTTTTATTGAATCGTGCAAAAGAATATGTAAATGAACGCCCTTTTTCTTTGATTCCTACGTTTAAAGAAAAAGGAATATCCCACGTCATCATTTCTGGCGATTTGACAACAACTTCTAGCAAGCAAGAATATAAAATTGCAGAAAGATTTGTCGAGGCTCTTAAAGACGGAGGAATGACTGTTTTTATGATTCCCGGCAATCATGACCACTACACGAAAAAAGCAGAGCGAAAGAAAGTTTTTTATGAAAGCTTCCCCTCGCCGATACGGAAATCTTTTTCCCTTGCGACACATGGGGTGATAACCCTTCCCTTCACGGAAGGATGGCACCTAGTTCTTATGGATACAACGTACGCTTCCTCGCTTATCTCTTCTACTGGATTCTTTTCTCCTACCATAGAAGAAAACTTGAAAAATCTTTTGGGAAAGATCAATCCTGAAGAGAACATCATTCTGGTCAACCACTTTCCTTTTTTTCAACATGATCGCCCCCGACGGCGCCTGATTCGAGGGGAAAAACTTCAAAAGGTCATTACTTCTCACCCCAATATTCAAATCTACCTCCATGGACACACCCACCGAAGAACCATTGCTGATCTCCGCCTCAATCAACTTCCTCTCATCCTTGATAGTGGATCAACGGGCCACCTAAAGGGATCCTGGAACGAACTCCATTTAGATGCTTCCTCCCTTGATTTGATCGTACATCAATGGGATAATGGCTGGAAAGCAATCGATCACCAATCGTTTTTTTTTGAGTCCAAGCCTTGGTATCAAAAGGGTCTCCGCTTCAAATGCACAGGCTGCGGCAGATGTTGCACAAAAAAAGGCTATGTTTGGCTTGAAAAAGAAGATATCACAGTGTTAGCCAAACATTTTCAAATGTCCGAAGAAGCCTTTATCAAAAAATATACACGAAGCTGCACCTTTGATTTAGCCCTTCTCGACAACCCTCAGTCCGATGATTGCATTTTCCTTAAAGATAAAAAATTTTGTGAAGTTTACGAAGCGCGCCCCAAACAGTGTCGCCTTTTTCCTTGGTGGACACAAAATCTAACAAGTGCCAAGGAGTGGGCGAAAGCAAAAAAGGACTGTGAAGGAATCGACCACCCCGAAGCTCCCCTCATTCCCTTTTCAAAAATTAAAGAAGCGCTGGAGAAATAGATGCGTTCTTGCATGAAACTTCTTTTCCGTTTCATCATTGTCTCGCTATGGATCGCAATCTTTTTTGCTTTTTTAACAACAACGCGCCACCTAAAGCCTCTTAGACAAGAAAAACAAGTCCTCAACATTTTTAGTTGGCCTGAGATTTTGAACCCTGAGATTGTGGAGCAATTTGAACGAGAAACGGGAATTCAAGTTGTGCGCCATTACTATACCAGTAATGAAGAACTCTTTGTGAAATTGAAAGCCACCCAAGGAAAAGGCTATGACCTTATTATTCCTTCTGATTATGCTGTCACAAAACTTGTCCAAGAAGGGCTACTGCAACCCATCGACCCCAATAAACTCACTTTCAGGGATCACTTGAATGCCAAGTTGATCCACCAAGACTTTGATCCCAATAATACCTATTCTATTCCGTTTATTTGGGAAATTCTTGGATTTGGGATTGATACAGAGCAGTATCAAGAGATTCCCTTTAAGCCTACTTGGAAGGAGATCTTCTCCCCTTCGCGCCCGAATACAAAAATATCCATGCTTAACGATCCCATTGAAGCGATTGATGTCACAGCCCATTATCTCTTTGATCAAAAAGACCTTCTTTCTCCCCAAGAAGTAGCCCTTATCCGTTCAAAACTTCTGCAGCAAAAACCCTATGTCGAAGCTTATGCAGGTGTCCGCGGTGACTACCTTCTCGTTACAAAAAATGTTTCGGTTGCAGTCATTCCCAGCTCTTATACCCTGCGTGCAGCCACCAATTATCCCCACATTGATTTTGTCATTCCCGATGATTATTGCTTTATCTCTATCGAAAATATGTGTATTCCTAAACAATCTGAAAACCAAGATCTTGTCTATATCTTTCTCAACTACCTCTACCAACCAGAGGTCTTTGCTTTAGAAACCAAGACCTTTCAAAACTTTCCAGCAACCACAAACGTGTATCCTCACATTGAAGAATTACACATTTTGATCAAAACCCTTGACGCCTTCAATCGCTACAGCGGAACCTTTTTCTATACCCGCTCGCTTCTTTCTGAAAAAGAAAGCCGCTCGCTCTGGGTAGAGCTTAAATCTTCTTAAAGAAGACATCCAAACCAGACGTTCCTACGCGGCACCACTAGATCAGGCACCTTTATTTTTCCCGCAACCCTAGTTGCCATTGCAGATCCAAAACGTTTTCTCGCTATTCTCCTTTCAGGGATAATCACCATTTTTTTAGCCTTAGCTTATTACGATCTTTACGCATAAGAAATTTACACCGATCCGTTCAGCTACGCGCTTAGATCATTGATTTGCTAATCCCCTCGCCTAATTTTCCATTTACCGAAAGCTCAAAAATAGCTGCCTAAATTTTCCAAAATATCTGAAAATCCAAAGCTTGATTTTGGATCTTTTTTTTATTCCTAAAAAAAGGATGAAGGGAAAGAGGAGAAGAAACGTTTGGAAAGGCGTGGTAGAAAAGAGGAGTTTTTTAGGGGCATTTTCGATGAGAGCGGTGAGAAAAGAAGCAAAAGGTGCGGTGAGAAAATCAAGGGGAAGGAGAAAAAGAGCTAAGAGAATCGAAAAGAAGAGAGGAAAGAAAAGGTTATAGAACAACGAGGCTAGAGGAAATTTCTGAAAGTGGAAGAGAAGAAGAGGGAGAGTAAAAGTGAGGACAGCTCCTTGAAGAGTCAAAGCAGAGCGGAGATAGGTGCAAAGAAGATAGCCACATTGATCGATACGAGAAAGTTTCAATAAGGTCGCGTAAGGTCGTTTAGGGAAAAGTTTTTGCAATAAAGACTCGATAGGATGGTAGAAAAGAAGGATTCCAAGAGTCGCCCCAAAGCTTAACTGGAATCCACTATGAAAGAGAATCAGAGGATTGAAGAGAAGAGCCGCAAGAAGAGCAACACCAAAAGAATTAAGAGGAGTGGGGCGATAGTGAAAGAGAAGACCGACGAGATAGATCAGAATGCCAATCCAAGCACGGCTAATAGAAGGAGCTCCCCCCATATAGAAGAAGTAGAGGCTTAATAAAACAATAAGAGAAAGGGCGAGGAGCTTTTCTGGTAGAAACCATTTGAGGATGAAGGCCAGGAAAAATGAGAGGAGAGCGAAATGGAAACCTGAAATGGCAAGGAGGTGTTGAAGGCCAACACGATTGAATTGGTAGGCGAGATAGCGACTTTCTAAATGTCCTGTTGCAAGAGCAGCTAACAAGATACGGACTTTTTTATCTTTAAAGCGAGAATGGATCCATTTTTTTACCCCTTGTTTTTTTCCGTAGCGCCACTCAGCCAGACTTTTTGTTTTTTCAATCGGAAGCCATGTTGATTTTTTGGTGGGTTTTAAGATGTAGTATCCTGGTGAAATTTTTGAGAGTGTTCCTGAGATGAGATAATCTTTGTTTGCAAGAGGACGTTTTTGGTTGAGGGGAAGATAGAGACTGGCGGGAAGGTGGCGGTAGGTTCCTTTTTCTCCCTCAAAGATATGAATGATGCCGCTGTAGCACAGGGTCATTTTGACGGGGCCTGCATGTTTTTTGACCGCTTGAATATGAAAATGAGCACGTCCAAAATCTTCGTTTGGAAGGGTCGGATAGAAAAGTTTGACATAAGAAAAAACAAGAAGAGGAACGATCCAAAGAAGACGTTTTTTAAACAAAAAGATGCATGCGATAAAAGGAAGAAAAAAAGAACTAGCGATTCCAATCAATGTGAGAAGGGCAACATATAGCGCAGGATACCGTTTCCATAATAACATAAAAAAATTGTGGAGAATTAACCTTTTTTTTAACAGAGCTAATAGCATTGATCGGTAAGATTACGGCTTTTGATCTCATCTTATAGTTTTAGTGATTTTCCAACCCCCTAAACAAAAGCCACAAATACCTACTGAAAATTGCTTAGGTATGAAAGCATGATTCCTTCTTGAGGATCGAAAATAGTACGAGAAGACTGAACGGTTGAGTCAAATAACCCCGCACTAGACTACGCAATTGCAAATCTCTATATTCCAGTAGGGATGAAACGCACAAAAAACCCTAAAAGGGAGGGTGAAAACAGCGACTATGGAAGTTTTACTTTCAAGCTTGATCATAGAGATATCACATTCCGGACAGGTAAAATCACTCCGGAAAGACCAGGACATTTTGCAGCAGTCTACGATAGAATTGGTAGCATTATTGTTCCTGTGGATACAAACTATAGAAAAATTGACTTTCTAGTAGTTGATGTGTCCGATAAGACTTCAGAAAATAGAGAGCACATTGTATTCCCTAGATCAATACTAGTAAGCAAGGAAATCATCTCTCAAGGGCTTTCTATAGAAGAGAGACTTAGGCGCAAAAAAGGTAAACTTTCTTTCAAAGTCTTTCCCTCCCTGGGCAAGACCTAAACCAACAGCATTAAAAACTCAGAAACGGCACAATCCATTTTTCTTCCCAATATCTAAGAACAACCTATTAAATTTTTTCCGACTCAGTCATCTTTATCTTAAAAGCTTAAGAGGTTCGTTTTCATTAGACTTTACTATCCGGATTAGAAAAAGAATGCACTAAGATTGCCATTCGAGAGCAGCTCACAAATGAATGGGAGAAATAAGGAAGTAAAAACCAAAGGGAATACGCTATTTTCAAAGCAGACATTAAAGATGGAGATATATTCTTTAAGCAGTTACCTTATTTCTCTTAGCCGATTTCCATCTTACGCAACTGCCAATGATTCTTGTAGGTGTTCTTTGTGGATAACTTCTTTTTACTGCGATTGCAACGATTGCCCATGCCCTTTATTTTCGGGTTGGGCAATGTTGATGAAGTCTCAAAAAAATACGTCGATTCGATCTTTCTCTTTGTTTATACGGAAGAGGCTTTACGGCGTGTTTGGATAAACTTCAAAAAGATTCTCAAGTTTTTCCAAAATTCAAGGATTTTTTTCTTCACTTTTTTCGTTGAAATCAAAGTTTTGTCTAGCCTGCAAGTTATGAGGGAGCTCACCATCGATATTTTTGTGGATAAGACGGGCCCCTCGAAGATCTGTCATGTAATGGAAAATCCAGTCAAGCATCACGGCAAACCGACTGCGGTAACTGACAAGATAAAACACATGAATGAATCCCCAAATGAGCCAGGCAAAAATTCCCTTAAAATGCATCTCACGAAAAAAACCGACCGCTCTATTTTTTCCAATCGTAGCAATTCCCCCCTTATCAAAGTATTTAAAAGGGCGCCTGTTTTCTTTACATACTTGCTTGCGGATGATGCGTCCCACGTAGCGTCCTTGTTGTATAGCAGTTGGAGCAACTGCAGGAAGAGGTTTTCCATCTTTTCCAATTGTACATGCTGCGTCTCCAATTACAAAAATTTCTGGGTATTCAGGAATTGATAGATCAGCTTCAACCATCGCCCGTCCCTGTCGGTCAAGGGGAACATCAAGCGTTTTTAACAAAGAAGAAGCTTGGTTACCAGCCGCCCAAATCACATTGCGTGCTGCAATAAAATCTTCCCCTACCTGAACCCCTTCTTCCGTAATAGTGGTGACAACTTCTTTAGTAATCACCCTGACTCCCATCTTCTCCAAGTCTTTTTTCGCTCTTGCTGAAAGCTTTTCAGGGAAAGAAGAGAGCACACGAGGCGATTTTTCTACAAGGTAAATTTTTGACTTTTCAGGATGAATCCGTCTAAAGTTCTTAAACATCGTTTGATGTGCGATTTCTGCAATGGCCCCCGCCATCTCAACCCCTGTTGGCCCCCCTCCAATGATGACAAAATGTAAATATTTTTCTGCTTCATGGATCTTATCCATCCGTTCTGCTTTTTCAAAAGAGATGAGAATCCGTTCTCGAATTTTTAAAGCATCAGTAATCGTTTTAAGACCAGGAGCCAAAGGCTCCCACCCATCGTTTCCAAAGTAAGAATGTCTAGCACCAGCTGCAACAACTAGATAAGTATAAGAAATTCGATCCCCATTCACTAAAGCAATTTCCCGTTTCTTTTTATCAATCGATTCAACTGTTCCCATGATTACAGTCGCATTTTTTTGATTGGCAAAGATTTCCCGTAGAGGTGTAGCAATGTCCGCAGAAGAAAGTGCTGCACTTGCCACTTGATAAAGAAGAGGTTGAAAAAGATGGTGATTCTTCTTATCAACAAGAAGAACATCTAAGTTGGCCTTGTTGAGCGTTTGAACGCAGTTGATTCCACCAAATCCACCACCAATGACAACAACATGCATGTGTATCATGACTCCTCCCCCTTATCTTTTGTCTACATTATCGTTGCAAAAAAGTATAAGTTCTTTTTATAGTGACTCCCTTATTTAATGGAAGGAGATTTCGTAAGAGCAGAGAACATAGCACTTTAAAAAAGAAAAAATTTTTCATGATTTATGGATTCAATACCTCTTGCTATCTTTCCCTGTCCCACCCTTTCATATAAAAGAGATGCAAAAGAGAAAAGCAAAAGTTAAATTGACTTATAAGAAGGAACTAGTCAATTCTTGCAGTATCATGAAGTTAGCTACGTCCAAAAATGCGCAACTCACAATCGAAGTCGAGGGACCAGATGCCAAAGGACCCCTTGACGATCTATCAACAGCTTTTGATAATAAATTCAGCGAGGGCAAGGAATCGTGTCGGAAAAAATGCTTGAACAAATCATCCTAAAAGGTGCTTATATCAGTCAAGGAATCGCCATTGGCAACCTTCACTTTGATAAGCAGCTTCAAGAAGACATGATTCCAGAGTTTTCCATTCCTCAGTCAGAAGTAGAAAAAGAAATTCTAAGATACCGTCGCGCCATCCTCTCTAGTCGTAGAGATCTCCAAGGCGTCCAGCATTTTTTAGCAAAAGAAGGATCCACTGAAGCGATTTCGATTATCGATACGCATATTCGAATGCTTGACGATCCTTTGATGACAACTGTTGTAGAAGCTAAGATACGACAGCGGCTGAAAAATACCGAAACCGTTTTCCGCTCTGTGATGACAGATTATGAAAAAGAATTTTCGAAAGGTAAAAATAATTTTTTTAAGCAACGTCTCATCGATGTCAAAGATCTTTCAAAGCGCATCTTGCGCCATCTCCATCCAAGAGAATCATTA
>JASJDV010000001.1 GCA_030064985.1 Simkaniaceae bacterium | reverse complement strand
CAAATTAAAATGATTCAATAGCATAATCCTGTCTATAAAAAAGAGAAAGGATGACATGGTTGTCAGTCAAGGTCTTTTCAACAGAGGGCGTTTATAACGCCCCAAAATTTGTGTTGAGACTCTCAGAATACGATCTTTCCGAGGTGATCGATACCGAAGAAGCGGTCTCCTCTATGGGGAAAAACGAGCAAACCTAAAATCTACATCCCCTTTTGAGACAACGACTCCAGTAAGGCATGGTTTTTTAGAAAATTCCGTTGTTCCATAATAGATGGGGATGATAGGCATTTCATCCATTAGCAGTTTTTCAGCTGCAATGAGTATGCGTTTCCGCTTCTCAAGATCCGTTTCATAATTTGAGGCTTTGAGTAGATCGTTATACTCTTGTGAAGATCTCCAATTGATTGAATTATTCGTGCCATTCTCATATTTAAAGACTTCGAGTATTTGGATAGGATCTATATTATAACTAAACGCTATCGCTGCGATCTGGTAGTCTTCCTTTCTAACTCCAGCGATATGGGTAGACCAATCTGATGAGGATAAAATGACTTTGATTCCAAAAGTTTGTGTCCAAACCTCCTGAAGTATGTGCGAAATCTGGGAAAATGTTTCATAACCAGTGAAATACTTAAGCGTTACCTCAGGAAAAGTTTCAAGCGTTAACCCCTCTTCTTCTAAAGCCTCATTAAAGAGTCTTTTGGCTGCATCAAACTTTCCATCCTCGAAGCAAGGGGAATTTCCTAAGCCGAAAAAGGGGGAAATAACTCCGTATGCCAGGGCTTTATTTCCACCTAAAATATGATCGACAATTGCAGTCCGGTCCAGCGCATAAGAAAAAGCTTGGCGCATTTTTTTGTTATGGAATGGGAAGGCTTGACTGTTGACAAGAAAACCATTAATTACCGGGCTATCCAAACAAGAGTAACCCACCTGTTGCTTAAGGATTGCTAATGCGTCCTGAGGAATCCTATTTATAGGATCTCCAATCCAATCGAGTTGATCCTTTTCGTACAGATAAACTTGTGTCACCTGATCTGTAATAAAACTGATTGTTACTTCTGGAAGAGAGATATGTTGCTGATCCCAATAAGAGGAGCTTTTCTCAAGCGTTATCCCTTCTTGCTGTTTCCACTTTTTCAATCTAAAAGGACCATTAGAAACAAATGTCTGATCGGTTCGGTGGATCCAGCTAGAATCTGTTTCATCTAAGTGTTCGGGAATAGGATAGAAGCAAGGAAGTCTTAAGAGATCAAGTAAATAGGGAATAGGATATTCAAGTTCAAATTGGAGAGTACAGGGATCCAGAGCTTTTATTCCCACTTCACTCATAGGAACTTTTTTCTGTGCAGCGAGCTTTGCATTCTTTATAACATAAAGAGTCTTTGCTTTGATACTGCCAGTTTTTGGATCAATACACTTTTTCCAAGCATATTCAAAATCATGCGCCGTGACTGGCTTCCCATCACTCCAAAAAGTTTCTCTCAAGGTAAAAGTGTATGTTTTAAAGTCCTCTGAAACGGTGTATTTTTCTGCAACTGCCAAGGCAGTATTTCCTTGTTCATCTAATCTTGTCAGCCCCTCAAAGAGCAGTCGGACTACAAAGTAGCTTGGAATGTCGGATGCAATCGTTGGATTTGTTGTACTTAGTGGAGTAGAAAAAGAAAGATTCAGCGCTTTTTTTTGAGACGTAGCTTTTTTGGTGCTGCAGCTGCTTACAATTAGGAGTAAGAAGGAAAAAGTGAAAGCTTTCATAATATCTTTTGGAAGTTTTAGTTCATTTGTAATCCTATTTAAAAGATTTTTAGCAAATTTTTTCAAGCTCTATTTTCATCTATCTACAGATCTATTCAGAAGGAACGCGGTCTTCCCTTAGTGAGAAAAATCTGGGGATCATTGACAAGAGACTCAAAAAAAAAGAGTTGACTTAAGATAAATTTCTCAAGATTGAAAGACTTTATGGAGAAAAGTTTTTCCGAAACAAAAGGAAAGCCCAAAAATTGTAAGTTCAGATCAAGTGCAAAATGCTTTAATCAGATGCCTTTAACAGGGTGACTTACATGCTGATGAGTGGTAGCCTCAAATCTGAGAAAATTATTTTTTCAACAAAATCAAGCCAGCACATTCCGTTGGTCTCAATGATCCGTCTCGAGATAAGAATTGTTCGTTACATATCCTGTCCATAAAAAAGAGAAAGGATGACATAGTCGTCTATCAAGAGCTGTTCGGCCTGCGATAACAGTTCACTTTTTTTTTGTTGATTCTTTACGGTCCAGGCCCTTTTGATTAAAGATTGATATTGAGCATTTTCCCAACCGACACGCCTGGTTGCATTACTTCTGAAGAATTCTAGAGCATGCATAGGATCGTTGACCCATCCGATCCATGATAGGGTACTAATTTCATGATTTCCTACGTCCATTTTGTGTAGTAGTTCGTTAAAATCAAATTTCAACAGTGAACACCGAATACCTAATACCTCTTCGATTTGTTTCTTGAACCTGTACCCCACCTGGTAAAAAAGCTCGGTATCAAAAAGATTAATCGTGATAAAAGGAAATTCTTTTTTTGAAATTCCGAGCTCTCTAAGTCCTTCTGCAAAGAATTGTTGCGCTTTTTCTTTATTTTCTATCTCTAGATATTTTGTTGGAGCAAATGAGGAGTTTTTTTTCGGAAGAGGGGAGTAAGCCGGTTCAACTTTGCCTGAAATTCCTTCGATTATCTGCTGCCGATCGACTGCATAGAAAAAAGCTTGTCGAATTTTTTTGTTGGACAGTGGGAAGGCTTTTAGATTGAAACAACACCAAAAGACTGTTGGTGTCGGTAAATAGCTTATTCCATCGGAATGCTCTATAAGTTTTTGTTTTGAAATTCCAAAAGAAGCCCCTAGCCAATCCAGTTGTTGATTCTTAAACAGCTCTAAAGCTCGTTGTGAGTGAATACTCACTACTGAAATCTCGTCTAATGCAACGTTTTCTTTATTCCAGTGATAGGGACTTTTCTCCAATTTAAATCCATGAAGAGGGTGAAACGATTTCGGTCTAAAGGGTCCATTACAAATAAAGTGAGTGCTGTTCCGATGACTCCAATCAGGATTTTTTGCATCTAAGTCTGGGTAGATAGGAGAGAATAGAGGGTGAGTAAGAAGCTCCAAAAAATAAGGAACAGGATGGTTTAGTCGTACCTCTAGTTGGGTGCTATTAAGAGCCTTTACTCCCACAGCGTCCAGAAAAACCTTTCCTTCTTTAGCTGGTTGTGCGTTCAAAATAACACGAAGCCGATAATCAAAAATCGTCTTGGAGTCTGGAGCTAAGAGTTTCTTCCAAGCATATTCAAAATCAATTGCTGTTAGGGGATCTCCATTTGACCAATAAAGCTCTTTTCTTAGTTGAAACGTGTAAGTTTTTTCATCTGACGCAAGCTGATAAGACTCAGCGCATGCCAAAGTCACTTTTCCTTTGTTGTTTAGCCGAGTCAACCCTTCGAAAAGAAGGCTGTTGATCATGATCATTTCACTCGTTCCCCCCATTCTAGGATCGAAATCAAATCGATCAAACTTATTGTTAACGGCAATACGGAGGACTTTTGGCTGCGGCGCCTTACAACTAAAAATTTGAGCAAACCTCTCTCGGAGCTCTTTTTCATACCGCTGCAAATGATTAATGGTATCGAAGCTAAGAATAAACCCTTGAAATGAAAAGTCTCCATAAAACCACTGCGAGCTAACAAGTGTCTCATAGGAAATCTTACTTTTTAAGAGTGATTCTTCATCTCCAGAAAGCTTTTTTTTAGCTTCATATTTAAGGGCAATGAGGAGTTTTACATCAGAGGTCTCTATAAGCCACTGCAGTTGATCCTCTATGAAAAACCTTTGAAAGAGCTTAAAGAAAAGAGCAAGTACCTCTTTCGGAAGCACTAGTTGCTGTTCTAAAGGCTGCATAGAATAAAAAAAGTTCCTAAGGCAGCTATCTGATGCTTTAGGAAGTATTTTCTTTAGCTTTTCAAAATTCTCATCCCGGATTGAAAAGAGTCCCCCATTATAATCACGAATTTTCCCTAGACCAACTTCAAGACACTGAGCAACATGTTTCCGCGCTAAGTTGTAGTCAATGGAAGAGTTTTTCTTCTGAAACCTTGAAAGATTCTTTACTTGGATTTGAAAAATGTTTCCCTCTACAGTATGCTCCTTAGAAAGGTTTCTTAAAGGGCGGGTCTGGTCTTGAATAACGTTTTCATTTTCTTTGTTTACCCTTAACAAATCCAGCACAGAAAGATCGCCCCTTTTTTTAACCCTGGCTAGGGCGATCGTGAACATGATGTCTTGATGCGTATGATGATCATAAAGAATCATCACTTGAGGTATATCTTCAATAAAACAAATCTCCCTTCCGAGAACTAAAAGATTCTTTATGATTTCTTCTCTATTTGTTTGGATAGAAAGAGTAGGAACAACCACTGAAATACGAGTCTCGATCTTTTTTAAGAAGGTTTTTTCGAAAAGAGAAAGATCCATAGGGTATTTTACTTCGCCTTCTTGGCAGCCCAGTTCAAAGTAAAAGAGATCAACCGAAGAGTGTTCAAGATGGCGCTTGTAGAAAACACCGAGCAGCTCAAAACCCATACCGCACGCTTCAACGGCGTTTTTAATTTCTTTTCTAGTCACCCTCTCATGGCTTGCGTCCAATTCCAGTCCGAATAAGCATCCAACGATATTTTTAGAGGAAAATGTGGAGACGATACTAGAAGGTATAGCAACAACTGCTTGCGCTCTTATCTCTGGATTAGTAGAGATATCCCAGTCTAATTTTCGTATTAACTCATTTGACTCAATAACGATGTTTGCTATGTGTTCGGGGCAGCGTCTTGCAAGAGATTCTATTCCAAATGTTAGAAGCCAAAAATCAAGCTCCCTTTGAATATTGACATCAAGCCTTTCTTCATCTCCACAAAGACGGCTAACCGCTTCCTTAACCGCCTCTTTATATGGCTTTTCTAACTTAGGAAAAATCTGTTTTTCTTTTTTTGGTTCGGGAAACATTTTTTCATGGGGATAAAATTTCTACTGGGTTGGACGCAGTCTATTTGAGGAGTGAAAGAAAAAGGCTAAATCTTCTATTGTTACCTCTAAAAAAGTCACAGCTTAAACGCAATCTACTAAATATTTTCAGTAAAAACCATACTAACAAACTGTTTCATAATTAGGGAGATTAATGTTAAGGTCAGCCTAGGCGTTAGATCTTATTCATTGACAACTGCTGGAAAATTTAGGTGTTTCGGGAAGGTTTTTTCGCAAGGTAAGGATATTAGCACCGCCTGCGCGACGATACTCAACCCTATCCATTAGTTTGCGCATGAAAAGAATGCCGAGCCCTCCTTCTTCTAAAGATTCAATCGGACTAAGTGGATCCACTTCTCTTTTATGCTTGAGTGGGTTGAAAGGAAACCCAGTATCTTTGAAGACAATTTCGATATAATTTCCTTCTTTATGGGCAATGGAAATATCGATATTTCCCACTTTTCCTCGGTAAGCATAGCAAAAGATGTTAACAAGACCTTCTTCAAGGACAATTTCTATCCGACGGATTTCAACATCACAAAGCCCTATAGCTTCTAGATACTTTCGAATCCAATCTAGAATAGGATGAAGTGAGGCAAGCTCTGCAGTAAACGTTTTTTTCACTACTCTGCATTGTAGGGAAGGTTGGAGATTCCCTCAACGATTTTGAGTGATAGACGGCGATGAATAGGGTCGAGCGATGTGGATTGCGCCCCGTTGATTGAGTCAAGTTGCCCCATAGAAAAGAAAAGGGAAGACTCACGAGCACCTGCAGCATTAATAAAAGAAGTGTCTCTTAAAGAATCTGAATCTACAAAGTCGTAATCTCCAGAAGCAGAAATTTTAACAGGTCCATACACAACTTTTTGCGTGCGCGTATCAGTGAGAAGAATCTCAACAGTGATTTCTCTACGTCCTTCATTAGGAACCAATCGATGGATTCTTTGGCCAGAAATAGGATCGCGATCGAATTGATACCCAATATTTTCGTTTGTATCAGAGAGGATTGTTCCTTCTAGAAGAAGGTTTCCAGTATCATCTATGCAGCGAAAAATTCCTGAGGTGGCTAAAGCTTTGATCACCGAATCGGTTAATGCCCCGTTGGTATCCCCTTTAAAATAAGGAATAGAAAGTGTTTGTTCTCTTTCATCTGTATGGTAACTGCAAGCGGTAAGAAAACTACTCAGCGGTATGATCAACAATAAGAGCGTCTTCTTGAGAAGATTTCTGGTTAGAATAGATATACGGGACATCAAGAACTTTCAGCCTTTTTTCAGATTTTTTGGCAGCTTTGGTTTCTGGGTATTTTTTAAGGATCGTTGCGTAATAAATCGCTGCTGCACTTCCTTTTTTTGTTCGCTCGTAAAATTCGGCGATCTCTAAAAGGTCATTAGCAAGCTCTTCTTTCATACCAAGTAATTTTTCATGGGCCTTTTTAACTCGTGGTTCGCTGGGAAAGTGTGCTTTAAATTTTCGAAGATTGATTTCCGCAAGCTCTAATTTGTTTGCATCTGCAAAATCTTTTTTGCACTCAGTCAAGTACACATCGGCGATACCCACGTAAGCCTCAGGAGCCAATGGATGCTTGGGGAAACGACGTGAAAGGGTTTGAAAGGCTTCAATGCTCTTTTTATATTTCTCCATTCGGAGAAGGAGAACACCTTTACAATAAAGGGACTTAGCAGCTAAATCATCTCGAGGCATCGTTGTAATCACTTCGTCATAGATTTCCATGGCCTCTTCATAGGCAGGAAGCCATTTTGGCATAGAGTTCCATCCAAAAAGATGCACACGAGCGCCTCCATCGAACGCGGTTGCAATCTCGAATTTAAAACGAATGGTTTCTTCAAAGAATTTGGGTGTCAGTTCTTCTTTCAGGTAATTCGAAAAGGCTTTATTTGCATGTTCGTATTCCCCTAATTTAAACTCAGCGACCCCCAAATAATAAAACGCTTCTCGTGCAAAAGGACTTGTTGGGAAATCAGCAATCAAATCTTCACATTTCCAAGCAAGTTTTTGCCATTCCTTGTTTTGGTAATGATCAATCATGTTTGAGTAATAAACATGAACATTGATCTGACTTCTGACAAGAGGATCTAGAGGGTTGGCATTGAGAGTGCCAAAACAAATTAAAAAAACTAGTAGTAAAATTCTCATGGTTACCTAATTATAGCTGTTTTAAGAATCTAACGCAAAGGATTGAATAAAAGAAAGGGTCTTTAGTTGACTTTCAAACTCACTACTCCAACTAATCCCCCATTTTGCTTCCACTTCAACGGTTCCTACCTTCCTATTATTTGCTTGAAAAGCTAAAAAAACCGGGGAGGTTCCAGGGTATTTAGAAAAAATTTTTTTGAGTTTTACAATTTCTGAAAGGCGGACAAGATTAGCATCTAGCGTTAGGTGAAGTTTTTTTTCTTCAACTTTTTCCATAGATTTCTTACCTTTTTGTTTTTTCTTTCTTCTAGAATCAGCACTTGCAACTTGCTTCATGTGCTGATATTGGGTGTTAAATGTGTCAATATTTTCTTCTGAAATGACCGTTAGATCCTTTACACTTCGGCAGCGAAGACGAATAAAATCTTCTTCTTTCTCTACTTGAAGAATGGAAAAAAGAAGTTGATTTTCAAGAAAAAGATGGCTGTTTTCTTCATACATATCGGGCCAAATCGGGAGCTCAAACCGCTCCATTCCATCACTAATGACTACTATCGCAAACTTTTTTTGAGTTTTTTGAGAGATTTTTACCTTAACACTCTCGATGATAAAAGCTGCTTTAACAACGCTACCCTCTTTTATCTTCTCGAGATCATGAAACGGAACACATCCTAATTTATCAATAAGCCCGCGGTATTCATCCATAGGGTGTCCTGTAAGATAAAAGCCAAGAAATTCTTTTTCCTTTGCAAGGATCTCTTTTTTATCCTGTTGCTTTTCGACTTTTGGAGGATGATTGAAAGGGTGTTTGTCTGCGTCTTCAAAAACAGAAAAGAGGTCCATCACTCCTTTTGCCCGCTCTTTTTGTTCTCTAGCTGTTTGTTCGAACATGGGGTCAACACTTTTTAAAAGCTCTTGACGCGTCCATCCAGTAAAATCAAAACTTCCCGCATCGATCAAATTCTCAACCACTTTTTTTCCCAATTTTGTTAAATCAATACGTTTGAAAAAATCATAAAGTGATTGATAAGTGCCTTGTTTGTTTCGCTCTTCAAGAATCATTTCAACAACACCACGACCCACCCCTTTAATCCCTGACATAGCAAAACGAATTCCGGACGGGGCCGCAGCAAATTCAACGCCTGATTCATTGACGTCTGGAGGAAGAATACGGATGTTCATTGCTTCACATTCTCGGATGTGTTTTGCTACTTTTGCTAAGTCATCGCTATCACATGTCATTAGAGCAGCGAGCCACTCTTTAGGATAGTTGGCTTTTAAGTAGGCTGTTACGTAACTCAAATATCCGTAAGCCGCAGCATGAGATTTATTAAAACCATAGGAAGCAAATTTTTCGATTTTATCGAAAACTTCCATCGCTTTTTCTTCATCAATTCCTTTCTTAAGAGCTCCTTCACGGAATTTTTCTCGCTGCTTTGCCATCTCATCGCGGTCTTTTTTTCCCATAGCGCGACGTAACACATCGCCCTCTCCCAAAGAATAATCTGCGAGAAGCGAGGCAATCTGCATCACCTGCTCTTGGTAGACCATAATTCCATAGGTTTCTTGAATCACATCTCCCATTAAAGGATGATCGACTTCAATTTTTTCCCGTCCATGTTTTCGATTAATAAAAGAGGGAATCATTTCCATGGGACCTGGACGATAAAGCGCGCCCACCGCAATGATTTCTTCAAACTTATCGATATGGAGCTGTTTAGCTAGCTCCTGCATTCCTGTAGATTCTAACTGAAAAATCCCCTGCGTTTTTCCTTGGTTGAGAAGGTTAAAAGTCGGTTTATCATCTAACGGAAGGTTCACCCAATCGATATGCTTTCCACTGTGCGCTTCAATAGCATCCACTGTCTTTTGAATAGAGGTGAGAGTTTTTAATCCTAAAAAGTCGATTTTCAACATCCCAACAGCTTCTACCGGCTTCATCGCAAACTGTGTCACAGCCATTTCCGAATCTTTCGCATTACAAATAGGAATATGATCGGTTAATGGATCTCCACAAATAATCAATCCCGCAGCATGAATTCCCGTATTTCGAATGGACCCTTCCAACTGCTGAGCGTATTCTAAAATTCTTTTGGCATCTTCATCCTTTTCAGACATTCCCCTAAGTTCTGGATCTAACTCTAAAGCTTTTTTCAACGTCATTGTGGGGTCTTCAGGGACAAGTTTGGCAATTTCATTGACTTTCGTTAACGGGACGCTTAAAACTCTTCCGATATCTTTAATCGCCATCTTTGCTTTCATCGTTCCGAAAGTGATAATCTGAGCCACTTTTTCTTTCCCATATTTTTTTAAAGTGTAGTCGATAACTTCTGAGCGACGATCCATACAAATATCTACATCGATATCGGGGTAAGACATCCTTTCTGGATTGATAAAACGTTCAAAGAAGAGATTAAATCTGAGCGGTTCAATATCCGTAATCTCTACAAGGTATAAAATGATCGAGCCGGCCCCTGAACCACGCCCAGGACCTACTGGAATGCCCTGATTTTTTGCCCAAGCAATGAAGTCATAAACAATTAATAGGTAATCACACATTCCCTTAGAGGTAATGATTTGCAGTTCTGTTTCCAGCCTCTCTTTGACAACAGCCAAAGGGTCTTTATTGGGATATTTTTCTTGAACTTTCTCAAGATGCTCTGAAGTGTATCTCTTTGTAATTCCTTCTTCGCAAAGCTTTCTTAAAAAAGCTTCCCCCTCCTTAATGCGCGTTTTTTCTGAGCATTCTTTTCCTTCTAGATAGGGAGGAACAAACACAGGATAAAATTTTGTCTTAAAATCAAGGGCAACGTTGCAAAGATCGGCTACTTTTTCTGTATTGGCAATCGCTGCAGGGATATCTGCGAAAAGAGCTTTCATTTCCTCTGGAGACTTGAAATAGAGTTCATGGGTCGGAATGACTTTCCGTTTTGGATTTAACTCTCTTCCCCGCGGATTACCAAAAGAGTCTTTTTCAATAATCTCTACAGGTTCTCCCGATTGAACATTCATCAAAATTTCATGAGCACGCCAATCTTCTCGATCGATGTAATGGGTTCCATTTGTTGCAACAACAGGAATGTCTCGTTCCTTTGAAAGAGCGCCTAACCTCTCATTGACTTTCTCTTGATTTTTGACGCGGTCGAGATAGTATTGATAGAGCCAAGATTCCTTATCAATCCCTTCGGAATGGATATGTTCATCAGACATTTGATGTCTTTGCAATTCGAAATAAAAGTTTTCTCCATAAACTTTCTGATACCAGTTGAGCTGCTCTTCCACCTCTTCATTGCGATCTTGCACAATGAACTGCGGAAGACGGCCTTGGAGAGGGCCTGAAAGACAAATGAGACCCTCAGAATATTTCTCTAAAGTCTCTTGATCGATACGAGGCGTATAATAAAATCCTTCTAAGTAACCAATGGAGGAAATTTTACAGAGGTTTTGGTAGCCTTTTTGATTTTTTGCCAGGAGAACAAGGGGGTAACCAACAGACTGCTTTGCAATTTTTTTTTTCTCCGTGCGAGAAAAAGGGGCGACCATCACCTCACATCCAATAATCGGTTTAATTTTTGCTTTGCTGCAAACTTTAAAAAAGTCTGCAACACCAAACATATTGCAAAAATCGGTTAAAGCTAACGCCTCTATTCCTAGCTCCTTAGCTTTTTTTGCCAAGGCATCTACAGATGCTGTTGAATCTAATATGGAGTACTGTGAATGCACGTGAAGAGGCGTCCAACTCATGATAATCCCTTAGTTTGATTCTATAGCAAGTTTGGGTCGTTCTCCCTTCGACCAAAGTGGAAGGAGCAATAAAACTGCAACACTTGCGCAAACAGACAGAAGAAGGAAAAATGAAGACCACCCGAATTTTTCGATGATCCAACCGACAGGCCATCCTGCACAAGCAGCACCTGCATAGGCAAAAAGGCCAGCAAAGCCTGTTGCGGTTCCCGCAGCTTCTTTATCAACAAGTTCTGCTGCAGCCATTCCAATAAGCATTTGAGGGCCAAAAATGAGAAATCCAAAAATGAAGGTTGCAACAGAAATCGTTACTAAACTAATCGATGGAATCAACCACAAAAAGAGAAGGTTAACAGCCACACCAACCGTAAATAAAATGTTAACAGGGCCTCTGCGCCCACAAAAGACGGTATCAGAAAGATAACCTGCAGCTAAACTTCCAAAGATTCCCCCGATTTCAAACCAGAAAACGCAAGAGCTAGCCGTCATTAAGCTATATTTTTTTTCCTCGATCAAATAAAGCTGTACCCAGTCGTAAATAGCAATGCGAACAATGTAAACAAAAAAATAGGAAATGGCCAGGACCCAAATAAATTTATTTTTTAGAATATGCTCAACTAAGAGGGTGCGAGGTGAAAAATTTTTCTCTTTTTCAATGGTTTCTTTTTCGATGTTTTCGGGATAATTATTGCGGTATGTCTCGATCGTGGGAAGGCCGACTTCCTTAGGAGTGTTTCGAATGCGGTTCATAAGAAAGAGCCCGATTGCGATTGCCGCTGCGCCAGGAAAATACATCGCATATCTCCAACCAAAAGCCTGGATGACAAAAGCACATAAAACAGGAATCACGGCTCCACCGATATTGTGAGATGTGTTCCATATCCCCCACCATCTACCTCTCTCTGTTTGTGAATACCAATAAGTCAAGAGCTTTGCACAAGGGGGAGACCCCCATCCTTGAAAGAGTCCATTCAACCCTAAGAAAATGGCAAAAAGGAAGATGGAAGATGAAAAGCCAACACATATGTTAAATATTCCGGTTAAAGCAAGACCTCCCCCCATCAGGAACCGAAGGCTCGATTTATCCGAAAGCACTCCGCTAAGAAATTTACTCATCGCATAGGTTATAGCTAGAAGCGTTCCCAAAAAACCCAAATCAGCCTTGTCAAACCCTAGGTCAGTCATCAATGCAGGCATTGAGAATGTAAAGCTTTTTCGGGTAAAATAAAACAGCGCATAACCGATGTACATACTATAGAAAATACGGACCCGCCAGTAGCGATATTTTGCTTTCATTCCTTCTTCGATGGTTTTTTGGGGAAGTTCAGGCTTTAGTCTATCAAGAATGCTCACCGTGTTTTTATCCTAAAATTATTTCGAAAAACAAGTTCCATGCCACTGCTCATGAAGGGTCAGATTATAGTAAATAGAATTCGAAGTCAATGGTTTAATGGGCCCAGAGTTGCCAACTATCCGGGGTTTCCTATAGAGTAAAGTCTGGGATTGAAAGGATTTTTATGACATTTTTTTCAGAACCTCCTAGACCCCCGAAAGGGCGAAGCGACGAGGAGTACCGCGTTAACCCGATTGAAGCTGATCGCCATGCGAAAGAAAGTTTTAATCGTGAAGCAGTCGAAGAAAAAGAAAGAATTCACCTTTACGGGGCATTTCTTGTCCACTTCAAAAAACTTCTCGATTATTTTGAGACAGGGGAACGAGAAGCTGCTAGGGGCATCTCGGCTAAAGGCTTACCTGGAAGCTTAAAAAAGTTCAAGGTTCTTTTAGGAATGATTCAAGATCTCGATCAAAGTGAAAATAGCGGTTTTTGCCAACAACTTTCTGAAGCCTGGGTTTGTCTTCTCCAAGATGTACAAATGTATTCTAGTTCTAAGAAAAAGCAAGGAATCGATGTAAAACAGCTTTCTCTTCTTACAACAGCTATCGATCATCATCCACAAAATGAACAGCACAAACTGGGGTACTATTTATCGCATTATGCTGGCGAAAATTGGCTCCCAATTCCGTTCAGAGATATTTTGAAGGGGCTCTACTGCGACCATGTAGTGAATCAAAAAAATAGCATTTTGAGTCAATGGGTGCAAATGATCGAAGATCTCTTGCAAAGTTAATTTAGAACGCATTATACTTAATTTCCTATGAAATACTCACTCCCTAAAGGAACATTTGATATTCTTCCCAACGCAGCTAAAGCACAGGATCAATGGAAGGAATCTCATCGCTGGCATTATCTTGAATCGGTCATGAGAGACCTTGCTCACACTTATGGATATCAAGAAATCCGCACCCCTATTTTCGAAAAAACGGAACTTTTTAGTCGGAGTGTTGGCGAAACGTCTGATATCGTTTCGAAAGAAATGTACACTTTTCAAGACAAAGCAGACCGGTCTATGAGTCTCCGCCCTGAAGGAACGGTATCCGTCATGCGTGCTTTTACTCAAAACAGCCTCCAACAGCTCGGCTCAAACCACAAATTTTTCTATATTGGTCCCTTCTTCCGCTATGACCGTCCCCAAGCAGGCCGTTTCCGACAGTTTCATCAGTTTGGAATAGAATGTATTGGAAATGGAGAACCCGATCAAGATTTTGAGGCTGTTGCACTTCTTTATGCACTCTTTCGCCGCTTAGGTCTCAAAAATTTGAATGTATTGGTCAACTCTCTCGGAGATCAACAATGTAGAGAAAAATATCAAAAAGCTCTTTTAGAATTTCTCAAACCCCATTTTGGTACTCTATCTCAGGATAGTCAAACACGCTTCACAAAAAATCCCTTACGCATTCTTGATTCAAAAGATGAGAAAGAGCGCGCTCTTCTTAAAAACGCCCCTTCCATTCTTCATTTCTTGAGTGACGAGAGCCAAAAACAGTTTGATTCTCTATGCGAACAGTTAACTTCTCACGCCATTCCTTTCCAAATTACACCTCAACTTGTCAGGGGCCTTGATTACTATAACCACACTGTTTTCGAAATTACTTCTGATACATTAGGAGCACAAAACACCATTGGCGGCGGAGGTAGATACGATGGACTTCTCCCCGCTATTGGAGGCCCAGATCTTCCTTGTATTGGATTTTCAACGGGGGTTGAACGCATTCTGCAAACGATGGAGGGGCAAAATATCCCCTTCCCTGAAAAACCTAGCCCCTTAGTTTCTTTTATTCCTCTTGGAGACGCAGCAAAAAAAGTTGCGCAAACTCTACTCTACAAACTGAGACATCATCATATTTCCTCAGTTCTTATTGAAACAAAAAAAATCCAAAAAGGGCTGCAGCGAGCGAAACAAATCAATGCCTCTTACTCTGTTATCATTGGTGAAGAAGAGCTTAAAGAAAATAGGGGACAAATCAAAACAATGAAAACATGGGAAACCGAAGAACTATCTCTGCATACGATTGTTGAATATTTTAAGGAAAAGAATGGACTATAGAAGAACGCACCTTTGCAATGCGTTAAGAAAAAAAGATATTGGATCAATTGTCACCCTTTCAGGTTGGGTCCACAGAAGACGAGATCATGGAGGACTTCTCTTTATTGATCTTCGAGATCGCTTTGGGCTTACGCAGCTGATTTTTGATTCCGAAATTTCAAAAAAAGCTCACGAAGAAGCTTGCAAGCTGCGCTCTGAATGGGTCATCAGCGTGAAAGGAAAAGTACGAGCAAGAGGAGAAGGATTAGAAAACCCTAAACTTGAAACAGGCACAATAGAAATTGCAGTCACAGAATGCGCCATCCTCTCCAGTGCTAAAACTCCCCCATTTTCTATTTGCGATGATTCTACAGAAACCTCAGAAGAGATTCGATTAAAGCATCGCTATTTAGATATCCGCCGCGTGGAAATCGCTAGTAAGCTTGTCATGCGCCACAAGGTACTGATGGCAACACGCACTTTCTTAGATCGTGAAGGCTTTTTGGAAGTCAACACCCCTATTCTTGGCCGCTCAACCCCTGAAGGGGCTCGAGACTATTTAGTCCCCTCTAGAGTGTATCCGGGAAATTTTTATGCGCTTCCGCAATCCCCTCAGATCTTTAAACAGCTTTTAATGGTTGGAGGACTCGATCGCTATTTTCAAATCGCCCCTTGCTTTAGAGATGAAGACCTGCGCTCAGATAGACAGACAGAATTTACTCAAATAGACATCGAAATGAGTTTTGAATATCCCGAAGCTATTGCAGGCTTGATTAACAGGTATTTAAAGGCTGTATTCAAGAAATGCTTGAATTATACAGTTCCAGAGGAAATTCCAACAATGACTTACCACGATTGCATTGAGAACTACGGCACGGATCGTCCAGACCTCCGTTTTGGAATGCCTCTAGTCCGTGTTGACGAAATTGTTAGAAACTCTGACTTTACCGTTTTCAAAGAACAGTTGCATACTGGGGGCTGCGTCAAAGCTCTTTGCGTAAGAGGAGGAGCTGATATTTCTCGTAAAGAAATTGAGCGCTACACGGAATTCGTAGAAAAATTTGGTCTCCGGGGACTTGGGTGGATGAAAAAACAAGAAGACGGCTTAGCATCAAACATTGTTAAATTCTTCTCAAAAGATCAGCAACAAGCTCTGGAAGACAAACTCAACGCTAAAAAAGGAGATCTTCTTTTTTTTGCTGCTGCCCATGAAACTCTAGTAAACCAATCCCTTGATCATTTACGCCGTCTCATTGCAAAAGATAGAAAGCTGATCAACCCTGATAGTTACACATTCTTATGGGTCACTGATTTTCCCCTTTTCGAGTGGGACGAGAAGGAAGGACGACTACAAAGTACCCATCACCCCTTTACTATGCCTCATCCCGATGATATTGAACTTTTAACAACAGATCCTTTAAAGGTTCGATCTAATGCCTATGACATCGTTATTAATGGATATGAATTAGGTGGGGGCTCCCAAAGAATTCATGATTATAGGATCCAGGAACAAGTCTTTGAAGCTTTAAAGCTTGACCCTCAAGAAGTTTCTCAAAAGTTTGGATTCTTTACAACTGCGCTTCAATATGGAACCCCTCCTCACTTGGGAATTGCGCTTGGATTTGATCGGCTTATTATGCTGCTTTCAAAAACAGAAAACATTCGTGATGTGATCGCTTTCCCTAAAACACAAAAAGCAAGCGATTTAATGATGCAGTGTCCCTCAAGCGTTCACCCGGGGCAACTTGATGAACTCGAAATTACAACAAGCCCAAAAGAAATCACTTGGATATAAATCTGCGACCGAATACATTTGGAGTTTTCAAGATTACTCTACAGGAGAGTTTGTAATGTTCATTAAAAGCAAATTTTTACCTCTTACTGCATTTGCTCTGACGTTAGCTTTTTCAGCGACCAATGCTAAAACACCTAAAACTCATGAAGTTCAAAATAATGTCCTTGAAGAGTCAAACGAAGAGGACGGGAAGATCGATCTACAAAAAGTCTCTCAAGCCTTCGGACATCTTATCGGTAAAAACTTAGATTCCATCGGTTTCGAGTTTGATATGACTGAAGTAATCAAAGGAATGAAAGACTCCATTGCTGGTAAAGAATCTCCGATGAATGAAACAGAATGTGTTCAAGCGATTTCACTTGTACAAGAAGAAGTATTTCAAAAAACTGCAACGAAAAATCTTGACGAAGCCAATTCTTTTATGACTAAGAATGCTAAAGAAGAAGGAATCATTGTCCTTGAAAAGGACAAGCTTCAGTATAAGATTGAGAAACAAGGTGAAGGAACTGTTGTTGAAAAGTATTTTTCACCCATGATCCGTTATTCAGGAAAATTTCTCGATGGAAAGGTCTTCGGAACTTCACAAGAAGATGAACTCATTTCTCTTGATGAAACAATTTCTGGTTTTTCTCAAGGAATTGTTGGAATGAAAGAAGGGGAAAAGCGCACCCTTTATATCCATCCAGAGCTTGGATATGGAACAAGTGGTTATCTGCCACCTAACTCTCTTCTTGTTTTTGAAATTGAAGTTGTAAAGGCTAATGCAACCCCAAAACAAGAAGATTCTTTCACATCGATTTCAAAAGAAGGAACCCGAGAAATTGCCGTTCCTAAAGAAAAGCCCGATGTAGTAATCCGTTAACAGCTTTTAGCACGCAATTTCCTGCGGAGAGTTAAAAGATTTTTTCAATGACCCTACGTAGTGCAACCGTTTAAATGTGCCGAGAACCAAATACATTTTATAGAATGGAAAAACCCTAGATAAGTAGGAAATATTTTACTCTCCTTTAAGGAGAGGAATGATGCAAAAAAATCCGCTAAATATTTATACAGATCACCTCATCAGCCAAAACAACCACGCAACGCCACTAAGACTCTAAGCATTAGTAGCCAAGGAAGTAAATCACGACAAAATCAGTAGATTTTTAAAAGGCAATGGATTTAGATCCAAAGGCTCGGGGAGCTATATCAAAGCTTAGGTGAGAAAGTTTCAAAAAGAAATTGAATTAAAGGAGATAATCCTCTATAATATTGTGTTATATGAAGCACTATAAAAGTGCATTTGAAGTCACTTATCCCACGTAAGGCGAGCTTAGAGTTGAAAAAGGAGAAAAAACTATGAATAACGTACTAGGTGTTGGTAGTCCAAGGCATCTTTCAAAGCAACCAGAAACAAGCTTTAACCAAACAAATGTAACCAATCCACTCAGTAACTCTACGGAGAAGCCATATCCGTTGGCAAATGAAGGCGCAGTTGATAGCGTCTGTAGGGCCAACCTTAATCAATCCCAGGTAAAGAAGTTTGAAAGGGCTCCCGGGCCTGGGATTACTAAAACACTTAGCCACTGGTTCCCAGGACAAGCCAGTTCACAAATAGCAGAAAGTTTCGAACAAAGTATCATCAAAATGATTCAGAAGAATATTGAGAAGGACAAAGCGCGGCATGAGAAAGTCCAGAAAGAGATCCAAAGGCGGATCAAAGAGGGCTGATCTTTATCGACTTCCCTGCTAGAATATCTCTCAACAGGAAAAGTTTTATTGTTGAGGACTCGAAGCGGCTCGATAAGCTTCTAGCCGAGGCGTTTCCAGACTATTCAAGAAGTTATCTTCAATGTTTAATTGACGCCGGCTCCGTTACTTGCAATAGAAAAAAGGTCAGAAAAAAGCTAATTCCCAATCTGGGCGATGAAATTCAAATCTTTTTCCCCGCCTCCGCCGAAATTGAACTGACTCCCGAAGATATTCCTTTAGATATTCTCTATGAAGATGAAGCCGTTATTTGCATCGATAAACCTGCAGGAATGGTTGTCCATCCAGCTCCAGGCCATCCAACAGGAACCTTTGTAAACGCTCTTCTCTACCATTGTCACTCTCTTCCTCCACAAGGCTTAAGACCAGGGATTGTGCATCGCTTAGATAAAGAAACATCGGGTGTTTTACTTGCTGCGAAAACAGTTGAAGCCCATAAGAAACTCATTGAAGCTTTTAGTCGCCGGGAAATTGAAAAAGACTATCAGGCAGTTGTGGTAGGAAATCCTGGAGAAAAAGTGGTTAATCAACCGATTGGGCGTCATCCTCTAAAACGGAAAGAAATGACTATCCTAGACAAGGGGCGTCATGCAACAACAATCATTGAAACTTTGAAATTTTCAAAAGGGTTTTCCCTTGTAAAAGCAAAGCCCATTACTGGAAGAACCCATCAAATTAGAGTCCACCTTAAATCGATAAATACACCAGTTATCGGCGACATTCTGTATGGACCGGTAAAGTTGAGCCAGAAGTTGAAAGTAAAAAGGCACCTACTTCATGCCTATCATCTAACGTTTCCTCACCCCTCCAGTGGAAGAAAAATCTCTGTTGAAGCCCCTTTCCCAGAAGATTTCAAGTCATTTATTAAAAATATAGATTAATATCTTTGTATTTGATTACAATTGAGTGTATAAACGATAGCTTCACAGGAAAAACTCTTAACCTTAAGGATCGAATAATGAAAGAATTTGTAGAGTACATTGTTAAAAATCTCGTAGACAACCCCGAAAAAGTTAAGATTAATGAAATTGGAAGTACTCATACTCTCATTATTGAGCTTAGCGTTGAAAAAACCGATATCGGTAAAATCATTGGAAAAAAAGGAAAAACCATTAATGCCATCCGCACTCTGTTAATGTCAGTTGCTTCGCGTAACGGCATCCGTGTTAATCTTGAAATTCTTGAAGAAGGGGGCAAAAAAGTCCTTGAAGAGAATCAATAAACAAGGATTAGATTGAAAAACGGTTTTGGCATCCAAGGCCATTCCCTCTTTTATGAGTAAAAAAGCTCTTAGAGCATTCCCCGAGAAATCACTCTACATTAATTACTTATAGTAACACTAGGATGCAGAATCACTGCAATTGATCTTGCATCCAGGGTTATACTATTGGTTGTCAAAAATAAAGGATACAATGAGTCACCATTACGATATTGCCCTTTCTATTCTTAAAAAACTTTACGAAAAAGGGTATACCGCTTTTTTTGCAGGTGGATGGGTGCGCGACTACCTAATGGATCATCCCTCAGATGATATCGATATTGTTACGGATGCAAGTGTAAAAGAAATGCAAAAATTTTTTCCTAAAACGATTCCTGTGGGGGTAAACTTTGGAGTTGTCATAGTGGTAGAAAAAGGGCACCAATTCGAAGTTGCTACCTTTCGAAAAGATCAAGGCTATAAAGATGGAAGACGTCCGATTGGGATTGATAAAGCAACACCTAAAGAAGATGCTGAAAGACGTGACTTTACAATCAACGGTATGTTTTATGACCCTCTAGATGAGAAGCTTTATGACTATGTAGGAGGCCAAGAAGATATTAAAAAAGGAGTGATCCGGGCCATAGGAAATCCGCATGAACGCTTCTTAGAAGATCGTCTTCGGATGATTCGTGCCGTTCGTTATGCATCCCGTTTTCATTTTTTGATTGATAATGAAACCCTTAAAGCCATTCTTGATCATGCAGATAGTCTTTTTCCAGCAGTTGCTATCGAACGGGTCTGGAATGAGTTTTCTAAGATGTCCACCTTTTCAAATTTTAATCGCGCAATCAGTACGCTCCATCGTTTAAACCTTCTCCCTGTCATTTTTCCAAACCTTAAAGGTGTTTCGATCGAAGAAATCGAAAAACGCGTTGAAAACTTTCTTCATTTTCCAGAAGAAACTCCATTGATAGCAAAAATCCTGGAACTTTTTCCTAACACTTCTCTGAGAGAAAAAGAAATCCTTGCTTCCTACCTCAAGCTCTCTAATAAAAACTTAAACTTTATCCGTTATTATCAGCGCGCTAAAGAGATCCTCACCTCAGAAAAAGAAAGAGAGAAATATGAATGGGCGAATCTATACGCAGATCCTCTCTACCCTATAACGCTAAAAATTATCGCCAGCCACTTTCCTATAGAAGAAAGACAAACTTTTCTTCAAAAACATCACATGCAATACGATCATCTTGAACAAGCAATCGTCCGCATTCAAAATAAAACTCCGCTGATCACTTCCGAAGATTTAAGAAAGGTAGGAATTGAAAATGGCCCCAAAATGGGAGAGCTCTTAAAAATTGGAGAGCGGATTGCTATCAATGAAGGGCTCGAAGATTCTCGAGAAATTCTCAAAAGACTTGGCTTCACTCAAAACTGACGCATCAAAATTGCGCTAAAAAATTTTTTCCTAGTGGGAAAGTTCAAGACGCTCGAGACGAGAGGATGTCCTGAAAAGATCACTTGATGGATTTTGGTTTCTTAAAATCGAGACTATTATCTATAAGGAGAGATTTTGAAAAGGCGCTGAGCTTGAAGCGCAACTTAATACTATCTAGGGAGGGAGTCCTTGGTGCCCCTCTTCATACCATTTGCAAAGCCCCTTAATGGCATGCGTCAATTGCTCTGCAACAAGAACCTGAGCTTTTTTTCGATCACTACCTTTGTAATCATCCCATCGAATGGGACTCCCAAAAACAACAGCCGTTTTTCCCCGTAGCTTTGGAAACTTTCGTTTTCGATTCCAAATATCAAAAGTTCCGTGAACATAGGTTGGAATAATTAAGGATGCGCTCCTGGAAAGAAGAAGCCCAATACCGGGCTTTATTTCAAGAAGGTTATTATCCCTGGAACGGGCTCCTTCTGGAAAGATTAATACTTTATGCCCTTTGTTTAAGATTTGACAAACATCTTTCATGACTTGAAGGTTTGTAGCTTTTTGCTTCACAGGATGTGCGTTTAACGCTAAGATCAGTTTTCCAAAAAAGGACTTAAAAAGCGTTTCTCGAGCCAAAAAGTGAATTTCTCCAGGACAGGAAACAGCGATACATGGAGGGTCGAAAAACGATACATGATTTGGAGCTATAAGACCACTTCCTTCAGGATAATGATCTAGGCCATAAACCTTATGCCTATAAAAAACCTTAAAAAAGGTTCTCACAAAAAAAATAACTACTGAATAGAAAAACGAGGGTTTTTTCATATTTTTTCCTCTAGATAAATCTGTTGCAACTTATCAGTGACTTCCTCAATAGTAAGGTCAGAAGTATCCACAAGGATCGCATCTTCAGCTTGTTTTAAAGGGGCATGTTTTCTTGTAGAGTCATAACTATCTCTTTCCTGAATTTTTTTCAAGATTGTCTCATAGGAAAAAGTCTGGTTGGGAAATTTTTGCACCAGTTCACGGTAGCGACGTTTGGCGCGAATTTCAGGGCGCGCTGTTAAAAAAAATTTTAGATCTGCATGAGGAAAAACAACCGTTCCTAGATCTCTTCCTTCAAAAACCACATCGAGCTCTTTGGAAAAATTGACCTGAAGGGGTTTTAAAGCATCTCTAACTTTTCTAAGTGCAGCTACTTCAGAAACAATGTCTGTGACTTCCTTGCTTCTAATTGCTTTGGTCACATCCTCGTTTCCAATAAAGTACCGTTGATTCCCTTCAATGAGACGAATCCGAAAAGGAAAATTTTTGAGGAGTTTCGAAAGCGCTTCATCATTCTCGTAACAAATTCCTGTTTCAAGGATTTGCCAACTAATGGCGCGATAGACAGCTCCAGTATCGAAATAGGTAAATCCAAGGGCATCCGCAAATTTTTGAGCGGTTGTTGATTTTCCAGTTCCTGCTGGCCCATCTATCGTAATAATCATCCTTTTCGAGTCCTTCAACAAATATAAAGAAAGAAGTAAATGACTGGTGTTGTAAACAACAATGAATCTAGCATATCCAAGATTCCACCAAGTCCAGGAAGGCGGTTACTATCCTTAACCTTTGCATCTCTTTTGAAGAGTGATTCCCCTAAATCTCCCATTTGACCTAAAAACCCGAGAAGAGCGCCAAGCCAAAGACTTTGCATCCATGTAAGCTGGAAACTATCGACAAACCGTCCAAATAAGTGAAAAAGAAAACTGAAGAGAATCGCAGCAAGAAATCCGATGATGGCTCCATTCATTGTTTTACCAGGACTAAGTTCTGGGGCCAACTTCCGCTTTCCTATCAGGCGCCCTCCAAAGTAAGCCCCAACATCGGTCATTTTTGTTACAACAAGTAAATAAAGGAGCCAAACTCTTCCTTCATGCCTCATTTTACAGGGGCTGCATAGATAGAGAATTTTTAATAGCAGTCCAATCGGAATTGAGACATAGCAAATAGCAAAAACACTTTTAGCTATCGAATCTATCGACCCTGAGATTTTATCAAAATGGTAGAGAAAAATACAAATCACACCAAGGAAAATCAAGACAAAGGGAAGAAGAGAAAATGTGGGGTCAAATGTCGAAACAAAAAAACCCAATACTGTTAAAAAACCGATACTAATCAAAAGCTCTGCCGAGCCCGACTGAGTATTGAGTTTTGATAACCGACAAAATTCCCAGATTCCGAGTGCGCCGATCCCTGCAGCGAAAAAAGCGATAAACCATCCGATCATTCCCACGTAAGAAAAAATTAGAACGCAAGCCAAAATGCCAAGGGAAATGATAGAAGTGATTAACCGCTTTGTTAGATCAGGAAAATTCATCTGTTTATCACCTCCCGTACCGTCTATGACGTTTTTGATAATCAATCACTGCTTCAAGCAAGTTTTTTGGAGAAAAATCAGGCCAAAGAACATCTGTCACATACATTTCACTATAAGAAATCTGCCAAATAAGAAAGTTACTCACACGGTATTCTCCACTAGGACGAATAAAGAGCTCAGGATCTTTCCAAGAAGCTGTGTCGAGATAGGAAGAGATTGTTTGTTCTGTGACCTCATCCCAGTTAAGCTTTCCTCCCTTTTTCGCTTGAAACATCTTAACAACAGCGCGCCGGATCTCATCACGCCCCCCATAATTCAAAGCCAATACAAAATCAATTTGATCCCCATTTTTTGTTGCCTGCTCTGTTTCAGCAAGAGCCTTTTTCGTAGAACCTGGAAGACGGCTAGTATTCCCAATCGTATTGAGTCTTACACCCTCTTTGACTAACATTTGTTTCTTATTCTTTACATAAGCTTCAAGAAGTTGCATGAGAATTTCAACTTCATGTTTTGGGCGGTTCCAGTTTTCTGTAGAAAACGCATAAACAGTAAGGACCTTAATTCCCAATTCTGCAGCAGCACGGACAATAATATCGAGCTGCTGTGCTCCTTGCCAGTGTCCCATTTCAGGTGGCAACCCTTTAGCTTTAGCCCAACGCCGATTGCCATCCGGAATAATCGCAATGTGATTGGGAATATGCTTTGGGTCAACTAAAGCAAACTCTTCTTCAGTATAAATCGGTTTTTCAAATGTTTTTGTTACTAGGCCATTAATCAAAATCTTAAAGTTTTTTCTCTTTCAGGTTCAAATGAGATTAGGTCTATTGGATAGTCCAAAAGATTTCTAACACGAATTAGAAAGAGTCTAACATTTTTCAGAAATTCTTCTACCTTTTTATCTCTTCTATTGACATCTTTTCCTCTCTAAAGGAAGAAGATTCTTGATTTTTCAGGCTGAAACTAGATAGCCCATGTTCAGAGGTTCCTGCCTCGTATGAGATTGCTAATGCATTCTCTAGCGAGGCTAACGCGGCATGCCCTGCCGCTAGAGCGTTCTAAACTATACTCTTGGCCTGTGAATACTTCAAATCATATTTTCTATGTAGGAAATATAGTGAGAGCCAAAAAACCCCAACATGAGGAAAGAGCCTTATATCCTCCACCTTAAGGAAGAGGTTTTACGGCGTGTTTTGATAGTAAAACTTATTTCTAACACGAACCTACTTCGGATCATCCATTTTATTACCATTTCATTTTGGGGTTTTCATTTCCGATTAAGTCAATGATTTCACTAGACATAATCCTCTCTAACAACTATGATATTTTTTTAAACAAAGGATTAAACCCCTATGGAAAAACAAAAAAGATGGCAATTTGTTCTCATTACAGTTGTAGTCATACTCACGCTTTATAACATTCTCCCCACCGTTCTCTTCTACTTGAAGCCCCTTAGTAAAGGGATCACCGAAAGCCGGGCGACAACAGTTGCTCAAGGAGCAATCAATCGCGTCAATGCCTTAGAAAACGAATCTTTAAGCTGGCTAAAGTCCTACAACAAACTTCTTGGGACAAAGCCATCATCGATTGCACTTGACCCCGACAATCCTGAAATGATTCATGTAAAATATGAGAATGAAAAAGATGCTGAACAGATGAAAGATCATCTTCCTCGTGCGGGCTTTTTAATTCCATTTGTTCCAGCCCAACTTTCTCTAATTCCTAGCGAAAAAGGACTAGATCCAACACTTATTACAATTCAGAGAAAAATTCCTATCCACTTCGACGTCTCAAAGATTAATGACTATTTCAGCTTTACCAAAAAAAAAGATAGCAAAGGAAAGATCACCTCTCTTTATCATCAAATTGTCGATGATCGCCTGATGCAACTCGGCCTTGCAGTGGGAGGAGTTAGCGAAAATGCCCAATACCTCGAAGCCGCTATTCATCAGCAAGGAAATTCTCGAGCTGGTGAATTTCTTCAAATCTTAGCTCAAAACATTTTAACCTATGCTAAGGTTTTCGGTGAAAATTCTGCGATTGCTAAACGCTATTATTCAACCGTCACACAAGGAGCGCTGGAAAATAAACGTGCAGCTGTGGAACAACTCATTGGAAGCCTAGAAGATTACAGAAATCAAATTAAACTCCAAAGAATCGCCCTTCAAGATGCTGAAACTGCAAAACGGGAAAAAGGGGGCTTTTTAGAAGCAAATGAACAACAGCAACTCGATTACTTTAAGGCCCTTGAAGAACGGCTACATGTAGCTATCGGAATTTTTAGAAGACAAAGCGTCGCTTTTATCAGTAGTACTAGTCCTTGGACGTCTACAAATTTAAAACAAGCTCTTTGGTTTATTAGCAAAAATGATGAACCGATCGAAACCCTCGTTGCAGCTTACCGAAGCCCCTTGGTTAAAGCGATCAACATTGACTGGAATAATGAGCAAATTTCTTTAGAGCTTTATGAAGATATTCTCAACTATAAAAGAGAACTTGAAAGATCTAAATCTTACTTAACTGACCAACTCGACCAACTGATCTATAATGAGGTTGCAAGAATCGCTAGGGAGACAGGTGAAAAACTCACTCCTTTTAAAAATATGTTTGTGATCGAACTTAACCATCTAACAAATAGTCAAAGCCTACTTGCTATGGATCTAGGAGCTGTTGCTAAAACACAAGCAAAAAAGCTGTTTCATTTAATTAAAACCCATTGGAACCCTTCTCATCCAGATTTAAAAAGAAGCTCTTTCCCCATTTATGATTATCAAACCTACAGAGAACTTCCCGCTCACAAGCAAAAGCTTGGCCTTATTGTTTATGCACCTGCTGAATTTGAGACTGAGCCGACAGCAGGATTTAGAAATCATTCCGTCTACATTATTGCTAAGGGAATGCAAGAAATTTTAGGGAAACTTGAAGAAAATCCTGACTCGCCTCAAGCAAAAGCTTTTATTCAAGATTTTTCAAAACTGCGCCTTCTACTCCAAAATAATGGATTCAGTGGATACCCTGGAACAACGTATCCTTTAAGCGGAAGCTTTGCAAAAGATTTCATCTTTGAAGCTGAAGACTTTTATCGCAATATCATGAGCGCTACGCGTGAAGATTTTACTGTCCATGGAACGGGTAAATTTGCAACACTTGAATTCACCAACGTCGAACAACGCATTTTGGCGTTAAATCGAATCGAAACAAAAATGCACGAAGATTTATTAAAACGGCGCGATGAATATCAAGCGGCTCAAGTTAAAGAAGACTCTCATGCAAAGTATGATATACCAGCACCAACAAAAAGCCCCCTATGGAACAACTTAGCCTTAAGTGCTCGTAAATACTTCCGGGGTGACGAAAGAAAAATCCTTCACTGGGGGCTCGATCTTTTTGGAGGGAAAACT
Organism: Simkaniaceae bacterium; assembly: GCA_030064985.1. Lineage (GTDB taxonomy): Bacteria > Chlamydiota > Chlamydiia > Chlamydiales > Simkaniaceae > Neptunichlamydia. The sequence continues at coordinate 5,118 of JASJDV010000001.1, read as the reverse complement.
GTTCAAATTCAACTCCGAGACTCGAATCATAAAGTTGTCACAAATGATGCTGATATCAAACAAGGGATCGATGAGCTCTATAATCGTGTCAATAAACTGGGAGTTTCTGAGGTTTCCATTCGACAAGAGGGATCCAATATTGCGTTAGATTTTCCAAGTGCTCAAGGCCTCTCTGCTGTAGATCTGGTCAAAGCATCATCGATGTATTTTCATGTTGTGAATGAAAAATTCTCGATGTACAACACAGAACTTGCACCTGTTATTCACCAGTTCTTGCAAGACATTTGGAATGAAGCTGTTGTCACAAATCGAAAAGATATCGATAGCATTAACCAAATCGCATGGAAGCATCTTTATGGTGATACCTTAAAGACCGAAATGGCGCAGCCTGTTAGCGAAGCAGCAAAAACTCTCCATAATCAGGGCCTCCGCCTTGCAAACCCCAACGATACGGTAACCAATAGCACCTTTAATGACTCTGTTTCGAAGCTTGCAATCTTCTGTGGTGATAATTACGCCGATTGGCAAGGACAAACCCACCCACTATTGGTTGTGATGAAAAACTATGCTTTAGAAGGTGCTAATCTAACCGATGTTCATGCCTCCTATGATTCAACAAAAGGAAACTTCTTAGCCTTTAATGTAAAAGGATCACAAACACTCTCTGATGGACAAAAGATCAATCCGAGAAATGATCTTTATAACTGGACGGCTCCCTTTTCTAAAGAGAAGATTCAAGGAACACCCCTGGAGAAATTCTCCCGTGGAGAAGGCTGGCGAATGGCTGTTATTTTAAACGGTTCAATCGTCAATACAGCAACCGTTTCTTCTCCGTTAAAAGACAATGTCTCTATTTCTGGTAGTTTTACACAACGAGAAGCAAACCGGCTGGAAGCTGACCTAAAAGCAGGGTCTTTAAGCTTTGCTCCACACATTCTATCTGAGAAAAATGTTAGCCCAGAACTAGGGCTTAAAGACCGCAAAATGGGTATCTTAGCAACAACTATCGCTTTGGTTTTAGTGATTTTCACCATGGTTGGATATTACCGGTTTGCAGGTGTGATTGCCTCAATCGCCGTTTTTGTAAATTTGTTGATTATTTGGGCAACGCTGGTCAATATTTCTGCAACGCTCACTCTTGCAGGAATCGCAGGAATTATCTTAACCGTTGGCATGGCAGTTGACGCTAATGTCCTTGTTTTTGAAAGAATTCGAGAAGAGTTTGCGGTATCCGGAAGAATTGCATCTGCTGTTCATGCAGGCTATCGAAAAGCTTTCTCGGCCATTCTTGATTCGAACATTACAACAATTATTGCAGCGCTTATCCTTCTCCAATTCGATTCAGGACCTATTAAGGGCTTTGCTGTTACATTGATTATTGGGATTGTCTCCTCAATGTTTACAGCTCTTTTCATGACCCGTTATTTCTTCGCTCGTTGGGTTCAAAACCCCAAGAATAAGGCTCTTAAAATGGCAAACCTTATCGAGAAGACACGCTTTAATTTCATTAAGTACGGGAAAGTAAGTCTTTATAGTTCGATTGCCATTATTCTTGTTGGTGGATACCTCTTAGTTTCCGAAAAAAGCTCCATGCTAGGCATGGACTTCACGGGTGGCTATTCTGTTGCTCTTGAAGTTGAAGCAAAATCTGACAAGGATTATCAGAAAAAAGTTGAAGAAGCCTTACTTGTAGCAGGCGCGGCCACGCAAGATGTTCAAGTGCGCGCCCTATCTCCTTCTAACCATATAAAAATTCTTCTTGGAAGAAGTCTCGATCAAGTGGGACGTCCTTTTGAAAACATGCCGCTAGAAACCGATACTAAAGATGTCTCATTTCAATATCAAAACAATCCTAGGCTTGTATGGGTTGTTAACGCTCTTGAAAGCAGTGGGTTAGAATTAACGCCCCCATCCTTAAAAACGTTAGATACACATTGGACAAGTATAAGTGGCCAAATGTCGCATGCGATGCGCAATAATGCTGTAATCGGTCTTACCGTCGCACTCTTATGTATTCTCATTTATATTACGTTCCGCTTCGAGTTCAAGTACGCAATTAGTGCAATTCTTGGACTTGCTATCGATGTTGGAATGACCGTTGCTTTTATGAGTATGATTCATGCAATCAAAGTACCGATTCAGATCGACCTCAACACAATTGCCGCAATCATGACTATTATTGGATATTCTTTGAATGATACAATCATCATCTTCGACCGGATACGAGAAGACCTAAAACACATGAGAAAACAGTCATTTAAAGATGTGGTCAACCATGCTCTTAATGTAACTCTAAGCCGAACAGTTATGACCTCCGGGACAACATTCATTGTTCTTCTTGCTCTTCTCTTAGTAGGAGGAAGCACAATTTTTGGCCTCTCATTAGTCATGATTATCGGTGTAATTTTTGGTACCTTCTCTTCACTTTATATAGCAGCTCCCCTTCTTTTATTCTTCTATAGAAAGGAAAAAAGAAAAGCTGAAAAAGTGGCGCTGCATGAAAATTAATGTAGTATTGCTTGGTTAATTGTGCTAAGCTTTACTTAAATTAAATGAAGAGAATTTTTACTTGAAAGAGGGTGAAGAAAAAACGCAGAACTTACTATGGGTTTATCCAAATCGAAAGGAAGATTGGCACAAAGCAATTGTCAATGAGTTTAATATTCATCCAGTTACCGCTCAAGTTCTTGTTTCACGAAGATTTTCTTCTTTCGAAGAAATCCATCATTTCCTCTATGCTAAACTTCCCGATCTTCATGCGCCTGGCCTGATGTCAGAAATGAACCATGCTGTTGATCGAATGATTCAAGCTCTCCAAAAAAATGAAACGATTCTTATTTACGGGGATAATGACGTTGATGGTATCACCGCGACAACGCTTCTTGTTGAATTCATTCGTTTAATCGGAGGGAATGTTTATTACTACGTTGCTCATCGCACATCAACAACCGCTTCAGTCATTACAGATGCTCTTGAATATGCCATAGAAAAAAAGTGTTCTCTCTTAATTACTGTTGACTGCGGAATCACAGCTGCGAAAGAAATCGAAGAGGTCATTAAAAGGAAAATTGATGTCATCATTTCCGATCACCATGAGCCCACTGATAAAATTCCTCATTGTATTGCAACCTTGAATCCAAAGCTTATCAATAGCACTTATCCCAATCGAGATCTTACAGGAGTTGGCGTTGCATTTAAACTTGCTCATGCCTTGACTAATGAACTAGTCTCCAAAGGAAAGATGCGCTCAACAGCTATTGATCTCAAACGGTTTTTAGATTTGGTTGCTTTGGGAACGATCGCGGATATGGGAATTTTACGCGGTGAAAATCGTGTTCTTGTTCGTTACGGGCTCAGGCAATTTGCTATGACAAAACGAGTCGGTCTTTTAAAGTTAATGGATATCTGCGAAGTGAAGCCCCAGGAAATCAACACTGCAGATATCGCTTCAAAGATTGCTCCACGGCTAAATAGCCTGGGTAGAATCGCTGACCCTCAAAAAGGGGTTGGGCTTATGTTAATGCATGATTCTGTAAGTGCTATTTACCTTGCGAAAGAGTTAAATGACAACAATAGTAAGAGGCAGCAAATTGAGAGGCGTGATTCTGAAGATATAGAAGCTTACATTCAGGCTCACCCTGAAATTTTACAACAAAAAGCCATTGTTCTTTATTCCGATAAATGGCATCCGGGGATTATTCCAATTATTTCTGCTCGCCTTGCAAAGCGGTACAATCGCCCAACTTTGATTATTGCTATTGAAGGTGGCATTGGAAAAGGCTCCATTCGAACGATTCCTGAATTCCCCGTCCTTAGTAGGCTTCACAAGCAATCAGAATTCCTTATTAACTTTGGAGGGCATGACTATGCAGCAGGCCTCATGATTAAAGAGGAAAACGTTCTTCAATTTAAAAAACGTTTTATTGAGCAAGCAAACCAAATCTTGAAAAATGAAGATATCATCCCTAAACTTCAGCTTGATGCAAGGGTAGAATTTAAAGATTTAACCTTTGATCTTTTGGATTCTATGCAACTTCTTGAACCCTACGGAATGGGAAATTTCCCTCCCATTCTCTATACAGATGTTGTTCAAACATGGCCTCCAAAAGTTATAGGGAAAATGCATTTGAAGCTTTATCTCGAGCAAAATGGACGTATGCTAGAAGGGATAGGTTTTGGCCTGAGTGAGCGCCGAAGCAAGATCGCGAAGAAAAATCTCGATTTGCAAATTGCTTTTACTCCTCATGTTAATTTATTCCTAAATAAACCCAGTATTCAGCCCCTTGTCAAAGACTTCCAAATCAAATCAAATTGAAAAAAGTATTTTTGAAGGAAATGGTCTCACCCGTATTGATGGCTGTGTCACCTTCGTTCCTTTTTCTGCTCCTGGTGATGAAGCAATCCCTGAAATCACACAAAAGAAAAAACCGTATCAAATAAGGAACGTCCATACTCTATAAAGAGGTTAAAAATGAAAACTTTCTCTGTGTGCTCTCTGCGTTAAAAAATTAACGTCTCGATGTTCATCGAACTTTAAAAACTTTCCTCTCTTTAGGGTAAAAAAATCTCAAACCGAAAGCAGTTCGAGATTTTTTCTCTGGGATGTTGGAGGCTATCGCTAGCGTATCCGAATCCAAAAAGAAGGTTCATTTCTCATTCTTTTTTGGAGTCGCTTTATTTGCGATTCATTACATCGCTTCAGTTTCAGAGCTTCTGATCAGGTATTTTTCTTGATACTCTTTCACATCGTCAATGTGGATGACCCATGCAGCTCCCTTACGGCAGGCTTTCAATACGCCAATGCGCGTTGCATAATAGATTTTCTGCGCAGGAACACCAAGCATCTTAGCAACTTGATTGACAGAGTAAAAACCTTTGTCATTATTAAAGAGCAGCTCGCCTTCAAAGATAGACTTTGTTCTAGAATACTTATTGTGGCGGTATTCTTCTAAGTCATCTAAATCAATTGTCCAACGTGTCGAGTCTTTATGTGCTTTTAGCTTGTTTTGCTTAATCGCGACATAAATGGCTTGTCTCGTTACACCATTGATGTGGGCTGCCTCAGTAATAGAAACAACCGTTTTTGGGGAACCTAGATCTTGCTCTAGAACTCCGTTG
>JASJDV010000040.1 GCA_030064985.1 Simkaniaceae bacterium | reverse complement strand
GCCAATGCATGCTCGAGCGCAGGCTAACACGGCATGCCCTGCCGCTTTTCGAAGTATATTCTTAGCCCGTGAATCCTTCAAATCATATTTTCTATGAAGAAAATAAATTGAGAGCCAAAAACTCCAACATAAGGAAAGCGCCTTATACCCTCCACCTCAAGAAACAGGTTTTACGGCGTGTTTTGAATAAGAACCCTTACACTGTAAGGTTTCTACTTGTCTTGTCGATTGACTTTTTCTTTCACGATCATCTATTATTTACATAATAATTTTAGGAGGATTTGTGTCTGATTTAAACAAAGAATCTCTAGCTGATCTAACAAAGCTATGTCGCATCAATTGTTCCGATGACGAACTCAAGGCACTGCTTCAAAATCTTAAGTCGATCTTAGGGTATATCGATCAATTAAAAGAAGTGGATACCAAAGACGTTCCCGTTTGTAATCACGTCAGTCAAGAAGTTGAAACATTTATGAGAGAAGATGAAGTCACAGAGAGTCTAGATCGGACTATTTTTCTTGAAAATAGTCCTTCCCACGTTGGGGGAATGGTCCGCGTTCCAACCGTGATAAAATTCTGAGGATCCATGTATAAAAAATCAGCCCATGAACTGCGTCAAGCTTTTATTGAAGGACGACTCACAGCAGCTGAAATCGCTGCGGGTTTTTTGCAGCGCATTCAACAACTTGATGGAGACATTCAAGCTTTTTTGAACGTGTTTTCAGACCGCGTCATGGAAAAAGCGGAAAAGCTCGATGGTAAGCGTGCTGCAGGAGAGCCTCTTGGAAAGCTTGCCGGAATTCCCATAGCTATTAAGGATAATATCCAAATCAAAGGGGAAACAACAACGTGCGGTTCAAAGTTTTTATCCAACTACACCGCCCCTTTTGATGCAACGGCAACGCGGCTTATCGAAGAAGAAGATGGCTTGATTATCGGTAAAACCAATCTTGATGAATTTGCAATGGGGTCTTCAACAGAAACTTCAGCTTATCAAAGAACGCGCAATCCTTGGAACTTGTCTTGCGCTCCAGGCGGATCTTCTGGCGGATCGGCAGCCGCTGTTAGCGCGCGCCTTGCTCCGATCTCGTTGGGTAGCGATACGGGTGGCTCAATTCGTCAACCCGCAGCCTTCACTGGAACTGTAGGATATAAACCCACCTACGGAAGGATTTCACGTTACGGACTTGTTGCCTTTGGCTCTTCCCTCGACCAAATTGGTCCTTTCGCAAACACGGTTAAAGATGTTGCCCTAATGGTGGAAGTGCTGGGACGCCCGTGCACGCGCGATGCAACAAATATCAAAGCAACGCCAGAGCCTTATCTCGACCATCTCGACGATTCAATCCAAGGAAAAAAAATTGGAGTTCCTTGGAAATTTTTGGAAGACCTCTCAGATAGTGCCCGCAAAATTTTTGATCAAAATTTGAGCGTTCTTAAATCAGCCGGAGCTGAAATCGTTGAAGTCAAGCTAGACCGACTTAAATACTCTATTCCGGTCTACTACATCCTTTCAACTGCTGAAGCTTCGACCAATTTAGCCCGTTTTGATGGGGTGCGTTATGGTAAAAGATCTGAAGGAGCGAGGAGCCTTGATGAAATTTATGATTTATCAAGAAAAGAGGGATTCGGTGCTGAGGTTAAACAGAGAATCCTACTTGGAACCTTCGTCCTTTCTTCAGGCTATCAAGACGCCTATTATAAAAAAGCTCAAAAAGTCAGAACTCTGATCATTGAAGACTATAAGAAAGCTTTTGATGCTTGCGAGCTAGTCGCTATGCCAACAACGCCCACTCCCGCTTTTGAAATCGGCGGTATCCAAAATCCTTTAGAAATGTATCTTCAAGATCTTTACACAGTAAGTGCAAACCTCGCAGGTCTTCCCGCAATGAGTATCCCTTCAGGAAAAGATGAAAAAGATCTTCCCCATGCCCTTCAGTTGTTAGGACCTCAACTAGGAGATGGAAAAGTCCTCCAGTTTGCCTACCAATTTGAAAAAGAACTGCATTTAACAGGTTTTATTCCCCCTCTCTTCGATAAGGAGGTCTCTTTATGACACAGATTTTTTATGAAGACTGGGAACCGGTCATCGGGCTTGAAGTCCACGCTCAGTTAAATACCCGATCAAAAATCTTTTCCCGCTCAGCCAACCATTTTGGGGCTGAACCCAACACCCATATCGAAATCAATGATACAGGACAACCTGGAGCTCTTCCAGTTCTCAATAAAGAAGCCGTCGATTTAGCGATCCGTTTTGGTTGTGCAATCAATGCCAAAATTGCTGAATTTAGTAAATTTGACCGAAAATCCTACTTCTATCCTGATTCTCCGCGCAACTTCCAAATCACCCAATTCGAGCTGCCAATCATTATTGGAGGAGAAGTGGTTGCAAATAGCGAGGGAAAAACAAAGGTCTTTCAATTGCACCATGCACACCTAGAAGATGATGCAGGGATGCTAAAACACTTTTCTGACTTCGCTGGAATTGACTACAACCGCGCAGGTGTCCCCTTATTGGAAATTGTTTCTGAGCCTTGCATGTTTTCTCCAAAAGATGCTTATAGCTACGCAACGACTCTCAAAGCCATCCTTGAGTATCTCGATGTCTCAGATTGTAATATGGAAGAAGGATCGCTGCGTATTGATACCAATATTTCTGTTCGCCCCAGGGGAGATAAAACGCTTCGCAATAAAGTTGAAATCAAAAACCTCAACTCCTTTACTAATATGGAAATGGGAATTGAGGCCGAGATACGCCGCCAAATTCGCGTCTATACTCAACATCCAAATAAAGACCCAAATCTTGTAGTGCCAAGCTCTACTGTCCGTCTTGAACTAGAAAAAAAAGAAACAGTCCTTATGCGCTCCAAAGAAGAAGCTAAAGATTATCGCTACTTTACTGAACCAGATCTTCCTCCGATTATCCTTAAAACCGCATACATCGAAAAAATCCGTAAAAATCTTCCAGAGCTTCCCCACCAACGCTACGAGCGCTACACGCAAAAACTCAAGCTCACAGAATACAATGCTTCTATTTTGATAAACGATAAAGCTCTATCTGATTATTATGAAGTCGCTCTCAAATCGTGTGACAAACCTTCAGCCCTTTGCAACTGGATCACGGTTGAATTTGTGGGTCGTTTTAAAGACTCTGGAATGCACCTTGCTAAATCAGGAATCCTCCCTGAACACATTGCAAAACTTGTCTCTTTCATCGATTCGAAAAAAATTACAGGACGAATCGCTAAAGAAGTTGCAGATATTATGGTCAAAAAACCTGGGAAAGATCCTGAAATCATTATCGAAGAAAATCCTAATTTCCAAGCAGTTCATGATGCTTCAGCAATCGAGCCTTTTGTGGATGAAGTGCTTGCCGCAAATGCGCAGTCAGTTGAAGATTTCATCAATGGAAAGGATAAAGCCTTTAATTTTCTTGTAGGTCAGGTGATGAAGCTTTCTAAAGGAAAAGCTTCTCCCGATGTCGTTAAGAAGCTATTAACAAAGAAAATTCCTCTATGAAGAAAACAATGAGTCCATTTTGATGTGTCGCATCTGATCTAACTTCTTAATCATTGACCCAGCCTATTTAAATTCCTATAATAGCCTTTATGAAAATAGCATCTGATCTACAAAAATTAGCCGCTGAAATCCGTTATCAGTTGATTTTGATGGCAAAGAGAGGAAAAGCAGCTCATTTAGGCTCTTCCCTCTCTTGCGTAGATCTCATCGTTGCAGCTTATTGGAACCATCTAAATATCTCCCCGAAAGATCCTCAAAACCGCCGTCGTGATCGCTTTATTCTAAGTAAAGGTCATGCCATTACCGCCCTTTATGGATGCTTGGCAGAAAAAGGGTTCTTTGCAAAAAAACTCCTTGAAACCTTTAACCAAAATGGCGGATGCTTACCCGAACATCCCAGCCCTCAATGTGTTCCAGGAATCGAAATGGCTACGGGCTCACTCGGGCATGGTCTTTCCGTTGGCCTTGGGCAAGCTCTAGCAGGAAAAATTCTAGGAGAAGCTTATCAAGTCATGGTCCTTCTCAGTGATGGAGAATGCAACGAGGGCTCTGTTTGGGAAGCAGCCCTTTTTGCTCCAGCCCACAGTGTCAATAACTTGACGGCTATTATCGACTATAATAAATGGCAAGCAACGGGACGTAGCGACGTAGTTATGCAACTCTCTCCTCTAAAGAATAAATGGGAATCTTTTGGATGGCAGACTCTTGAAATTGATGGAAACAACCTCGAAGAGATTTCAGCCGCCTACAAGCAGATTTCGCCCGATAAACCAACAGCCATTGTTGCCCATACGATCAAAGGGAAAGGGGTTTCTTTTATGGAAGATGATAATCATTGGCACTACCGCATCCCAAATGATGCAGAAATTGCAAAAGCAAAAGAGGAGCTTAATATTTGATGGATCTACTCCCTACGAAAAATGTTTTTTCACTGCATACTTTTTATCAGCGGTAGATTCAATGAGAAATGCCTTTGCGGATGAACTTGAAAAAATAGCCTCTGTTGATGAACGTGTTGTTCTTCTTTCCGGAGATATTGGCAACCGGCTTTTTGATTCTTATAAAACACGTTTTCCAAACCGTTTTTACAACTGTGGGGTTGCTGAAGCAAACATGGCTTCAATGGCCGGAGGCCTAGCAATGTGTGGAATGAGGCCCATTACTTATACCATTACTCCTTTCAATACAACGCGTTGCCTTGAGCAGATCCGAAATGATATTTGCTATCACAAACAACCTGTGATCATTGTTGGTGTGGGCGCCGGTCTCTCTTATGCCCAATTAGGTTGCAGCCACCACTCTTGCGAAGACATTTCTTTTTTAAGAAGTCTCCCCAATATGACGGTCCTCTGTCCTGGTGATGCTGTAGAACTTCGTACCCTCTTTCGCCAGGCACTAACCTTAGAAAGTCCCGTTTATTTACGGATTGGGAAAAAAGGGGAGCCAGTTGTTTCAAAAGATGTTTCCCAATTAAAAATTGGAAAGGGGCTGATTGTTCGTGAAGGAAAGGACGTTTGTCTGATTACTACGGGGAATCTGTTGCCAACAGCGCTTGAGGTCGGAGAAAATATCGATGCACAAGTTGTGAGTTTCCCAACAGTCAAGCCTCTTGATGAGAACTTGCTCCACAGCTTATTTCAAACATTTGAGTGCATGGTAAGTTTAGAAGAACATAGCTTAATCGGTGGCTTAGGAGCAAGTCTTGCTGAATGGATGGTTGATCAACACATTGCCCATACAGGTTTTGTGCGGATGGGAACACCAGATCTTTTCCCTCATGCTCTTGGATCTCAAAACTACCTGCGCGCCTGTTACGCGCTTGATGCTCCTTCAATCACCCGAAGAATTCAGCATTTTTTAAAACAAAAAGAGGTCGTATGCATACCCGAGCAGCCATCTTAGTTGAAACGAAACACCCCCTTGTCGTTGATAAAATTAAAATCCCTGAGCTGGGATCTGGACAAGTCCTTGTTAAAATTAAATACAGCGGCGTTTGTCATACACAACTTTTAGAGGTAGGGGGACATCGTGGAGAAGATCCTTTTCTACCCCATTGCTTAGGTCATGAAGGGAGCGGCATTGTAGAGGATATCGGAAAGGACGTGAACAAAGTAAAAACAGGGGATCACGTCATTCTTTCTTGGATCAAAGGCTCTGGAGCGAATGTTCCTGGAACCGTTTATGAATGGAACGGAAAGAAAGTCAACGCAGGAGCGATTACAACTTTCAATGACTATGCTGTCATCAGTGAAAACCGTCTAACTGTCATCCCAAAAGAGTTTCCCTTAAAAAAAGCTGCTTTACTCGGATGCGCAGTTCCCACAGGACTGGGAACAATATTTAATACAGCAAAGCCAACGCCTGGAGAAAGCCTTGCAGTCTTTGGTTGTGGCGGAATTGGTCTTTGCGCTGTTCAAGGGGCAGCCATTGCTGGATGTGTTCCTATTATTGCAATTGACATCCATGAGCAAAAGTTAGAAAAAGCCAAACAAATGGGTGCCAAACATGTGATCCATGCCAAAAAGCAAGATCCTGTTGAAGCGCTGAAAGACCTTTGCGCACTTGATTATGCCATCGAAGCAAGTGGCAGCCCCGTTGCTATGCGACAGGCTGTCCAATCTGTTCGCCCTCAAGGTGGCTTAGCCGTCATTATCGGAAATGCTCACCACGGGACTGAGTTTTCTATCGATCCAAAAGAGTTTAATAAGGGCAAGAAAATTTTAGGAACATGGGGAGGAGACAATGATCCAGATATTCACTATCCCCGCTATTGCAACCTCTCTCAACATGGTCAATTAGATCTAGAAACTCTAACAACAAAAACTTACTCTCTCGATCACATTGATCAAGCCTTAGAGGATCTCAAACAGGGCGCGGTGTTACGACCTTTGATTGAAATGTGAACCTACTTCCAGCAATTGACAACAGTGAGATAGCTTAATGAAGATCGGAATGGATTTTGATAACACCATCGCTAACTATGATGGGGTCTTTTATCAGGCAGCTTTAGAGCGGAGACTCATCCCAGAATCTCTTGAAACCTCCAAAAAAAGCGTGCGAGATTACCTCCGTCGTGCAAATCAGGAAGATGAATGGACCAAGCTTCAAGGTTATATCTATGGAGATCGGATGGATTTAGCAAAACCTTATCCAGGCGTCGACTCTTTCTTCAACCACTGCCAACTACATGGAATTGAAACAATCATCGTCAGCCATAAAACAAAGCACCCTTACTTAGGATTCAAATACGATCTTCATGCCGCTGCAAAAGGGTGGTTAGACGCTCAATCCTTTGCTCCTAATCTGGCTTTTTTCGAATTGACATTAGAAGACAAACTTAAGCGCATTGAATCGCTCAATTGTGACTACTTCATCGATGATCTACCAGAACTTCTCGCTGAAAAAACATTTCCGTCTCACATAAAGAAACTTCTTTTTGACCCCTCAAATCATCATAGTGAAATGCCACAAGTCATGCGGGTCACTTCCTGGGATGAAGTCATTGAGGTTACTCAATGAACTTACTTAAAAAAGGAGGCATTGAAGAAGAGCCCCTTACAGTGACACAACTTTCAGGGGGCGCAAACAATCGTGTTTATCGCCTGGAGTTTGAAACAAGAAAACCTCTCATTTGCAAACACTACTTTCAACATGCTGGAGATAAACGTCCACGCCTTCAAGCTGAATATGCCTTTCTTTCCTACGCATGGGAAAATGGGTTGCGTCAAATTCCTGAACCTCTTGCCTCTGACGAAAAAAACCACCAAGCTCTTTATTCCTTTGTCCCCGGCAAATCTCCAAAAGAGGTGACTGAAAAAATGGTGGATCAAGCGCTTTCTTTCTTCCTTAGCCTCAATCAAAACAAAAATGAAGCACAAAATATTCCCTTCGCGTCCGAAAGTTGTTTAACAGCTCAAGACTATTTTTCAACGGTCGAACAGAAGCTGACTCAGTGCCAAGCCATCTCGGATACTCATCCTTTTCACCATGATGTGAAGTCCTTTATCCAAAACCAACTGATTCCACGCTGGGAACAAACCTATAGAGAGGTGACTTTAGATCCTCATCAAAAAGTAGCCAAAGAAGATCTTTGCATCACCCCCTCAGATTTTGGATTTCATAACGCCCTGATCGATGGAGATAAGGTTTCCTTTCTAGACTTTGAATATGCTGGGTGGGATGACCCGACCAAAACAGTCTGCGATTTTTTCTGTCAACCAAAGCTTCCCGTTCCTTTAAAATTTTTCGAAAAAGTGGCTACGACAATTGCATCAACCACTCAAACCCCTGAACTCTACCTAAAGCGTATTCAAGCCGTGCTCCCTATTTGCCAAATTAAATGGTGTTGTATAATGTTAAATGTATTTCAAAAGATTGGAAGTGAGCGGAGGCGCTTTTCTAACCCTAACTTCCTTGAAAAATATGAAACTCAATTGACCCTTGCAAAACGTTACTTAGAGAGGCTTTAAAATGGCATACATTGATTTACTTTCGCCAATACATAAAAAAACTAAACGTGATTATTTAGCGCGCGTTAATGAATTTCCTAAGGCTCAAGCAGCAACGATTGCAAAACGTTTCGACAAAGATTATTGGGATGGAGACCGCAAAGTCGGCTATGGAGGTTTTTACTATGACGGACGGTGGAAAATTGTGGCTGAAGAGCTAGCTAAAAAATACAACTTAAAAAGTGGTGACCGTGTCCTCGATGTCGGCTGCGGTAAAGGGTTCCTCCTTTATGATCTTACCCAAGTGGTTCCGGGGTTAGAAGTCCATGGAATTGATATTTCTGGGTATGGAATTCAAAACGCTAAACAAGAGGTGCGCCCCTGCTTAATGGTTGGAAATGCCAATAACCTCCCCTTTGATGATCATTCTTTTGATCTCGTGATTTCGATCAATACCCTGCATAACCTGCACTGCTACGATCTAGAAAAAGCCCTTAAAGAAATCCAACGTGTCGGCAAAGAAAATAAGTACCTCGTTGTCGAGTCCTATCGGAGTGAAGATGAAAAAGCAAATCTCTTGTACTGGCAACTCACCTGTGAATCTTTTTATACCCCTGAAGAATGGGAGTGGTGGTTTATGCGAACAGGTTACACTGGAGACCATTCCTTCATCTATTTTGAATAGTCAATCTTTAAACTTTGCTAGTTGGGGATAAAGAGTCCTAAACCCCCTATCAACAACAGCTTCACTCTAGCACTTTCAAAGCAACAATTGATAAGTCATCAAACTGAGCTGTTCCTTGAGCAAAAAGGGCCACCTCTTCAATCATATGATCCACAATTTTTTGAGATGCCCATCCTCTTTTCTCTTGCAGTGATGCTATCAAACGTTTTTCCCCAAATAGTTCCATTCGTGCGTTATGAGCTTCAACAATTCCATCTGTAAAAAAAATCAATTGATCGCCCGATTCTAGTGCTGTTTGTCCTGTGATGACTGCATCAAAGGGAAGAACACCAAGGGCTATTCCTTTTGATGCAGTCATCACAGGACAAACAGCACTAGAATCGGGCGATCAATTGATTTTTTTTACAGATGGAATTGTTGAAGCTCATAACGCACGAATGGAACTATTTGGGGAAAAACG
>JASJDV010000039.1 GCA_030064985.1 Simkaniaceae bacterium | reverse complement strand
AAAACAAAAAATGCTATTCAAGCGAGCTTAAGCAAAATTTCAAGATGAACCGCCTGGACAATTACTCAGGGTTTCAGAAGGAAAAAATATTTTGAAAAAGTAATCGTCCGGTAAAACAAGAATCCCTTTCAGGTTAAGGAGTTTGCCAAGATACTCTAGCCTACTAAACAAAGGTTTTATCAGGCAGTCTTTTTTACATTTCTGGAAACTTCATGAATCAAAATCCTGTCTGAAATCGTAACTAATATCGGATGCATTGATTTCAAGAGGCTGTCAATTTTTTTTCAAAATTATTCCTTAGTTAAGTCACATCGCAGTTTTGAAGAGTCCCCGATTTCCTAGATAAAGTTAAGAGGAATCCTAGATTTTAAAAATTCTTTTTGAATCATTCCTTCATACTCTGCAGCTTTGCTGAGTTTACCAAGGCAGACATAATAGAGAAAGAGCTGTTTAAAGAGCTGGACCTTTTCCCAAAAAAAAGCTTGCTTGAACCAGGAATTTTCTAATGTAATGTGATTTTTTAAGAAATAGGCAAGGAGTGTTGGAGAACGTGGAAAAGAGGTTTGTATAAGGCTATCGAAGTGAGCCAATGCTGCATCTTCACCTTCTGCTCTCGCAAGATAGCATCCTTGCAGGAAAAAATAAAGGGAAGAGGTGTCTTGAACAGGCTTACCTTCAAGAAGCTTTCCCGCTTCTCTTTTTTTTCCAGAAAGAAGAAGAGCCCAAATATAGAGTTCTTCAAATTGTTTAAAGTTTGCAAGGTAGGGAAGAAGTGTAGGGGCTTCTTTTATAGTAAGACCTTGGTTGAAAAGAGAGTAAAGAAGGCGATCACTTGCTTTATCTTTGATCAGATCAAGTTTTTGGAGGAGAGATCCATCGTCAATGGCAATTTCATAAAAGTTTTTAAAAAGAAGAAATCCGGGGTCTGATTCATTACGGTATTTCACACGGATAATAAAATCGATGAGCTTAGGATAGCCTAGTTCGAATAAGGCTAGAAGGCCATTTTCTAATAGGGTTAGCCGGTGCTTGAACATTTTAGGAATATTTTGGATGAGTTCGTACAGACTTCCTGGTCGGGTTAGCCAAAACGAAAGGATTATCGATAAAGATAAATCTTCTTCGGCTTCGCATGAAAAATTAGGGGGAATTTGGATAAAGGGAAGATCTTCCCAGTTCATCATTAAATTGCGTATGAGTCGATCAGTTTCTGCTAAATTGTAAATACGAGGAACGTATCGAAGAGTAAGCAATGTAAAGGCGTAAGCTCCAATGCGGTCTTTCTGTGCTGTTTCATGGAGTCGAAAGAGAATATGTTCATCTAGAACATGACTTAGAGGGTGTTTGGGAAATTTACGCGCTGCAAGTTCTAAGCACTTCATCTCTTCTTCTAAATTATTTTCAGCTTCATAAACGAGAGATTTTCCAAGGTATTCGATAGGAGCTCCGGGGGTATTATGAAGAAGTTCAAATTCATCAAGGGCTTCCGAAAAAAACGTTTCGGACTTCTCTTTTTTTCTTTTCCCTTGTTCTATCAGTGTGAACCCTGCGCGAAAAGTTGCTTCCCTTCCTTCAGGGCGCCCTTTGAATGAATAGGCAATACGGCGATATTCTATGAGAGCGCGGTTATAATCTCCGCTAAGTAGAAAGGCATCGGGAACAGAAAGGCAATTAACCAATATATTTTGACTTCCCGTCGACAGGTGAATAGGGGAGATTTCAAATTCGGTATCTTTCGAAGCAAGACCAAAATGACCTCCAACCATAGGGACATGACTCATGTAGATGAGCTTGGATTCACCATTGATCAAAAGGCATAGAGTATTATCTTGTTTTTCTACAGCAATTGTATAGGGTTCATCAGGTTCTAATGAAATATTATCGACTCGAGAAACTTCAACATTATCGCGGAATAGCTTCACACCAGGGCTTTTCTTGGAGCCGATCCAAATAAGATACCCTTTTTCCAATCCTTTGCTCCCGCTGTGACTAGGAACACACATCACAAAGCCGATGCCATCTCCCCCTTGTTGGATTTTCACATCTGTTTGAATTTGAATATTTCCAGTATATGATTCCTTAGAGAGCATTAGAAGAACCCATTCCATCAGCCCAGCATAACGGGAGATTGCCATCTGTTTCGTAAGTACGATATTTTCCTGGAACTCCCAATTCTCAGGGATGTGAATATCCAATCGATCTGTGAGGATCCAATCGGGACGCCCTTGAATGTAGCGCTCAAGATCTACGATAATTTCTCTGACAGATTGGTAACGATTGTTTGTATCTGGGTGTAAGCATTTCAAAGTAATGCGAGAAAGTTGCTGGGTAATCTCGCGGTAAGGAGTCACATCTTGGGGGTCTTTCGGAGGTTCAATCCCATTTTTGTTGAGAGCAGTGCGCCATTCTTTAATATTTCCAGGTCTTTTATAGGGAACCTCTAGGGTTAACATGAAATGAAGAATGACACCCAGAGAATAAATATCGGATTGAATAGTTGCAGGATGGGCAAAAGCTCTTTCAATAGCCATGTATTCAATGGTTCCTACTGTTCCTCGAGGGTTTGTTTTCTCTTTAAGATCTTCCTTGCTATTACTTTTATCTTCCTGTTCAGTTTTGGCACTATAAATTTCTGTGGCCACTCCCCAGTCTAAGATGGTTACCTCGTTGTATTTCCCAATGATGATATTTTCAGGCTTTAGATCTCGATGGAGAAATCCTTTTTCATGAGTATGTTCTATTGCTTGGCAAATATTTAAAAAAGCAAGCATTAAAGAGGGAATTGCCCCTTCCATTAAGCTTTCAGAATGTCCGCGATCATTGATCTTTTTTGTAGCAACAAGAATTTCTTTTAAAGTTTTCCCCTCTAAGTAGGGCATCGTATAGTAGAGTTCGTCTCCATTATCGATGAGATCATAGATGCGTATAATAGAAGGGTGCGAAAGTTGAGCGGCAATGCGAACTTCTTTTTTGAAACGGCGCCTTGCGGATCTCCTTTTTTTTATTTTAGGAAGAATCCGTTTGAGAGCTACTTTTCGACCACAAATAGGGTCTTCGGCTAAAAAGACTTCACCCATTCCCCCGATTCCAAGCAATTCAATCAGGTGGTAGCGATCTAATTGGATCGGGAAAGAATAAGGAAAAGATTTATTCTCGCTCGCTTCTGTATTTTTATGTTCCACACCTACAAATGTAACAAAAATTTTCCTCTTTATTCAATTGAAAAATAATGATACGATACGAATCGTATGCCGAAAACAGAAATTATCTTGACTGGAGATAGGCCCACAGGCCCTTTACACCTAGGCCATTTCATTGGATCCTTGCAGTCCCGCGTTGAACTGCAAGACATCCATAATCAGTATGTGATGATTGCTGATATTCAGGCGTTGACAGATCATGCGAGGGAGTCGCAAAAAGTTCATGATAGCGTTCTCCAAGTGGCTTTAGATTATTTAGCCGTCGGCATCGATCCTGCAAAAACGACGATTTTTATCCAATCCTTGGTTCCAGCACTTTCCGAATTAACCATGTATTATCTCAATCTAGTAACCTGGAATCGTCTGAAGCATAATCCAACCGTTAAGCAAGAGATCGTTCAAAAGGGGTTTGGAGAAAATGTTCCTGCGGGGTTTATGACTTACCCCATTTCTCAGGCAGCTGATATCACAGCCTTCAAAGCAACGCTTGTTCCTGTAGGTGAAGATCAAAAGCCCATGATTGAACAGACAAATGAAATCGTCCGTGCATTTAATAGAACCTATAAAGCCGATGTTCTTATGGAAGCAAAAGCCCTTATTCCCCAAATTACACGCCTACCTGGAACAGATGGCCAAGCGAAAATGGGGAAATCTCTTAATAATGCCATCTTTCTCTCAGATACTCCAGATCAAGTCGCTAAGAAAGTGAAAAAGATGTATACTGATCCTGGTCATCTTCGCGTTGAAGATCCAGGAAAAGTGGAAGGTAATCCTGTCTTCAGCTACCTCGATGCATTTGGAACAGACCTTGACAAAATCCAGGAGTTGAAAGCGCAGTATACCAAAGGAGGTCTTGGAGATAGAACGGTGAAAAAATACCTCATTGAAATTCTTCTAGAGTTCTTAGAGCCCATTCATAGAAAGCGCTCAGAGCATGAAAAAGATCTAGGTGCTGTGCTGGAGTTTTTGCGTCAGGGAACAGACAAGGCAAATGAAACCGCCTCGAAAACCCTTTCCGAAGTTAAAGAAGCCGTTGGCCTTCTCTATTTTCAAAAAAAAACCGCGTGGACCCATTAAAAAAAGACTGGAAATTTTGTTTAGGAATGGTCTTGCTACTAGAATTGCCTTTTTTTTCTTGCCCATCGGGTGTATAGATTAGAAAATTTAGACTTATTTTTTAGTCACCACTCTCAAATATTTTACCCGCGCTAACTTTTAGATTCAGCGACTTTTAGGGTCAATTTCTCAAGAAGCTCTGCTGAGCGCTTGAAGAAAGCTGAAGAATTTCCTGGGTCCAATTCTCGTTGCGATAAAAGGGAAAGCTCATAGAGTTGTTGGATTAAAGAAGAGGCGAGTTTGGGATCTTTTGCCTCCATCTTTTGAATCGACTTGATCAGTCCGCTATTAGTATTCACTACAAAGATCCGTTTTTTACTAAGTGTAGGGGGAAGGTCTTGTGCCGATAAGGCAAAATAGTCGCGCATTCTTCGTTCGTCTTCTGAAATCATTACAAAAGCAGGGACAGAATCACTAGAAAGGCTCTTGGCTTCGACTTCTAAATTATCGATGCTAAGTTTGGATTTGATGTAATCAGCAATCTTGACAGCTTCTGTCTTTCCTTGTTCGTCCAGAATCGTTTTTTCCTTTCCTTTATCAAGGATCACATCATCAATGGCACCATCTAAGCGTTGAAATTTCATTCCAGAGTGTTTTGTTTCTAAAAAAGACATGAGGGGGGTGTCGAGATGAGAAGAGGCAAAAAGAATTTCGATTCCCTTGTCTTTATACATGTCGAAGAAGTGGGTCGTTTGCTTTTCATCGTGGTGATAGTAGATTTTTTTGTCAGGGTTTTTTTCGACATATTCGTCAACGGTCGTCCATTCATCATTAGAATTTTTCCAAATGAGACAATCTTTAACCCGCTCATAGAACTTTTCGTCTTGAAGACTTCCGAGCTTAATAATCATTTCAATATCAGGCCACTTAATTATGTAAGTGTCTCGGTCACTTTTTAAAGTAGATGAGAGTTTGTCAGAGATCTTTTTCGAAATGTGGCTTGCGAGCTGCCGAACAGTGCGATCCATTTGCAGGTTTGATCGAGAGACGTTTAATGGAATATCTGGGCTATCGATAATGCCGCGAAGAACGTTCAAGTAATCGGGAATCAGATCCTTACAATTATCGGAAACAAAGACCCGATTGCAGTAGAGTTGTAATGAGGGTTGGTTCGGATCTAAGCGGCGGTTGAGTTTAGGAAAATAGAGAATTCCTTTAAGATGAAATGGATAATCAACATTGAGATGGATCCAAAAAATTGGATCAGGCTCTAAAGGATAGAGCGCGCGGTAAAAATTGAGGTAATCTTGATCGGTGCAATCGGAAGCAGGTTTGATCCAAAGGGGGTCTTTGTCGTTGATATGTTTTCCGTTGAGATAAATTGGGTATGGGAGGAAACGGCAGTGCTTCATTAACATTTCACGCAGCTTGTATTCCTCTAAAAACTCCTCAGAATCTTTATTGATATGGAGGGTAATCACTGTTCCCCGTTCAGCGCGCGCGCTCTCTTCTAAAAGATATTCTGGAGAACCATCACACGACCAATGGGCAGGTTTTGCTTCTTTTTTGTAGGAAAGCGAGTCAACTTCAACTTTATCGCTGACCATAAACGAAGAATAGAAACCTAAACCAAAGTGGCCAATGATAGCATCACTTTTTTCATCTTTATATTTTTTCACAAACTCTTCAGCTCCCGAAAAGGCAAGTTGAGCAATATATTTTTCGACTTCTTCAGCAGTCATTCCAAGACCTGTATCGGAGATCTTAAGCGCCTTTTTTTCTTTATCGGTTGTGATGTCAATTCTGAGATTGCCATCATTAAACTCAGCTTCTCCTTGATCCCGTAAAATTTTGAGTTTGGACATGGCGTCGCATGCATTGGAAACAAGTTCTCTTAAAAAAATATCCCGATCAGTGTAAAGCCATTTTTTGATAATGGGTAGAATATTTTCACTATGAATCTTTAACGTGCCTTGTGTCATAAAATTTTTCCTCGAATTGCCTTAAAAATGTCTTTATTTTAAGCAATGGTTATAGGGCAAAATACCTGTTTGCCTAACATCATAAGCTTTTAATGAAAAAATTACAAGATCAGCCAGTTTTAATTAAAGGGTACGATGATTTTGCTGCGGGTACCCCGATCAAAAAAGGGTAGAAAAATTCCAGTTATAAACCCTCATTTATCGACAAAGCTTTGCGCTAGAACTTTTTTAACTGTTTTGACATTTTTTCTTCCCTAAAGGAAGAAGATTCCTGATTTTTCAGGCTGAAACTAGGTCACCCATATTCAGAGTCCCTGCTAACGTAGAGGTTATGCATCCTCGAGCGCAGGCTAATACAGCATGCCCTGAGGGCTTCAGACTACACTCTTGGCCTATGAATATTTCAACTCATATTTTCATGGAGGAAATAGATTGAGAGCCAAAAAACTCTAACATGTTTCAAGGAAGAGGCTTTACGGCGTGTTTTGGTAAAAGAATCAACTGCAATCAAATCCTTCGAGCTCATTTGTTAACAGTGTTACATGTAATGAGATTCAGAAGATAAGAGAGATTTACGATTCCTGCCTGCTCTAAGATAATAACAAGCACCGCTAGGGGAGCGATATATCTTAGCATAAAGAACCAAGGGCGGAAGAAAAAGCGCAGTTGTGTTCCTTTCAAGAACTCTTCTCTAGTAAGCTCTTTTTCCATGACATATCCAATGAAGAAGGTTGTGAAAAGAGCCGCAACAGGAATCATCCAAGAAGCTGAGATATAGTTCATTGTATCAAAAAAGTCTTTGCCATAGATTGCCTCCCAATGAGGAAAAAGGACTTTTGATCCCGCAAGAGCCGAAGGAATTCCAAAGATAAACACACCAAGAGCAGATACCAAAACCGCTTTTCCCCGCTTCCAATTAAGCAGTTCCATGAGGTTAGCAACAAGGACTTCAAGGAGCGAAATCGAAGAGGTAAGGGCTGTAAAAACAAAAAGGAGAAAAAAAACGGTCGAAATGACAAGGCTTCCTGGAAGTTTTGAAAAAAGGATAGGCATAGTTTTAAAAACAAGTCCGGGGCCTCCTTCTGGGGGAAAATTAAAGGTAAAAACAATCGGAAAAATCATCAGTGCTGCCATTAGCGAGACGAGGATCGTCATTGTTGCAACGATAAATGCTGTTTTCGGCATGTTTTCACTAGGCTTAAGGTAACTTCCGTAAGTGACAATGATTCCTAAGCCGACACTTACTGTGAAAAAAGCCATCCCCAAAGCATTCAAGACCACTGAAGGTGTGAGCTTTGAAAACGTGGGGTAGAAGATAAACGTTACGGCTTGTGAAAACCCAGGCATTGTAAAGTTGTAGATAAACATCGCAATCAAAATAAAGAGAAGAGCCGGGGTCAAGATTTTGCTCCAGTGTTCAATTCCTTTTCGGATTCCATTGTATACGACACCGATATTCAACAAGATAAAGATGATGAGCCAAAAGATATTGATATCTGCGGAAGTATAGACGGTATCAAAAATCGCTCGGATTTCTTGAGGCGATTTTCCTAGGCTAAATTGATTCAGGGACAGCAACGCATAGTTTAAACACCATCCTGAAACCACACAGTAGAAAGAAAGAAGTATAAAGCTTGTTAAGAGGTTAAGGTAGCCTATCATCCGCCAATTTTTCGACGGTTTGGCAAGTTCTTGGTAAGCAAAAATAGGGCTTTTCTGCGTCTTTCTTCCAATCAAAAGTTCACCAAGAAAGATCGGAACTCCAAGGATGTAAGTGAAGATAATATAGAGCAGAACGAATGCTCCGCCCCCATTATCACCAGCGATGTAAGGGAAACGCCATAGGCTTCCTAAGCCGATTGCAGAGCCTGCTGCGGCCATGATAAAACCAAATTGGGATGCCCAATGTTCTCGTTGTGCTTTCATAAAAAAGTTATGGTATTCTTTTTTTTCATTTGCAGCAAGGATCCTCCATTTGTTATGCACAAGATAGGAAAAGGAAAACCATATGGCAAAGCAGCCGCTAGTTGATCAATCGGTCATACCGCAGTGGGTCGAAAAGACCATCCCATCTATCGATACGCAGCTAAACTGGCTTGACTTAGTCGCTTTTATTCTTGGTCTTTTAATTTTCGCTGTGATTCTTTACTTTTTGTTAAGAAAAAAAAAGAGAATTTACCTAGAAAAAGTTGCGGCACTACGTAAAACATACGAAAATGCTATCCAAGAAATCAAACGCACTCATTTAGCTGAGATTGAAAAGGCAGAAGAGAGGATCCGCGCTTTTTACTCCAAACGGGTTCAAAAGATGGAGAAAGACTATTCAAAGATCCACTCAACTGATGAAATGACGATTTATGAGTTAAAAAGTGAGATTTCTCAATTGCGCGCTAAACAAGTCGATGAGGTCGAAGCCTTTGAAAGTGAAATCAAAAACTTAAAGGATGGGATCAAAAATAGTCACGAGAGGCATGCAAAAGAAATCGAGCGTGCAAAATTGGAAATTAGTGACTTAAGAAAACAAATGCGCGCTTTAATGTATCGTGCATGAGCTGACTGTACTAGCTATGGTTGCTTTTTCGTTTACAGGGCTTCTTCTACCCGGAATGATTTTACTTGCAAGTGGTTAAGGAAAGCGATCTGTAAACAGTGTCGCGTGCAAATGGTGAAGGGAAAAGAGGGTATCTTAGAAACATCTTAAACAGAAGCTTTAATCGGAACAGGATCTTATAAGCGCGTCTCACAGATTCGAAAGTCATCAAGAGCTGTTTTTTCAATCGGTGGCATTGGCTCTTTTTTTGGCGGAATTACATCACGGATCTTTTCGAAACGGAAAAAGACGCACAAAAG
Organism: Simkaniaceae bacterium; assembly: GCA_030064985.1. Lineage (GTDB taxonomy): Bacteria > Chlamydiota > Chlamydiia > Chlamydiales > Simkaniaceae > Neptunichlamydia. The sequence goes on along the minus strand of JASJDV010000039.1, from coordinate 2,257 downwards.
GTTATACTCTGTTATGGTGCGCGCTCTTTAAAAAAGAACATTCATTAGGAGGATTATGAACAACCTGATAAAGAGTTCGCTAACTTTTCCCATCATCTGGTATTGTCTAATCCAATAGGTAAGGATCTTATAAGAGGGGAAATCCAGAAAAACAAACGATCTTTTCAAAGCTTTTGAAGAAGGGCAACTGAAAGAGATGGATGAATCTGAAAACGCTTGCTACTCTGTCCGTGGACCGTCTTCCGCACAATAGTAGCATGCTATAAAGCTTCTTGATGATTACGGCGTTTTAAAAAGAAAACATTGTGTTGGATAATTTTAGCAATTGACGCTATTTACCATCCGGATAGAAGATAGGTTTTATAATGAAGATATTAGTCGCTCAAAGAAATCCCGTTGTCGGAGATATCGATAGGAATACAGCAAAGATTTTAGAGAGTATGGATGAAGCCCGCACTAAAGGAGTGGATCTTGTCATGTTCGGTGAGCTCATGCTCTGCGGTTACCCTCCTGAAGATCTCCTTTACCATAGAACGTTTATCGATTCGATGGAGCTACATTTAGAGCGCATTGTTAAAGCCTCGAAAGGAATTGCAGCAATTGTGGGACTTATCAGACGGAATATTGAAGCTGGGGAAAAACATCTTCTAAATAGTGCTGCAGTGATTCACGATGGGCAGCTTTTAGGGTTTCAAGATAAATGGCTCCTTCCCACTTATGATGTTTTCGAAGAAAGACGTTACTTTGAGCCAGGAACAAAAACGGGAATATGGGAAATAGGAGGCAAAAGAATTGGAGTGATTATTTGTGAGGATATTTGGCAACATGCAGGCTATGTTGGGTATACCCGTTACAGGCGCGATCCCGTTCAAGCCTTAGTCGAGCATAAACCTGATGTTCTCCTAAACATTTCTGCTTCTCCCTATCAATTTCAGAAGCCTGATGTGCGCATTAATGTTTGTGCAAAAGCTGCAAAAACTCTTCGGTGTCCTGCAATTATGTGTTGTCAGGTTGGGGCAAATGGGCAGATTATCTTTGATGGCTACAGCGTTTATGTGAACAAAAAGGGGGAACTTTGCCAATTAGGAAAAGGGTTTGCTGAAGATGCTATGATTGTTGATTTAGAGGCAGAAATTTGTCCCGTCCCTTTTGCATACGATTCACTGTTAAATCTTCTGAGTGCCCTTGAACTGGGAGTGAAGGATTACTTTTTAAAACTGGGCTTTAGAAAAGCTTGTTTAGGCCTTTCTGGAGGAATTGATTCGGCGCTAGTTGCCTATATTGCTGCAAAGGCATTAGGTCCTAAAAATGTTCTAGGGGTGAGTATGCCTTCATGTTTTACAACCAATCAGAGTCAAAAAGACGCTCTTGAGCTTGCAAAGAGCTTAGGAATTGAATTTTTAGAAATTCCGATTAAAGAACCCTTCACTACCTTTCTTCACCTTCTTGAGCCCCATTTTAAGGGGAAAGAATGTGATAGTACAGAGGAAAATGTGCAGGCGCGTATTCGAGGGATACTTTTGATGGCACTATCGAATAAGCATGGTTACATGGTTTTAACTGCTGGAAACAAAAGTGAGGTGGCTCTAGGTTACAGTACCCTATACGGAGATATGTGTGGAGGGCTCGGAGTGATTGGTGATGTGACAAAAACAAGAGTTTACGATCTTTGCCGCTATATCAATGAAAGAGCTAAGAAAGAAATCATTCCTGACACGATTCTTACAAAACCTCCTTCTGCAGAATTACGCGCTGATCAAATCGATTTAGATTCTCTTCCAGACTATGGAATCATTGATAATGTGCTAGAAGGTTATGTTGAAAACTATTTATCGATTGATGAGATCGCTGAAAAGTACAGGATTCCTCGAGAGTTGGTTCTCGGGTTAATTCGAAAGATCCATGCCGCGGAATATAAAAGGCGGCAAGGGCCGCCTATATTGAAAGTCTCGAAAAAGTCTTTTGGCGTGGGACGTCGTTATCCCATTGTTCAAAAGTGGTTATAGATTTTTTCAATGATATGGTAAAGATCGCTATTTAAAACTAGGAGTTTTGCTGCAAAACCAGCCCCAAGAAAAGATTCCTTTGTATTTAGAGATTCTTTTCCAGATATTAGGATGTGATTAATATCTTTAAAATAATTGGTTTAAGCCTAGTTTCAACATCAAAAGACGGTCGAATCCTAAAGCAATTCCATAGCAGTCGGGTAGTCCTTTTTCTAGAGCTTTAATGAGCTCAGGATCAAAGGGAAGAGCGG
>JASJDV010000037.1 GCA_030064985.1 Simkaniaceae bacterium | reverse complement strand
AGCACTGTCCGTTTTTCCCGCGCTGCACTGTTTAACTGTTCAAGGCAGAGCTTAGAGCTGGAGAAGCACCCTAAGGTGTCGTGACCTATCTAACGTGGCACTCTAAGTGCCTCAAGCTGGTCAACCCATCCTAAATTCAAAAGCTACAAGCTCAAACTTTAGGGCGGGCTAGTTGACTGATCTAGGTATTTTTGGCGCGCTAGTTGTTTTGATTTCTTCTAAAAGCTTAGGGTTCATTTGTCTTTTTATTTCTTGTCGTTAGATAGTGTCACCACAAGTACTTACTTCCTTGGCAAAAAGAATTTAAGCTTTAATCGCACGTTTGCGGGGGCGTTTTTTCGCTGAAACTGTGGCTTGTCGTCCATACACAACTTCATGCAAGTTTTCGACAGCCATAAAAGCGGAAGGATCTTCATGCAAAATAATATCTTTAAGGTCTGCAAGGTCCAAGCGCTCAACAATAACGAATAAAATTTCTCGAGCATCTCCAGTGTATCCGCCTCTTCCGTACATGACGGTGAGACCAAGTCCCATTTCATGCATGACCAGCCGGGTGAGTTCTTTGGGCTTTGAAGAAATAATCATGACAGATTTTAGTTCGTCGAGACCGACAATGACGATATCCATCATTTTAAATGCGACGACGTAAGTTAAAAGAGAGCGTAGAGCGATATGCCAGTCTCGGAAAATGAAACCGTAGGCAGCAAAAATAAAAATATTAATAAAGAGAACCACTTGACCAACAGTGAACCCTTTTTTTCGATTGATGATGATTGCCATGATTTCTGTTCCGTCAAGGCAACCCCCATTGCGAATAATTAAGCCGGCGCCAATCCCCAATATCGCGCCGCCAATAACAATAATTTCTAATGGATCCGATTCAAAAGGTGATGAGAATCGATTTAAAATCACCAGGCTTGCTGAAAATAAGAGAACCGCAATGATCATCTGAATAAAAAAGGTGCGCCGAATAAACTTATAGGAAAGACAAATAAATGGAAGGGTCAAGATAATGAAATAGATGGGGAAAAAAGGCTTGGTTGTCAAACGTGTCAATATCATCGAAATCCCAATGATTCCTCCATCGATTAAATCATTAGGGAAGAGGAAAATCTTAATAGAAAAGGCAGCGAGAAAAGCTCCTACTGCTGTCCAAAAGTAAGAGAGAATGAGTTGCTTTTTATTTCTATGCTTTACATTCCCAATAGCCATGTAACTCACCTTAGCAGATTACATTTTTCTTTTCTAAAGAAAAAATAAGCAAAGAATCATAACTTTCTTTGTAGAAGCTTTGTAGTTAGAAGGGATTCGAGGATTTCTTTACCTAAGAAATCGCGGGAGACGAGACTCGAACTCGCAACTTCCAGCGTGACAGGCTGGTGCTCTAACCAGTTGAACTACTCCCGCAACTGGATTTTGGGCGCAAAAGGACTCGAACCTATGACCGCCTGTGTGTAAAACAGGAGCTCTACCAACTGAGCTATGCGCCCATCATAAGTGCATTAACTTTAAATGATTGATCGAATTCTTTCAACCCCTGTTTTTTAAGAAGGTGTTGGAAAAAATGCGCGCAAAAGTACAAGGTCTTGGACCGTTTACCATTGACTAGCAAGCGTGATTAGAATCGCAAACCCAATCCAGCTCCAAAGGAATACCCGCTGAGATCTACTTTGTAGCGCTCGGTTAGTTGTTCTCCATACCGAAACTTTGCCATCATGAAAGAGTAATCAGCAAAAAAATCTAGGAAAACACTTTTATGGACGTGGGCGAAGAACCCTAATTTGGTGAGAAATCCTATACCCCATCCTGGTTGATGTCGAGTCACATAATTTGATTGATTGTTAACATAGCAATAAGCGAGTGTAGGACCAATTCCAATGTAAGGTGTCCAATTTCCATATTTACATAGATAACTGGCTCCAACACTGAAAGGCACCAATTGGAAATCTGTCTTTGTTTTTTGAGTTGAATAACCCCGAGCATAAAGATAGCCTAAGCTGCTCCAAGTATAGAGGTCTTTCCAGGTTTGTATGTTTGTTTCAATGCGGTACAGTCCCGTCTTACCATAGATGTCTCTAAACAGTTTATTTTTGGAAATAAAATAAGAACCTTTTCCCTCCAAGAGGATTTCTTTTGATTCAGCTTGAAAAGCACTCAAAAGAATAGCTCCAAGTAGAAAAGCTTGCAAAATGGTTGACAATGGTTTGGTTAGCATAATGTTAGTCTCCTGGTAACCTAGATTTTTAAGTTTTATCAGTTTTTCAGTTTTTAGTACACAAAAAATTTACTTTTTAGCAAAAGTGCTTTGTTTGCTTCAGCTTTTTTAGAGGATAAGTAGTGCTGCTTCTCTTTACATTCCACTGACATTGTAGTGAAGTTGTTTTGAAGTTGGGGTAATTTTGGCGAAATTGATAGAATTTGGTTTCTTAAGATCGAGTACGAAAGCAAAAGACCATTGGAAAGATTCCGATAAAATATCTTTAATTTGGGATAGGTTCATAGCATCAAGCAGTGGCTCAGATCACCGCTTACCAATTCCACACACTTTATTAATTACTATAGTTTGTTTTTTAAAATGTGATTTCTGAATGACTTCATGAACTCTACCATGAAGTAAAGATTATGGATTGAAGCTAAGGTCATGGATGTAAGTTCATTCGCTTTAAATAGATGATGAATATAAGCCTTGGAATAGTTCCGACAGGTATAACAGCTACATCCTTTTTCAATGGGTTCAAATTCTCCGCTGTGTCTTCCTCGTGTAATTTTGATTCCACCTGTTGAGGTTAATAAAGTTCCATGTCTGGCAGCTTTTGTTGGATAAGAGCTATCAAAAGTGTCAATGCCCAAAGGGACACAAGCCTCGAGAGATTTTAAATCAGCAATCCCAAGTAAATGATTGGGAGCCTCTATTGGAAGTTTTGGAAGAAGGGAAGAAAGCATGGAGACCATTTGTCTTTTATTTTTCCCTATACTTCCCCCAATCGCGAACCCATTGAAGGGGAGTTTACGAAGGAAATCACAACTCTTTTTTCGCAGGGAATTGTCAACGCCGCCGTGGATCACAGCATACATCGCTTGGTCTCTAGGGTCTTTAAGATGAGCTTCGAGAGAACGTTTTTCCCAAGCGTGCGTCCTGTGAAGTGACTTCTTTAATTCTTGATCACTAATGTGATAGGGAGGGAGTTCATCAAAGGGGATAATAATATCGGCTCCAATAGCTTTCTGCGTTGCAACCGATATTTCTGGGGTAAGTAGGATTGATCGTCCATCGCGATAGGAACGAAAATGAACGCCGTCGTCTGTAATCTTGACAACGGAGCCCCCTTGTTTTTTTGTTCCTTTGCTTTTGAGTTCGTCTGCCACAGAACCATAAGCTAAGCTAAAGACTTGAAACCCTCCGGAGTCTGTAATGATTGGCATGTTTCTATTGACAAAACGATGGATGCCTCCTCCCTTTTCAATGACTTCTGGTCCGGGTTGCAGTAAGAGATGGTAGGTATTGCAAAACATAAGTTGTAAACCAATGGAGCTGACCATTTCATTATCGAGCGCTTTTACTGTTCCATTTGTTCCGACGGCAACAAAATTTGGGGTATCAATGATCCCATGGGGTGTATGAATTCTTCCCACTCGCGCTCGAGATTTTGAGGATGTATGGAGGACCTCAAACTTGAATGAACTCATGACGTATCCACCGTTTTACAAAGACCGCGAAAGGGGCAATCGAAAAAATCACAGCAACTTTGACAAGATAGCTCATTAGAATGATATCTTTCATGCTGTGGACAACACCGTATAGGGCAATAAAGCTAAAAAAGGCAGTATCGAGAAATTGGGTGATAAGGGATGCGCAAGCAAAGGGAATAAAGAAAGGAAGCTTTGCAAATTTGCGTTTGATCCAGCCGAAAAGTTCCATATCGAGTTTTTGCATGACTAAAGCGCAGCAAAAAGAGGTGATCATAATGCGAGGAGTATGGTTTAAGATAGCTGTAAAGGCATTGTGCATCTTGTCATACTTTGAAGGGCTGTAGCGCAAATGAAACTGTGACATGAAAATCACAAAGAAAAGGAGGAAAAAGATACTGGAAAGCGCTTTATTTGCAGCTTTTTTCCCAAAGTAGGTTTGGAGAAGGTTTAGAGAAAAAATAGCTCCGATTGTATAAACCTCACTACAGGTCACATCGAGCCCAAAGAGTTGAATCTGTTTTGTTACAAAAAGATTTCCTAGAATGATTTGAACCACCAAAGCTGCAGTTAGTGCTTCTTTTCCAATGCGAAGGGTCAACACAACAAAGCTGATCAAGGCAGCAATGTGGGTAAAAAAGATAAACTCGTTCATTGCTTGAGCGCCACACCTTCTGGAATGTGGAGAGTTGTTGTAGGAAAGGCGCATTCGGCGCCATGTTTTTCAATAATTTTAATTGTCTTCAAATAGATGTCTTGTTGATGAAGCATATAATCTGCCCACTTCGTTGTTTTCGTGAAGCAATAAATCAGAAAATTGAGAGAGGAGGAGCCAAATTCATCAAAACGGACCATCAGGAATTTATCTGTATCGATTTCTGGATGGTTTCGAATCATCTCTTCTACTTCTTTGACGATCATTTCCATTTTTGAAGCATCATTATAACGAATTCCAACATGCGTTTTAATTTGTCGGTTAGACATCCGCGATGGATTGACAACAGAGATATTTGAGAAAACTCCATTGGGAACATAGATAGGGCGTTTTTCAAAACTTCTAATTCTTGTCAGTCGCCATCCAATATTTTCTACAGAACCTTCTATTTCACGGTCGGGAGAAGAGATCCAATCGCCGACTGAAAACGGACGATCTAAATAGATCATTAGACCACCAAAGAAGTTAGCCAAAAGATCTTTAGCCGCAAGACCCGCAATCAAACCTCCAGCACCTCCAAAGGCTAGAACAGCGGAGAGGTTGACGTTGCGCGTTTGAAGAAAGATCAAAACGGCAAGTATGATAGCAATCACCCTAGAGATTTGACAAACAGCGCGCACTGTTGTCTTATCAAAACGTTTTTTACGAGCCCTATTTTCCCCAGAATGTTCGCTTTCCATATTCTTGATGAAACGGAGAGAAAACCAAAGCATTGTGAAGACAAATAGTAGATCTCTACAAGGTCTAACGAAGTTCATAAATTCTTTGTAATCTCTATGAGCAGCAAGGATTTGGATCGAAAGTATCAAGGCAAGGATCCAAATAAATATCTTTAACGGGCGAATAAGTGCTTGCAATAGAGCTGAGTCCCAAGCAAGGCTAGTGCGTCTTAGACGGGGATAGACCCGTTTGTAAAAACGACTAATCACAAAATGTGCAAGAAGGGTTAAGGCAATGATGATTAGGACGGGAATGATCCAACCGCTATGGAAAAAGAGATTGATAATTTCTGCTCCTTGCTCGTCCATTGTTATCCAGAAGGGTTATTAAGCTGCGATGTAAAAGTAGAGCGTTGAATGGTTGCGTTGCTTAACATGATTTAGAACCTTTTGAGCATTGTTTCAAGTTTCCCTTCAGCATGGAGTTGCATAACAATGTCACAACCGCCGATAAACTTTCCTTGGATATAGAGCTGCGGGAGTGTGGGCCAGTTTGAAAACTTTTTAATTGCCTCGCGAAGAGACTCGTCTTTTAGTACGTCGCGTGTTTCATATTCAACACCTTGTTGATTCAGGATATCTACCACTCGCGCGGAAAAACCGCAAAGAGGCATCAACTTGGATCCTTTCATGAAAAGGATAACGGGATAATTTTCTATATCTTTTTTAATCTCTTCTTGCATGGCACTGATCTTTTCACTTCATTCCATTCTTCAGGTGTATAGGTTTTTAGACTTAAAGCGTGCAGCTTTGAGTCTAAAAGCTCTTTTAACGGAGTCATCACCATTTGATGCTGTTCCACAAGGCTTTTTCCCATAAAAAGAGAGGAGATCACAATTGCATCAAAGTGTAGTCCGTCTTTTTGAGGGTTCATAATTCGAATCTCAGCACCTTGCAGTGCTGATTCGATGGCTTGGATAATTTGATTGATTCCGATCATACTCTACTAGTATAGGGAAAAGAATGGTTATTGAGAACCCTTTTACTAAAATTTTTACGGGGTAGCTGTTTGCAGTTTAATTAAAGACGACGGTTTTATGGTTGTTAATGATCACTCTTTGCTCTACATGCCACTTCACGGCTCGAGCTAAAACTTGACATTCAACGTCTTGCCCCATGCGAACGAGTTCATTGGGAGATTGATCATGACGGACACGCTTCGTTTCTTGATCGATAATCGGTCCTTCATCCAAATCAGCCGTGACATAGTGAGCTGTAGCTCCAATAATTTTCACTCCACGCTCGTAAGCTTGATGATAAGGTTTAGCTCCTTTAAAACTCGGAAGAAAAGAATGGTGGATATTGATAATTTTTCCAGACATTTTTTGACAGAGTTCATCACTTAAAATTTGCATATACCTGGCAAGAACGATCAAATCGACCCCCTTTTTTTCAACGAGCTGAAAAAGAATTTTTTCCTGTTCTTTTTTTGTTTCAAAGGTGACAGGTAAGTGATGAAAGGGGACTTCATACCAAGAGGCCATTTTTTTCAAATCCTCATGATTTGAAACAACAGCAGCAATTTCAATAGGGAGATTCCCAGTAGACCAACGGTGAAGAAGATCGTTTAAACAATGACTGTGTTTCGACACCATTAAAATGACTTTTGGACGGAAATGGATAGCGCGAAGGTCCCAAGACATGTGAAAATTTTCGGAGATACAGCTAAAGTTTTTAACGATAGCTTTTTCTGTGACTTCTTTTGTTGTCTCAAAATGGATACGCATAAAGAATTTTTCAGTGGATGGATCGCTAAATTGGGAAAGCTCTAAAACAAAAAGTCCCAGCTCAGCCATTGATCCAGTCACGGCTGCAACGATTCCAACCCGATCCACGCAAGATAGATTTAAAATGTATTCCTTTTTTTCCATACGAAAAAATCTTAGCAAAACCGAAGAATTTTTTTCAGCTACAACTTTCACTTGAAGGAATAGTTAATAAACCTTTTAAATAGGCTATTCAAACAGGAGTGAAACATGATAAAGAGAATCGCAGTGACCGGTGGTAGCGGGCAAATTGCTTATAGTCTTCTTTTCAGAATTGCAAGTGGTGAATTATTTGGAAAAAATGAGCCGATCGCTCTTCATATCTTAGAAGTTCCGTCAGGTGTGGAAGGACTTAAGGGGGTTGTCATGGAACTTGAAGATTGTGGCTTTTCCCAACTCCAAGAGGTTAAGATAGGTAGCGATCCTGAAGAGGTTTTCGGCGGTGTCGATATTGCCATTCTTGTGGGGGCTAAACCGCGTGGTCCTGGACTGGAGCGAAAAGATCTTTTAACTGAAAATGGGAAGATTTTCGTGGGGCAAGGGAAGGCTCTTAATAACGTAGCAGCAAAGGATGTGGTGGTTTTTGTTGTAGGAAATCCTTGTAATACGAACTGTTTGATTGCGATGCATCATGCTCCGAATATCCCTAGAGAAAACTTTCATGCTATGACACGCCTTGATCAAAACAGAGCAAAATATCACCTAGCAAAAAAGGCGGGTGTTGCTATCGATGCTGTTGAAAATGTCATTATTTGGGGCAATCATTCGGCGACCCAGGTTCCCGATTTTGTGAATGCAAAGATTGGAGGGAAGAAAGCAACAGCTGTGATCACAGATCGGAATTGGCTTGAAGGAGAGTTTTTCGAAACAGTGCAGAAGAGAGGGGCCGCTGTGATTGCAGCGCGTGGAAAATCTTCTGCAGCCTCTGCGGCCCATGCCATTTTAGATGGGGTTTATGCTTTACACAGTAAAGGACCCCTATTTTCTTCCTGTATCTGTTCTGATGGGAACCCTTACGGAATTAGTGAGGGTCTTATTTTTTCTTTTCCATGCAAGATAACTCAACCGGGTGAAGTCGAAATTGTTCAAGGATTTGAAGTCGACCTCTTCCTACAAGAGAAGCTTGCAGCAACAGAAAAAGAATTGTTAGAAGAAAGAGATGTAGTTGCACATTTACTTAAGTGAATATGAGTTCGGCTTCGACAAGGAATAGATCATGAGCGAAATTCTTTTTGAGATTACTAAAGATCAACTTGAAATGGGGATGAGAGGATTTCCCGTTGGTTATTGTACAACCTCTTTTGTCGACCCCATCAAAGGACTTTTCTATCGAGGACGTCCCTTATCCGAACTTTATAAATGGGAGCCGGAGCGAGTTCTTTACCTTTTGATATACGGAAAGGAAGGAGGCTTTCAAGACATTGCAATGTTTAGCGCTGAGCTTAAAAAACGGGGCAACTGCTCAAGTGCAGTCATTAAACACATTGAGTCGCTACCTCGACAAGGAGGCCCGATGAAGATTTTTACTGCAGCTCTTTTGATTTTAGGGATGCTTGAGGGGCAAGATGATTATCATGAAGACTGCATGAATTTAATTGCAAAACTTCCTCACTTAGTTGCAAGTGTCATTAATTATCATGCTGGTTGGGGGAAAACCCCTCAACCCGATCCGGAACTCGGGTACATGGATAACTTTGCTCATATGATTCAAGCTCCCGACAGCGACCCTAAACAACTTGGAGAGGTCTTCCGTCTCTTTAACATCCTTCATTATGATCATGGAGGGGGAAACCTTTCTGCTTTTGTTGGCAAAGCCATTGCTTCAGGATTGGAGGGGATATATGGATCGATTTGTGGAGCGATGTGTGCTTTAGCAGGACCTAGGCATGGGCGAGCCAATCAGGATTGTTTGACTTTTGTCCAGAGTATCCTAAATAAACTCGGAGATGATGCCTCAGAAAACGATGTCGCAGCTCTAGTAAGGGAAAGAATGGATAATAAAAAACTCCTATTTGGCTTTGGGCATGCAGTTCTTAGAGCAGAAGATGCACGAGCCACCATTTTCTATGATTATGCTGAAAAACACTTTAGTGATCACCCTCTTGTTAAAGTAGCGATGCACCTTCGAACGATTGGTCCTAAGGTCTTAAAAGAGAATCCTAAAATCTCAAACCCTTACCCTAATATCGATGCGATATCAGGAACGATTCTTACAGCTGCTCGGTTCCCCTATCCCGAGTATTATACAGTCCTTTTTGGGTTAGCTCGTTCCGTAGGGATTTCCATTCAGACCGTTTATGAAAGACTGGAGGCCCGCGGCGGAAAAGGAACTCCTATTGCCCGTCCGAAATACTTGTATAAAGGAGCTCCCTCTCTTCTTATACAGTAAAAAAGGCAGAAAATGGGATCTATCAGAAAGGCTTTTAAAAAAGGATCTGCGATTCTGTCGATAGATCTAAAAATTTTCAATCATTCATTGAATTTTGAAGGAAATCTCGAGCTAGGCTGTCATCTCTTTTGTCAGTTTGGATTTGAAATAATTCCTAACTTTCTATTAAACTTACGCTATCTACGAAAGTAACGTGTGGGTGTGGCTTAGAGGTTTTCGAGCTAGGACTGCTTGTAAAAATCAAAGCTAACCCCGTGCTAGTGAGTAAGATCAAAAAAATCTTAGCTGACAAGCTCGAGTCCAATTCTACACATTATTTTTGATAAAGGGGATTAAGTCATGACATTTCAAGAAATAGAATTCATCTTTAACCGCGCGCTTCGCTTTTCATTTTCGAAAAACAAATTTCTGTTCATGTTTCCCGTTCTTGTTATTTGTGGGTTAATGCTTGTTTTTTGTCGGGCATTGGCTATGAATGCTGGGCAATGGATTGTTTTAAGTTTGACCTTTCTTCCCATTTTTTTATCTTCTGGGCTTTTATTAGCAGCGGGAGTGGTCTTGGCTCGGGTCTACCACCACGAAGTCAAGATGATTCCGCGCAGTTTCAAGAAGATTTTAGGTCAATCATGGGAGCTTTTGATTGGAGTTTCGTATTTAACCTTTCCACTTCTTTTGGCTTACTTATTTCTATGGATGGTCATGGGCGTTTTTTATCTATTGAAACAAACTCCAGCATTAGGAGATGTTTTAGGAGTTATCTTGGCTTTTGGTCCCTTTTTGCTTGTATTAGGCTCACTCATTTTATCATTTTTTAATTTCTTTCTTCTTTTTTTTGCAACGCCCCATGTTGCCTTGAAATCAAGGCTCAAATTAAAGCTTGCAGAAGAGGTTTACTTCCGTTTTAAAGAAAATCTTTTTTCAAACCTAGTACTTTTTCTGTTGGGTCTCATTCCTCTTCTACTAGCCGTCGGGGTTCTTTCACTGGCAGCTTTTCTTACAGGAGTGAACTTTTTCGTGAAGGCTGAGACACTTACCATGGCTCTCCAATGGTTTTTTGTGATGATTCCATTCTGTGGTCTATTAACCCCCGGAATTCTTTTCTTTTTTAATTTTGCCGTTGAGAGTTATGCTATCATGCAGAAGAAATATCAAACGAAATCTGCATGAAAAAAATAGCTGTGGTTGGCGGAGGCTTTTCCGGTCTTGGCCTTTCTTATCATCTTCTAAGGCTTGGAGAAAACGTTACCCTTTTTGATGGAAAAGGAATTGGTGGGGGTGCCTCGGGAATTGCCTCTGGTCTTCTACACCCTTATCTTGGTGAAAGCGCACACCTTTCTTGGCGTGGAAAAGAGGGGCTTGATGAAACAAAACGCCTCCTATCAATCGTTGGCGCTGCTGTCTATAAAAAAAGTGGCATCTTAAAGATGGTTGTCACTCCAAAGCAAGAAAAGGCTTTTCGCAAACTGGCACAGCGGTATGAGGATGTCGAATGGTGGGAAGCCGATCGGTGTCATGATTCTGTCAAAGGAAGTCACTATCTTCCCGGAATTTTTATCCAATCCGGGATGACTGTTCACGCATCTCTTTATTTAAAGGGGCTGTGGGAGGTCTGTGAATCGTTAGGCGGCCAACTTGAAAAAAGAACGGTTTCTCTTACTGACTTAGGAGCATTTGATGTCGTCGTATTAGCTGCGGGAGCAGGCATGCGAGGCTTTGCTGCGGGAAAAAAGCTCGAGCTAAAATTTAATAAGGGGCAAATTTTGGTCTGTCAGAAACCACGCTA
>JASJDV010000038.1 GCA_030064985.1 Simkaniaceae bacterium | reverse complement strand
AAGACTGGTTTGATCAAGTCAACAAAATGAAAGGGCTGTCCAATGTAAATTTTGAGCTGTTCGAACAGGAGTTTTTTGGCAAAGAAGGGATTTTCAGCACCTTGATCAAATCTGCAGCCCCCCAGCTTCTTTTCTTCACAGCTCATCAGCTTGATCAAATCGCCCGCAACCGTCATCGCTCTTACAAAGACCGCAGAAGATCCATCGAGCTCCTCGGCAATCTCCATTCTCAGTGCTGGCAGTGGGATAACGATATCCGTTTTTGGATCCATCGTCAGCTGAGCGCACTGGCACAAAAACCGACAGAAGAGAGCGCTTCTTATGATACCTCCCTTAAAAAAGTTGCCCTTCAAACGATGCACAACCTCAAGATCACCCCACTGCCGATCAAACAAGAGTTTACGTTCACTGATCCCAAGCGCATAGTTGGCAACAGCCTCTTAAAAACCGCTCTTAAAAACCACCTGACACTCGATGCTGCCCTGTCTGAGCTGCAACAAATCAGCTACAACAACTACGAAAAAACCATCAAACCCCTCCACCTGATTCAAATCGAAGGAAAAGAGTACAGCAAAAGCGCTCTTCTAAACGATCCAGCGATCAATCTCCAAAACAGCGCCCTTCGACAGTTCATAGACCCTGAAAACAAAGCTCCCGTCTGGCTGATCCAAGGAAATGCAGGCACAGGAAAGTCGATCTTCCTCAAGCTGATCGAGAAAAAACTCTGGAACGACTATAAGCAAGGAAAATCTGCGTATATCCCCATCTTTGTGCACCTCCCAGAGGTAAAAAACCTCGAACGCTGCATCGAAGAAATGCTCCAAAACATGCATTATTCAAAAAAAATCATCCAAGAGATGAAAGAGCTTGGAGAGATAGGAAGGAGCAAGTTTCTGTTTATCTTTGACGGGTATGATGAGCTCAAAGTGCCCAAAAACCTCTACAAGAGCAACAAGCTGGAGGAATTTGGCGTCGATACAAAAATGATCATCACCTGCAGGGAAGAGTATCTAAAAGCTTACAGGAACTACCAGAAGTATTTTAAGCCTCAAAACAATGCACAGCTCTTTGAGCACCGGATTACAACTGTGACAACAGAGCAACGGGATGTCTATATCAAAAAAGCGGTGCAATTCAACAACGAAAAATACCGCTCTCTCGATAGCAAAGCCGATAAGCAAGAAAAAGAGCAGCTAAAGCCTTGGACCCAAATGCAAACCTACACCGATAGGATCAATAACATTAAAGAACTCAATGACCTGATCAAAACGCCTTACATGCTAAAAATCATCACCGATATCTTGCCCCAGCTGGGAGAACAAGGTGGCGGAAATATCACAAAAGCGCGTATCTACAAAGCTTTTACAACGGCCCATTTTGAGAAAGAGGCCAATCGTATCCTTGAAAACAATGCTGCAGAGATCCCTAAAGGTTATGACTTAGAGATGTCTTTCTATAACTATTCTAAGGATTTAGCGCTGCGGATGTGGTTACTCGATAAAATATCGGCTAAGTCTGAAAATGCCAATTACACCATTGAAAGAGGAGATTACGAAAAAATCGCGGCTAAAAAAGGGATGCGACAAGAAAATCTTCAAGACGAAGATTATTTTAACAAATTCTTTCGAAAAGATAGCAAAACCTCTTTGGCAAGAGCTGGGGCTCAGCTCATTGTCTTAAACAATCAAGCCCGTTTTACGCACAAGTCAATCATGGAGTATTTTGCCGCTAGGTTTTTATATGACGATCTCAAAAACTTCAAAACAAAGGAATATGAAGAAACTTTCAACATCAAACTGCTAAAAGAATCGTCTGAAACACAGCAAGAATCCGATGTTTTAAATTTCCTAGTCGGAATGATCAAAGACAATGACACCCAACAAACTTTAGTAAAACCCGACGATAGTTTTGATGAAAAGGGTGTGCATATCACAGAGCATTTAAAAGAGATCGTCCAAGATAGCGAAAAATTCCAAGGAGACTGCAATACTACCATGCAAAATATCTTGCAAGTCGCTATTCATTTCCCAAAACTCATGGCTGTTATTAAAGAGGATGCGAAGAAAGCGATTGAGAACAATGAAAACATTGATCCTTCACTCAAAGCTGATTTCTATAAAGCAATAACCTAAGAGTTTTATGCCAGGTTCTAATCATCCAAGCAAAAAGAAGACGAGGATCTATATAAGAAATATGCTCAAAAATCTCTCAACTACGAATTAAAAGGAACCTATTCTGGTCCTTATAAAATAGTAGAAAAACCGGTTTACAGATGGCAGATACCAGTGGATCTGAAAAAGAAGAAAGTATTACATTCCAAAGTGGGGATCAATATATTGGTTCTTGGCTAAATAACAAGTTTGAAGGTAAAGGAACGCTTACTTACAAAGAAGGGCTAACTTTTACAGGTGCTTTTGTCAAAGGACAAAACAGAGAGAAGATTCTTTTGAGTTTTCTGCTTGCGAAGGTGAAAAATGGAAAGGCGTTAAAGAATATAAAGGAGTCTGGGATCAAGACAACAGCAAATCAGGTTCTTTGATCTTTTTCCTAGAAAATGATTCAGGGTTACCATCTTCAAGTCACTCTGGTCAGCAGCCATTCTTTGAAGTCCAAGGAGAAATCAATCCCCGGGGCTTTAAACCTGTTATAGAAAGAGATTGTTCGTTTATACGAAGCAGACCAAGGAAAAATTTTGGAAAAGATCGTGCATATCTTATCAAATCCTTTCGAAACACAACGATTCCTGGAAAAAACTTCAAAGGGTGAAGAGGTTCGCTTAGCGATTGGTCTTAAAGCTTATCCAGTAAGGATGTTTTGGTGCTAAGGAATGGGGCACACTTTTTGGAAATGTTGGAGTAGAATCTCCATTACCTAATGACATTGGAAGAATTTTGGATAGCCCTTGGATATTCTGGCCCGATAAAAAGGTAAGAGAGACATATATGTTAGTTCTTACTCCTAATACTATTACTAGAAATCCCTTTCATCTCGACGCGCTCTCTGAGCTTATCAAGGAGCCAAAAGTAGGAAATAAAACTCAATATCGATTTTACGAGAAAGCTGTAAAAGAAAAGCTGAGAGGAAAAAGTTATCCATCCCATTGAGTTTTGATGACGCGAGATATCATCCCAGGGACTCAAGGTAAGATTTATAGAGATCAAAAATCTATCATTCAAAAACATGCTCAGCAAAGCGGCATACCTTATGAGCTCCCCACAGCTTTAGAAGCTGCAACTGCAATTTTACTGGAGCATGTTAAAACAAGAAAAAAACTTTATGATAATCATTATACCCTTTGCCAAGAAACGGTGACTAACAACCAACGACCAACAGCCATTGGGTCCTTTTCCGCCGGAGGGCTTGATATCAGCTACAGCGGCGGCTACCACGACAACAAAGACGGTGTGGGGTGTGTCTGCGAAGTTGTAGGCTATAGGTTTTTGGACCTTAGGCAATGGGTCGGAGCCCGTTGGAAAATAGCTATTGGGCCCCATAGGAGCTTGGAAGCGCCAAGGATGATTTTGCTTGGCGCTCGAAAAATAAGCAGTAAAAGGAGTGAGACAGCCATTTTGCTCGTACCCAATAAGCATTTTTTGGATCAGTTCTTTTAAAATGGTGGATCGACGGAATCAAAAAATTTTTGGATGTCCATTTTTAGAGAAAAACATTCTTTGGAGCCATTTTGGCTTACCTTTCTTAAAAACTGTTCTAATTTAGATCAAGAATATCTTTTTTTAAACCTCTTATTTTAAATCATCAGGGTAAAATTGCAACTATCTCCTCTTGTTGTAAATCTAGTTTTAGACAGAAAGCCCATTGTCGAAAATGGACCCCTTACCTATAATCTGTAATTTACCTTAACCCCATTTTTGAAGGTATGGCGAAAACAAAGCCAATCAAACATCCTATAGATTTTAAACGAACCGCTCAAAAAGATTCCTTGTTCATAAGCCCCGCTAGACAGCCAGCGGGGGAGGAAAATAAAGACTGTTCTGCTCTGAGCGAAAACCTCTTACGAAAAGGAGAATTCCAACTCTTTCATGACGACAAAAGGGGGATTGAATCTTTTGAAAGGGCGGCCAAGCTCGATCCCCAAAACCCCCGGCTTTTTATAAAGCAGGGACTTGCACTTTTCGAGTATGGAAGCGCCGAAGAAAATGAGGAAGGTCTTAGTCTTGCCAGTAAATGCTTCAAAATTACAACAACTTTAGATCCTTACTGCTTCCAAGCTTGGCATCTTTGGGGAAACACACTCCATTTCTTAGGAAAAAGACGACAAGAACCTAGCTATTTCTCAAATGCTCTTAAAAAATATGAACGGGCGGTTGAAATTTCTGAAGGACAAACACCCGATGTTCTTGCAGACCTCCATTGGGATTTAGGCGATTTATGGAGTGAACTCGCCAAAAAGTCTGGAGAAATTACCGATTATCACTATGCTGTTAAAGCGTATGAAAAGGCCTCGACTGCTAAGGATGATTTAGCTCCAGAATTCTGGATCAACTTTGGTAATACCTACCAAGTGATGGGGAAAAAAACCAATGACACACGTTTTTTACTTAAGGCTATTGATTGTTATAAAAATGCCGTCTCAAGCAAAATTTCTTTTAGCGAGGCTTGGCTCTTTCTTGCAGTTGCCTTGAAAACCCTCTACAGCTACACCCATGAGGAAGACCATTTTTCTCAAGCTAATGAGTGTTTTGCAACAACCCTCCAACTTTCAAAAAATGATGCAAGAGCTTATCTAGAATGGGCCCAGCTTCTACTAGAGTCAGGGACTCTTGTCAAAGATACGAAAAAAATACGCGCTTCTATCGATAAATGTTTTAAAGCCTATCAATTTGATAAGAAAAATCCTCCTATCACTACAGTTTGGGTAGAAGGCTTAGCCCTGTTGGGAAGTGAGACTGAACAATTAGGGCTGATCCATGAAGCCCTTGGAAAAATCGAACACTTGATTGAAGAGCATAAAAATCCAGAGACATTTTACGCCTACGGGATGTGTTTTTATGCCCTTGGGACTTACTACAAAGACTGTGACTTCTTCTACCAAGCATTAGAACAGTTTCAAGAGGGGCTCAGTATCAACAGAGCTCACCACCGCCTGTGGCATGCGATGGCTTCTAGCAGTTTTGCTGCAGCTCTTTTAGATCACGACGAAAAAAGCTACGAGCGCTCTTTCCATTTCTTCAAGCAAGCTCTGAATGTAAAGAGATCGAGCCTATATCACAGCCACTATGCAATGTGCCTCCTCAAATGGGGCGAGATCAGCCATGAAAAGCACATCGTTAAACGGGCGGTTTCTCATTTCGAAGAAGCCTTAGATCTGCAAAAAAATGCCCCCTATATGCACCTGGATTGGATTTTTTATTATGCAGCGGCGCTCGATCAACTGGCTGGTTTCAACGAAAGTGATCATCATTATGCGAAAGCAATCGATCTTCTCAATCACATTTTGATGCTTCGACCTGAATTTCCACACATTCATTTGCAATTGGCATTAACTTATAGTCACTACGCTGAACTTGTGAGTGAACCAAAAATATTCTACGGCGCTCTTTACCACTACCGCATTGCGCATCAAAAAGAAAAAGAAAATGATCAAATCATCTTAGACTGGGCACTTACCCTTATGAATCTTGGAGATCTCCTTGAAAAGGATGTGGAGTCGGATGAGCTTCTTCGTGAAGCTGAATACAAGATGATCCAAGCTGCTAAATTGGGTAATACTCACGCGTATTACGCCCTTTCTTGCCTTTATTCCGTGATTGGGGATCTCAACAATTCCCTCCGGTTACTAAGAAAAGCAAAAGCTTTTGATGCCCTTCCACCTATTGAGGAAGTTTTGGAGGATGACTGGCTCGAAAATCTCCGGGAAACACAAGGATTTCAAGCTTTTGTAAACGCGTTGAAATGTAAAAAGTTATCCAACTAAACCTTTGCGCCGATTTTTTTGACTACTTTGGTTAAGACTTTTTTAGCAGACAAGCGGGAATCCTCATCCCGTTTGGGGGATTGAAAGTGTCACTTAAACAAGTTCAATACCCCTAAAGAATCAAAGATCCCTAGTTTTTTTATCTTTTTTTTGCTAAGATAAGGGGCTACGTAACCCTAAAGGCGCTCTAAGAAGATGAACAAACGTTTTATATTTTTTGTCTTGGCAATGTCTGTCGGACTTTTCTGTATCAATCAATACTTCACATCAAAAAAACAAAAAGAATACGAAGCTTATCAACGCAGCCAACAGGTTTTGACCGAAGAAAAAAAACTTGCCAAAGAAATTGATGTTAAAAAGCGTATAGCCAATATTCAAGATTTACCCACAGCGCGCGTTTACCAAGACAAAAATAAAACGCAGCTGGCGACTTGGGGGGTCGAAATAGATCAAGGAACCTATCTAGTCACTTCTTGGGAAAAAGATTGGGCAAACACTATTTATGTAAAGGAAAGAGAAGCGCGCCTTCTTCAAACTGATGACCATTTTGCAATCTATAGTTCCAGTGAACAGGCCAGCATCACCTCAACCTATGTGCCTCAAGTCGGTTCTCATGACATGCAAGTCATCACCTTTACTGCGCAAGAAGACCCGAGGGTTTTTCTTGGAGAATATGATGAAGGACAACTCTTTTTCCCTGTGGCTGTTCCAGAAAACAATGGAATCGTTCTCTACTACGCCGAAGGAAAGTATTTTCCTGTTGGAATCTTTCAAAGTCGAACAAAAACATTTCTTCCTCTATCAAAGCTTAACAATTTTTCAACTTTTGTGAACTATCAAGTAGAGACAATGCCCTCCAAAGATTTTTCTAATCAAGAGTATTACGTACTTGAAAATGAAACGATGCAGGTTGTTTTCTCTAACTTGGGCGGAGCAATCGCTGAAATCAATCTTCCTTTTAGAGGTGAAAAAGATGGGGATAGCGTCGTTCTTCCTATCAACTTCGATCGCATCATGGATCAGAAGTACCCAAGCAATGCCCGCTTCCCTAGTCATCCTTACCAGGTCGTTGAAAAAGGTTCGAGCCAAACAATCAAAAAGGACACTGTCATTGGAGGATACTATCCCCTTCTAAGACGAGGGATTCAGAAAAATAGTGGGTACCCTCCACATAATGTTGCCCCGCAATACTATGCCTTTAATACCATCTCCGAAGATCCTGAAACCTCCACTACCTTTTACAAGCTCCTTCATTTCGATGATAAAATGATTCAATTTGAAGGTATTTTCCCCAACAGGCGGATTATAAAAACTTATAGCTTTCCTAAGGAAGGGTCTAATGCCCCTTATTGCCTCGACGTTTCGATGAAAATGGAAGGAGATACGCGCGGTCTTTGGATCACCTCAGGAGTTCCTGAAGTCGAACTTATTTCTGGAAATCCTGCTCCATTGATTAAATACAGCACCGTTCAAAATAGCAAACGGGTGGTTGAAAAACTCTCTCTTCCCAAAACCTCAACAATCATGAGCTCTTTTCAACCCGATTGGATTGCAAATTCTAATGGCTACTTTACCTTGATCATCAATCCAACAAACGAAATCGGGATGGGGTTCCAAGCTAACAACATTCCAGGAAACATAGACCCATCTCGTATTGTGATGATCGACTCCCAACATGATCTTTATCCCGCTAATAAATACCCTGGGTATGAAATTCAAATGCCCCTTAAAAGAACAACTGAGCCCATGAACTTCCGTTTCTATGCGGGCCCTATAGATAAAAACGTTTTAGCAAAAGTCGACGAAACCTATACAAACCCTGTGACTGGATACAATCCTCAATACACTCAAACCCAAAGCTTTCACGGCTGGTTTGCGTTTATTTCTGAGCCTTTTGCAAAATTCCTCTATTTTATCATGAACCTTTTCCATAACCTAACAGGTTCATGGGGACTTTCAATTATCCTTTTAACCGTTGTTCTTAGGATCATGATGTACCCGCTGAATGCTTGGTCGATCAAATCAACGCTTAAGCTACAAGAAATTAGCCCAAAACTACAAAAGCTTCAGGAAAAACATAAAAAAGATCCTAAGAAAGGGCAAATGGAAATGATGGCCTTCTACAAAGAGCACAAAGTGAATCCTTTTGGCGGCTGTCTTCCTCTAATGATTCAAATGCCTTTCCTCTTCGGGATGTTTGATCTATTGAAATCAGCCTTTCCTCTTCGTGGGGCAAGTTTCATTCCTGGATGGATTGATAACTTGACAGCGCCAGATATCATTTTCTCATGGAACTCTCCTATTCCTTTTATTGGTACGTCCTTCCACCTTCTCCCTATTTTCTTGGGGGTTGTGATGTTCTTCCAACAGAAAATGGCTGCAGCTCAAAATAAGAAAAAAGGGCCGCTAACTGATCAACAGCAGCAACAGCAGAAGATGGGAATGATGATGACCATTGTCTTTACCTTCCTCTTCTATAAATTCCCTTCTGGATTAAATATTTACTGGCTTTCTTCAATGGTGCTCCAAATTCTACAACAGTGGTATACGTCTAAAAGAAAGCAAAAAGGGGCGAAAAACAGCCATGAAATCTTAGTGAAGCAAAAAAAAAGTAACTACTTTGAATGAAGGCATGGAATGACCTCCTTAGTCTCTTAGATCATGAGCTCGGAAGTAAAACCGTTAACGAGTGGCTGCGCCCATTAAAAATTATCAAATTTGATGCGGGAAACCTTTATTTAGATGTTGCAAATTCTTTTCAAATCAATTGGTTTAAAGAATATGTTACCCCCTACCTCTCTAAGTATTTTTTAACAGCTAGAGGAAAGATTATCAACGTTCATTTCTCTATTCATGGCAAAGAATACTCCTCTCAAAAAAATCAAAAGGAGGCAAAAGAAAACTTTTATCAGCCTGATCCTCTAGAGCCACACGCAACTTTTGAAACATTTATTCAACAATCTGAAGAAAATCTTCCTTTGAATATTCTACTACAACTCGTTGAAGAGTCACTTCCATTAGGAAATTACAACCCTATTCATATCTACGGGCCTAAAGGAAGTGGAAAGTCTCATCTTCTAATGGCAACAGCCAAAGCACTTCAGGAAAAAGACAAGCGCTGCTTTTATGTCCGTGCAGACACTTTTATTGAACATGTCATCCGCGCTTTTCGCTCTGCTTCCCTCCAAGAATTTCGAAAAGCCTATCGAAATATGGAAGTCTTAATCATCGATGACGTACATCTTTTCTCTAGAAAAATGGCAACCCAAGAAGAATTTTTTCATACCTTTAATCGCCTTCATACCGCAGGGCTACAAATTATTTTAGGATCGAATCATCCGCCACACATGCTTGAAGAGATTGAAGAACGTCTCATTAGTCGTTTTGAATGGGGAATTACGCTTTCTACTTCTCCTGCTAATGAAATCGAGCGCATGAAGATTTTGGAATCAAGAGCTTCAGCTCTTCATATTCCGCTTAATGCTCCGCTTAAACAGTTTCTTCTAAAATCTTTTAAAAACCTCCACGCTCTTGTTCAAGCCCTTGAAGCCTTAGCTCTCCGTCTTCCTCGTAGTGAAACTCCTGCTGATCTTGAAATTGCTACATATCATCTAAAAGCTCTTATTGAAAAAGAGTCCGAGACGTTCCTTACAACGGAAAAGATCCTTAAAACTGTGGCTAACATTTTTGGAATCAAAATAGAAGATATCCTTGGTAAAGCGCAAAATAAAGAGTGTGCCCTTCCCAGGCAAATTGCCATGTATCTTTGTAGAGAAAAGTTAAAGTTCCCTTACCCTAAAATTGGACGCGTCTTTTCCCGCAACCATTCGACTGTCATGACAAGTGTCAAAAGGGTGAAAAAGGGGATGGAAAAGAAAGAGAAAGAGTTTCTCCTTCCTCTTAACGATGTCCAGCGGATTATCCACTAAATCTTGATAAAGCGATCGCCAGGCTTTGGATGATCGTTATCACCTTTACCTGGTTTTTGACCATTTCTGACGGGTCCGCCACCTGGAACTCCTGTAGCTCCAGAATCTCTTCCTTCAATAATATTTTTTGCTCTTTCGCGCCATTTTTCAACAGATTCGACAAAAAGAGGGGCAAAACGTCTAAGAAATGAAGGATCAGCACCTGGACCCATTTCTAAAACGCAATGCATTAAGATGAGCTCTTCTTTGATTGCAACACCTACTCCGCCACCAGCCATTTGTCCGCCTAGAATTGATCCTTCAAGAAGGGCTTCATAAAGTTTTAACTTTGAAGAATCATCTTTTGGAAGACCATCCAAGATCGGGGAATAGAGGTAAAGTCGATCAGAGGCTGTCTCATAGGTCAAGTGAAGAGAAAAGGTATTGTCGATTCCTAGTATACAAGTGTGGTTTTCATCAAAGGCCAGTCCTTTTAATTGGAGCTCATTCGCAAACTCTTTTAAATTAGCCTCAGCATTTTGCAGTGACATCAGTGTCTCCTCCTGATAATTTCATTTATCCCATGGTTCTATAGGAAAGAGTCTTTCACCATTAAGGAAAAAGCGCAAGAAGAATTCACACTTTTGATGAATGTATTCCTTAAAACCCATAGTCTATCTCTAATATATACCTTATCAGAATTAAAAATATCAATAATAATCTAACCATGAGTCTACAAGAAACTGTTCA
>JASJDV010000035.1 GCA_030064985.1 Simkaniaceae bacterium | reverse complement strand
CATCAACTCATCATTTGGGACTTTTGTTGGTAGGTAAAAACTCTTTTCTATTTTCGAAAGCCAATTTTGATTCACATAGTAAACACTACAATTAACAGTCGCATGATATCCTGGAATGTAGGCAAATTTAGGAGTATTCTTGTGACAACAATAGTCAAAAAAGGGTTGATCCAAAGTTTTTATACTGATTGTATCCCAATCAATCCATAAAACTTCTTTATGGTCTTTGAGCATTTGATAAACCATCCAATGTTTCATTCGAAATGCTGGGGCCTCTTTAACAAAGCCTGGGGCATCATCAAATATCCGATATACTGAAACTCCCAGTTCTTGCAATGCAATATTTGAAAGCTGGTCTCCTGCGAGAAAGAGCAAGCGGTGTTTATACCATTTATTAACTTCCAATGAGGTATAGGCCTCATCTAAAACCTTCTTCGGGATTGTCTTTCCATTGTTAGAAAACAAACCAGTTATGAGTGTTGGCTCCATAAACTTAACGATCGATCTAAATTCAAATTCCTAAGTATCTTTTACCTAAAAATTCTTTGCAAGGAAAATCTTAAAGAAAAAGCCACGAAAAATTTTTGTATTTTTTATTCAAAAAGTTGAGTCATTTCTAATGACAGAAAAAATCAATCCTAGAATCGATCTAGCATTCGTGTGACATGAAGTCATCTTTTGAATTGTTTAGCAGATGGGAAAATATCTGACTAAACCAAGTGTCTTGCCACTTGTGCCCTACTAAACTACATATAACTGGTAACAGAGGTATGTAAAGCCTTTAGAACAATGAAATCCACCTCTTGTAGGAGAAACTGAAACCGTGAGGAAATAGGTGATGCTGCTAGTGTCAAAGCAGCATGGAGACTAAGGTGAGTAGTAAGGGCAGCATATGCAAGTGATTATAAACGTCGTAAGATCGTAACAAGCTAAAGACACTGATAGGCTTGAACTAAAAAGGTAAGTGGATAGGATATCAGACTGAAGGCATCTGATACGCAAACAAAAATACCACCGGCGGATAGATCAGCCCTAACCTACACATTTGTTGAAAAGATGGAAAATGGAAACCCCAAATACTTCCCAGAGTTAGGGTAAGGTCATTCGTGAGAAAGGCTACCGGAAAATATAGCAATTGCAAGGAAGTGGGCTTTGAATGTAATTCGTAAGGTAAAAGGGAATTTGAGTATTAAGCGAATGCAAAATAGACTGAAAATGACAGGTGAAAAACTATCAGAAATTTTTTGCAAGGAATTTTAAATGCGATCGCCCTGACGCATCCAGTCGGTTGGGTGCGTTTCTTAAGCTAATCCTTTAAAATTGTGTTGTAAATCGGGTAAAACCAGCCCCAAAAGATAAAACAGCGCAAAAAAATTCTATGAGTTTTACAGATAGATTCATTGATGTCACAATCTGGTGAAAAATCACAGTTTCAGTTATATTGGAAAAAAACTTTATTGGCGGTGGGTATGTCTACTAAAAAATTCTTTTTCACTTTGGCTCTTTTGCCAGCACTTCTTTTTGCTCAAGAAAACATAGAAAGCATCATAATCCCTGTTGAAACAGAGCTACGACTCAGAATGCCTGAATGGCGGCCAGACATTGTGGAACAATTTCAGGATGGATCTCCCCAACTTGTTGTTTTTTACTCTGAAAATGAACAAGGCATCGAAGAGCCAATCAAGAAGATTCAGTTTTTTGAGAACGGACGTCCCATGGAAGAGACCGATCTGATCACTGTAGACAAAAAATCTCCAGGTTACGAGGCCTGGAAAGCCACAGCAGTTCCCCATGGAGTCAGTGTAAAGTTTAGAGAATCTGGCGAAGTAGAAAGAGTGGGGTATTTCGATCACGGACTTTTGCACGGTCCTTTGAAGATCTTTTATCCTAAAGGACAATTGAATCACATGACCATATTCAATCAAGGAAACCCTGAGGGAAAACTTTACTCATACTACGAGAATGGACAGGTTTTAGCAGAAGGTCAATATAGGGATGGAGTTTTAGAGGGAGATTTTATTCGTTACTATGCAAATGGAGAAAAACAAGTTCTCATTCCCTACATGAGGGGAGAAATCCATGGCAAAAGAATCGAATGGTATGAAAATGGGAGTGAGAAAACGCAG
Source organism: Simkaniaceae bacterium (assembly GCA_030064985.1). Classification (GTDB taxonomy): domain Bacteria; phylum Chlamydiota; class Chlamydiia; order Chlamydiales; family Simkaniaceae; genus Neptunichlamydia. Next base: position 8,384 of record JASJDV010000035.1, on the reverse strand, counting down.
TGTCATTACGTTAATGGTAAGCTTCACTCTGAGAAAAACCTTCCTGGAATCATTCATTTTGATGAGAATCATACAATTACAGAAGTTCAAGAGTATAATCAAGGGGTTCTTCATGGGGATTATATTCAATACCATCCAAATGAAAGACAAAGGTATCAAGCACGCTATGTCAATGGAAAAAAAGAAGGGCTGGAAAAATGGTTTAACTCTGATGGCCGAGTTATAGGTGAGGGAGAATATGTTGGCGGAAAGATGGTTGGAAAGCATTGGAAAAAACATGAAAATGGAACAATGGCTTTCCTTGCAACTTACAATAAAAAGGGAGTACTGAAAGAACCGATTCGTGAGTTTGATGAAAATGGTCAAAAAATTGCTGAGTACTTTAGAAATTCTGAAGGGCAGATTCACGGGAAATTTCAATCTTGGTTTTCTAATGCAAAGCTACACACCAATGGCTATTATGTTAATGGAGAGCTTGAAGGTGAATATGTTCAATACTTCCCCTCTGGGCAGATAAAACTGAATGAAAATTACAAAAACCAATTGAAAGATGGTCTTTTCCAAGAGTGGTATGAAGATGGAATACTTGCTTTTAGAGGAACGTTCAGTCAAGGAAATCGCACTGGAGAGTGTTGCGATTGGTATCCTAATGGACAAATGAAAACCCAAAGAAATTTTACAGACTCCTTACTTCATGGAGACCAGAAAGATTGGTATGAAGACGGAACTCTCAGCGTTGAGGCCCGTTTCAAAATGGGTAAAAAAGAGGGAACTTTTAGATCATGGAATCAAAAAAGAACCCTTCTTTTCGAGGGAGCTTTTGACGAAGATAAACCTATTGGAACACATACAGCTTACTATGATTCTGGGCAAAAGTTTGAGGTCTTTCACTTTTTGGATGGAAAAAAAGAAGGAAAGCATGAGCAGTATTATCAAAGTGGTCAAATTAAGTTGAGCGAAACCTTAAAAAATGATCTTGTTGAGGGAGAAGCTTTGGGTTATTTTGAAGAGGGGAGTGAGGCGTTTATTAGAAAAGCCAAAGAAGGGAAACCCACTGGAGTTCAGAAAGAATTTTATCCCTCTTCTCATGGAGTTAAAGGAACACTAGCTAGTCTTTATTTCTATAATGACAAAAGTGAGCTTCATGGTGAACAGAAGTCTTATTATCCCAACGGAATTGTTAAAACATCCATTGGCTACGAGAATGGCCAGTTACATGGATTAAAAGGTCTATGGGATCAAGAAGGTAATCTCCTCGAAGAATCCAAATACGTAAAAGGCAAATTGGAAGGGCGCCACTTTGAAAAAGATCAAGAGGGACGAGAAATTGTTTATCATTACAAAAATAGTAAACGAGAGGGCCCACACTACATCTATTATCCTTTAGATGTGACTGCAGGAGAAAAGGTCAAAGCCATTGAAGGAACTTATGTAAACAACAAGATTCATGGTGAAGTCACTGAATACGATCCTAGTGGGGCAAAGATTAGCATTACGACCTACAAAAATGGAAAGAAGGAGGGACCTGCAGAGCTTTTCCATAGAAATGGTCGGATAGCCATTCGGTTAACATTCAAAGACGATTTAAGGGAAGGTTCCTCATGCCAGTACTATGCTTCAGGTCAGCTGTATAGAGAAGTTGAGTTTGTACAAGACCAAAAGGAAGGACAGGAAAAAACTTACTTTAAAGATGGTCGTTTGAATAGTATTTACCCTTACAAGAACGGAAAGCTCGAGGGAAAAGCTGAGCATTGGAATGAATCGGGAATTTTGATTTTCGAAGCTGAATATAGAGAGGGAAATCAACACGGCACATTCAAAAAGTATTACGATTCGGGAAAGCCTCGTCTAGAACAAATCTTTGATAACGGTAAGCTGGATGGATTAAAGAAAAGCTACGACCAAGATGGCAATGTTATAGAAACACTCTATAAAAATGGAGTAAAGGCTTCTAGGTAATACCTTGAAATTGATACAGGAAAGCAGCTCCCACCTTCCTTTTTTTTTGTAGTTGCATTGTTGTAAGAAAAGGGATTTTTAACTCTTTTTGGGAACTTTCTTCTATAAACAAAAGTCCATCAACATGGAGAAGGTGGAGGTTATCGATAAGAACTAGGGTCTTTTCTTGAAGTCCTTTCTCGTAAGGAGGATCAATATAAATAAAATCAAAGGTCTTCCCTTTAAGTCTTTTTAAAACGAGTAAAACATCTCCGTCAATAAGAGTTGTAAGTGGAGAGAGACTGAGTTTACTAATGTTTTCTCTAAGAGTTTTTAGAGCAAAGCGATCTTTTTCAATAAAAGTTGCCTCTTTTGCGCCCCTGCTAAGAGCTTCTATTCCCATGGCTCCAGAGCCAGCATAAAGATCAAGAAAGTTGCAGTTTTCAACATAAGCTTGAGCCCTATTAAACACCGACTGCCTAAGTTTTTCAGCAGTGGGGCGTGTTTTATTACCCTTTGGGACTTTGAGCAATTGATTTTTTAAAAAGCCGCCAGTAATTTTCATCGGACTGCAGGAGAAGTATGAAGTGGTTTTAAAATACTTTGCGCTTTTTTTAACAAGGAAGGATCCTCATTTTTTAAGAAGAGGTCATAGTAGGCGTAAGCTTTTTGCATAGCCATTCTTTTTTTAATAGAATGCGTTGCTTGTTTAGGGTGCTTAAAGGAAATGGTTTGTTTAATATTGATCCATTTATCTCCACACCTTCCCTGCAGGATAAGAGCAAAATCTTTTAACTCATCAATGCAACCATAAACGGTGTAGGGGCGATTAGCATAAAGCGAGAGAAGTAGTTTTTCATTAGGATAAAATGCAATTTTAGTCTCGTTGGTGATGCTAGTGACGTTTATATGAATATCTTTGGCAATAAAAGATTCAATGCGCTTGATGAGTACTGATAGCTGTCTTGAAAAGGATGCATTTGTTTTGGAATATACCAGCTCTCCACTGTTAAAAGTGCTCAAGAGGTCAAGCATTAAAAGATTATTTCCCTGGCTTGCAGTGGCGGTAAAAATGGAGAATTTTCCCTTGCTCTCTTGAGACAATTTTTTGAAATCATTCTTATGGTCTTGAAAAGATTTAAACGCATGACCATCTGTTAGTAAGACAACAATATTTTCTTTATCTGGAGCAAAATAGTTAGAAACGTTGGCTAAGAGCTCAAAAGCGTTGTAATGAATGAAGAAACCTCGATAGTTTTGATTCGTTAAAAAGCCTCTAGCTTTGGAAACCGATCCTTTACTCCAGGGAGTTGGGGTCTCACTCAATGGGATCATTTCTGTATCAGCAATGACGATGTTAAACGAATCACCTTTTTCCAAATAGGAAAGAGCTCGTCCTACACCCTCTTTAAATACCTCAAAACGGTGTTTTTTGATACTACTCGATCGATCGACTACAAAAATGTAGTGTTGATTTGGGGAAGCAAAATGAAGGTTTTGGGAAGGTTTTATTTGTATCGAGAAAAGGTAACCTCTGCCCTCTTCTTTTTTGGAATAGTGGACAGAAGTTTCGAACTCATTGTGATAAGAAACTGTTTCAAGATGAGAAGGTGGCGGAATTTCAGTGAGAAATGCATTGGTAAAACGGCTTGACTGATTCAGCGATCGCTTTTCTGAATCAGACAAGGAGCTTTCTAATTCTGGGTTAACAAGAGCTATAGCTGCTGATGCTACAAGAGTTTCTTTGTGATAATTCTCTAGTATTTTCTTTGACTGGGAGCGAATCATACCAGTCTTTAGTGGAAAAGGCTCTTTATCAGAAAAGGTGATTTCAGCTTGAATTCTTACCGGTACCGGATATCCTTTAAAAATTTCCCGGGTACTAGGAAATTGCTTATCATAATTGACTACACAAACAACTTTATTTGCTTCAGGTAAGTCCGTAAAAACTCTTTGAGGAGCTGTGACAGCTTTGTTTGGGAAAACTTTTCTCGCTGCACTAAGGGGAAGCATTAAGTCTTCTGGAGATTTTTTACAAAGGATAAATTTTTTCTTTAGATATTCAAGGTGCTTTTTGCTTACAGAATGGGTGATTGCCCCGCTATCTAATCCAGAAATCTTTGGAGGACAATAAGTTGGGTAAAGAGGATGTAAAAGAGGGCGGCGCATCTTTTCACACGAGAAATTTTCACTAGAAGGATGAAAAGAAGAGGATTTGATAGTTGAATCACGGTCTGTCCACTTAATTAAAATGGCCATTGATTGAATGCGCAAGATGTCTTCAACAAGTTTACTGGGAATTCTAGTTCCAGTTTTTGGGGAAACTTCTTTTCTTTTTGCTTGAGAAAGAGAAAAGTCATATGGTTGCATGTTTGTTGTTTCTCTAGGTGCAAATTTTTCGAATAGAATTTCAGCATCCTGCATGGGAATAGAGATGTTCTTTTGTGTTTCTAAAGCAAAAAGCGCGTATTGCAATTCTGGAATAGAAAAGCTAGGGAGTGTTTTTGAGAGACTTTTCTCTCTTTTTTGTTTTGAGGGTTTGTAATCATTTTGAACAATAACATCTGAAATGAAACGTTCATTTGCTTCTGAGACAGCAAGAGGACTTTGTATTCTAGAACTCGGTGTACAGCTTCTTGCACCCATCTCTTTATGAGGTTCCCTGTAAAGATAAGAGCTCATCCTTGCTAAGGCGCTCGCTTGAAATGCGTGCGCTTTCTTAGGAAGGTCTAGGGTTTTTTTTGAGCAATAGAGATCAAATTCTGGTATTTGAGTAAAGGGGATCACCCTCTGATTGCGCTTTGTTGCAATCGTTGGGCCTTGAGGGAGAGAGCATTTAGAAGGTACAAGATAATAAGCTTTCTCTGGTGAAGGATAGCGGGGAGTAGAAGCGAAACGAGCCTCAATTGGTTTGATATGGAGATAAGAAGTTGCTTTAAAAGCCTTGCAATCCAAGCTAGAAAGTTCTAATGCGATTTTTTCTTGTCGGTAGGGTTTATAACGAAGATCAAAAGCAATAGAAACCTCTTTGAAATCAAAAAGAGAAGCATTGATTGTAGAAGCTTCTAAAGAAAGCTTTATTTTATATGGGTGAAAGAGCTCTTCGATTACTTCAAGAGAGGGTGAAAGAACAATGGGATTTTTTTGGTGAGTTATCTTTGAAACGTCAGCCCATTTAAGCGATCTAAAATAACCTTCCGTGAAATATTTTTTTTTGCCGTGAGGGACATTTTTTAGTTCTTTCAAAGAAGAATTCATTATCGGCTTAGTTTTTTTATGTGCAAAAGCACGATGGATGAGAGAAAACTTATGATTGGAAAAATGTTCAAATGATTGAGGGCTGGAACGATTGGACGAATGATTCTCAAGATCTAAGGAAATTTTTTTTGATAGAAAGTCCTGTTTTGCTACTTTTCTTTGTTCAAGATTTGGATCAATAGCTAGGAGAGATTTATTACTATCTGCAACAAAGAGAAATGGAGAAAGCCCCTCTTTTTTATCCTTTATAATTTCCCTACTAAAATTGCTGTTTTTCTTTGCACTGAAAGGCGAGCGTTTTTGAGCCAAGGAGTCTTCTTCTAAAAGGGGAGGAATAACGGAGTCTAGACTAAATACTGGAGGCGTTAAGTAACCTTTTATAGTTGCGATTATCGGAGAAATTGCGCATTCAAGAGAAAGCGCTACTTCTTCTGTTTGAGGCTGCATGTCCCCTTTGTAATTCGATGGCTTGGCATTTAGAGCCCCCAAGGGTTCTTCTGCGACTAACCGATTACAAAACAAAGGGAGCAGAATGCTGAATACTAGAATGAATCGTTTGCATCTTAAGGAAGAAGAGGAATTTGCCTTCATGAAATCTCTCTTCTTGGCTCTCATTAATACGCATTAACAGCATTCATTTCTTGTACACTTACGCTAACACGTTCATAAAGATCGGGGGGAATGTGGGAATGAGCCTTAATTTCGCTGTAGAGTGTCAGGGCATTTTCGTGAAGTTTTTCCATTTCACCTAAACGCTCTTGCTGGTAAAGATTTTTTGCTTCAAGGCGTATTTTTTCTGCATTGATAAACTTCATGTAGGCATCAAAAATCTGCTTCTTTGAAGAATCGCGCTGAAGGTTAGCAAGATAATCTTGGGTAACCAAATCTTCTTGAGAAGTAAAATCATCTTTGATGCGGTTTAAAAAGAAGAGATACCGTCTATCTTGTTCAGAACGCTCTGAAAGTAAAGAACGAATTTTTGCATAGTCAAGAGCTGCTTCTAAGTGTGTGGGTTCAGAACTTGCATTTTTACGAATTTGCAATTCTTTTAGATCGTTTAGAATAGAAAGAACTTCTTCGTTTGTTTCGTTTTTTAATTCCTCTTCTAGAAGCTCAAACTGCAGTCGCGTTGCTCTAAGTTGTGCATGATTCGCAAGCGCTGTTGGAAAGGGGGCAGCCGAAGCCTGTATGAAACGGTATGTTTCGAAAGCTTTTTCCTTTTCTCCTAGTGCATCATAAGCGATGGCAAGCTCAAAAAAAGCCTCTTTTTGGGAGCCCCAGTTTAGTGCAAATTTATCCGTTTGTTGTTCTAGAAGTTGTTTGAGAAGGTCTAATTTCTTTTCATGAGCCTTTTGGTAGGAAAGGAGTTTTGCAAGTTTTACAACCTCATGTTCAAGGTGGAGATTTTCAGGAGTGATAGGGAGGAGCTTAGTATCTGAAAGAAGGAGCGCCTGATAATGAGAACTTGCTCGATCCGTTGCATTCGTGACTTCTGGAGGAGGATTTGTTTCTCTTTGCTGCTTTCCATCATAATAGTCTTGAACTTTTTGATAATAGTGATCAGCAAGCCATAAGCGGTTTTCTTTTTTTATGGTGACATCTTCTTTTGAAACAGCTTCTTGTAAATGTTTGGCAGCATGGTGAATCCATTCTTTTTGCTGAGCGGCGTCGGGTGGGATTTTTTCTATCTCCCCATAACCTGCAAGTGAGATGTAAGCATTGTAAAGCTGCAAGTGTGTAGAAGAAGAATCATAAAAGTCAGGATTCAGGGCTATTGCTTTTTCTAAGTGCATGCATAACGCAGCGTTATCAGCTTCTGTCTCTGCATAACAAAGTCCTGCCATAAAGTGGGCTTCAGCAAGAGAAATAGGGTCTTTTTCTATAGAACTTTTTGTGAAGATATGATCTTGTAAGCAGCGCAGGGCTTCTGAGTGATGATCAAGTTCATATGCTGTTTTTGCATAGAGAAGAGAGTAGTCTTTCATTTCATCATCATTTAAACAATCTGAACGGGTTAAAACAGCTTGTAAGTCGTTAAAGAAATTTAGCTTAGAATCGTTGTTTTCTTCGCTGCAATGTTTGTATAAGTTAAGAGAGGAAGAAAGGAGAAGTTTCCAAGCTGCATGAATACGATCACTATCTTTGAAGTCTGTGACATAGGTCTGAAAAGACTCATAAGCTTCTAGCCATCGCTCATTTTGATGAGCTAAAAGACCATATTCAAATAGAAAATTTTCTTGATTATCAAACCCGGCGTAGTTGTCTTTAATCATCTTGAGTTTTTCAGCTGCTTTACTAAAAGCGCCTTGTTCTTTGAGAATCATTGCATGCATAAATAAAGCTTTAGCCATCTCCGGATCGTTTGGGAAAAGAGCATCAAGCCTATTAAACGCCTGACTGAAAAGGGCTGCGTCACTGATTTGATGTGCGCAAGTCATTTGAATCAAAAGAGCATTTTTTAGTTGGTCAGAGGGAACATATGTGGAATCGATATACTTCTTGAGAGGAGAAATGGCATTTTGGTACTGCCCCGCGCAGAAATAACTTTTTCCAACAATGAAATTAAAGGTGGGCAGCGCATCTTCAGGAATATTTTCTAGAAGAGCCCCGTAACTGTTAATCACCTCTTCATAAGCTTCATTTTGGAAAAGAAGGACAATGAAATTAAAAGTCGCTTCACTAGCTTTTTTGCCTTTCATTGCTTTGACTTTTCTGAAAGTTTCAGTAGCCGCTTTTTTATTGTATCTTGCTTGCAGGGATGCTACTTGGAAAAGAAGATCCTCTTTCATATGAGAGTGCTTTTCAGCAAGCTTCTGGTAAGCTGTAGCACCTTTTTCGTAATCTCCAAGGATTCCATGAATTTCTGCAACGGCAAATTCTGAAATTTCTTTATATTGTCCTTCAGGGAGATTTTCATAAGAGTCCCGTGCTTTGCGAGCAAAGGTGATTTTTTCTGCTGCATTTTCTGATGCAAGGGCTTGTCTAAAAAGAGCTTCACCCATTAGGAAATGCAGTTCTGCTTTTCGTTCTTGCATTTCAGTTGTTTTGCTAGCTAGGTAGGGAAATCCATCTTTTGCTAACTCTTTGTATCGATCAAGTTCATAGTAGCATTGAAGCTTGTTGAGAAGAGTTTTTTCAACAATTGCTGGATCACTGACTAATTGATAGGTTTTTAGAGCGTTATCATA
>JASJDV010000036.1 GCA_030064985.1 Simkaniaceae bacterium | reverse complement strand
ACGACTGTGAAGAATTTTCTGAATCGCAACTTAAGATTATCAAGAAATATGTGACAAATCCTTCGAGTCACATTTTTTGTCTCCGCAACCTCCCTGAGGTTGTTAAGGGAGCTCTTTTTTCCCGCTATTCAAGATCAAGCTTAGGTCTTCGTTCTCTTCTGTTGAAAGAATTTATCCTCAAAGAAGAAACGGCGTTTTCATCGATTTCTGGTTTGAAAGAGGAAGAAAATGGCAACGCATTAGAAGATCAGAGTATTGCTATCAAGAAAGCGCAAAATTTTTACGATAGGATTCTTGATGGTTATGGAGATGATTCTATTGGAGAACTTGGAGGAGCCCACTTAGCAATTGAAAACGTCTCTATGATTGCTGCTAAGGCTATTGAGGATGCTCGAATTGGCGGGTCTCCTCTTGAAAAATCAACCCGTTATATTTACTTTGATCAAAAGTATGAAGGGGAATACCTTTTTTTGAGAGAACCCATTTTAATGACTTCAGCTTATCGCGACCGCTATGTTGACACCTGTAATCATCTTTTTGAAGTGTATGGAAGACTGATCCCCCCTTTGACCGAACAAATGGAGAAAGATTTTCCAAAAGAACACGCTGTTTCGAAGGTTGCTTACACGGCAGCCTTGCGAGCAAAAGTTTTAGATTGTCTTAGAGGGCTCCTTCCAGCAAGCGCTCTGACAAATATGGGTGTTTATGGAAACGGAAGATTTTTTGAAACCTTAGTCCAGAAGTTAAACTGTCATAATTTATCAGAACTTCAAGAAATTGCCCGCTTTTCCCACCAAGAACTTTCTAAAGTGATGCCCTCTTTTGTCAGACGCGCTGAACTTTCCCATAAACATCAAAATTCCTACGCCGAATTCCAGGATAAGATGAATAAAGAACTTCATTTGATGAGTGAGCACTATACTCCTTCGATTCCGCCTCTGCATCAACCGATGGTTCGCCTTGTGAACTCAGATCCTGATAGCCCTGTGAAGGTGGGCGCAGCTCTTCTTTTTAACCAATCACATTGTGGACTAATGGAGCTTCAAGAAATGTGTCGCAACCTTCCAAAAGAAGACCTTTCCCGTATTTTTGAAGGAGCTTCTGCTTTTAGACAAAATCGGAGGCATAAATCTCCTCGGGCTTTAGAGCATGCCGCGTTTACTTTTGAAATCGTTGCAGATTATGGAATTTATCGTGACCTGCAGCGTCATCGTATCCTCACCCAGGAGAGGCAATTTCTCTCTTGTAACCTCGGCTACTATATTCCCAAAGAGATTCTAGGTACTGACATGGAAAAAGAGTATCGCGAAGCGATGGATCGTGCCAAAAGAACCTACGATGAAATTGCAGGAGAACTCCCTGAGGAAGCGCAATATGTGGTTCCTATGGCTTATAACATTCATTGGTATTTCCACATTAATTTACGCTCTCTGCAGTGGCTGTGTGAATTGCGCTCTTCGCCGGCGGGGCATCCGATATATCGTTACATTGCGCAAGAAATGGCAAAACAAGTTTCGCATACCTTCCCAGAGTTTGAACGCTTCTTTAAGTTCGTCGATTATGATGGCTATGAGCTCGGTCGACTCGGTCAAGAGGTGCGAGCTGTAGAAAAAATGAAAAATTAAACGGATCATTGCGTGAAAAAATCAGGAAGCGTCTTTGGGGGGACTCTTCTCATCACCGGTAGTTGTATTGGTGCTGGAATGCTTGCACTTCCAATTCTTACAGGAATTCCAGGTTTTTTTCCCTCATCTGTCATGTTTTTTATTGCTTGGTTGTTTATGTTAACAACAGCCATCTTAATGGTTGAGATTATGGGATGGTTTAAAAAACCGGTCAATCTTATCTCAATGGTTGAACATACACTGGGACCTGTAGGGAAAATTCTTTGTTGGTTTCTTTACCTCTTCCTTTTCTATGCTCTTCTTGCTGCATATATGTCGACAAGTGGCAACCATGCGAGCCTATTTCTTGAAACTACCTTTCATCTTCCTTGTCCCCAGTGGGCTGGATCTTTTTTTTTCGTGGGTCTTTTTGGTTGGCTTGTTTATCTTGGAACAAAGCCTGTTGACCACATGAACCGCTATCTCATGTATGGAAAGATGATTTCTTTTGTTTTCTTAGTGATTCTCGGGATTCAACACATTGTTCCTCGCTTTCTTCTTCATCGGGAACCAAAATATGCCCTGTTTACTTTGCCAATTTTGATTATTTCTTTCGGGTTTCATAATATGGTTCCAGTCTTAATGAAGTATATGAAAGGGGATCGAAAAAGAGTGCGGCAATCGATCTACGCAGGCTCTTTTTTAAGCGTTGCCATCTACGTGATATGGGAAGTTGTTACACTCGGCGTTCTTCCTATTGGAGAGATTGTTCATAGTTATACAATTGATGTGGATGCTTCTCAAGCTTTGAGAACCTATCTTGGATCCAATTTAATTGGTTATTCAGCACAAAGTCTTGCTTTCTGCTCAATTCTAACCTCTTTTTTAGCTCAAGCCTTAAGCCTGACGAACTTTTTAAGTGATGGATTCAAAAGCAAACCTAAGGAACGAGAAAATATAGGCATATGTTTTCTCGCACTTATTCCTCCTCTTGCTTTTTCTATTCTTTTTCCAGGCCTTTTCTTTCAGGCCTTAAACTTTGCGGGAGGCATTTGTGCGGTGATTCTCTTCGGAATTTTTCCTGCTCTCATGACTTGGATTGGGCGGTACCAAAAAGGGAACTTACTTCCGGATAGAGCTATGGGAGGACGTTTTCTTCTTATCTTGGTTCTCCTAGTTGCTTGTCTGATCTTCTTCGATCAACTCACAACCATGCTAAACTTGAACTTTCTTCCTAAACCATAACGAGGAACTTATATGAGAAAAGCCTTAATTGAAAACCATGGGTCAACATGCAAATAAACCATTACATCGGAGGAATATTACTGGTTGCCGGAACAACAATTGGTGCGGGAATGTTAGCTTTTCCCGTCTTGACTTCTTTTGTCGGGTTTCTTCCATCTATTTGCGTTTTTTTTCTTTGCTGGCTTGTCATGCTTGCCACCGCATTTTTCTTTCTTGATGTGAATCTTGCTGTAGAAGGGGAGCCTAATTTGATCTCCATGGCATATAAAACATTGGGTGGTTGGGGTAAAGGGTTGAGCTGGATTGTTTCTCTTCTTCTTCTTTATTCACTCACCGCTGCTTATATCTCTGCAAGTGCCCCTCTATTTATTTCTGCAGTTGAAGCAATGACAGGTTATACATTGCCAAGTTGGTTAGCTCCTTTTTCTCTTCCTATTATTTTTGGCTTTTTCGTTTATTTAGGAACACTCGGTGTTGATATAATCAACCGCCTATTGATGATGGGGCTGTGTATTTCTTATTTGATTTTGGTCGTTTTTTTGCCAAATCATATAGAAGGGACGCTTTTGACTCACGTGGATTGGGGCCCTACACTTGTAACATTTCCAGTAGTCATCTCTTCGTTTGGGTATCATATTATTATTCCAAGTTTGACGACTTATATGAACCATGACCGTAAGCATCTGCGCCGCACTTTGATCATCGGGAGCTTACTTCCACTAGTGATCTATATTTTATGGCAGGTATTGATTTTAGGGATTATTCCGATTTTTGGAGAAAACGGTTTAGTTAGCGCCTGGAAAGGAGGAAGTTCAGCAATCATTCCCCTTTCTCATTTTGTTCGTAACAAATGGGTAGTTATCGGTGCACACTTTTTCTCTTTTTTCGCACTTGTTACGTCGTTTTTAGGGGTCACTTTAAGTTTATCTGACTTCTTAACTGATGGTTTTAAGATAAAGAAAACTTGGGAAGGGAGATTACTTGCATGTCTAATGACATTTATTCCTCCCCTTGTTTTTGTCCTCATTTACCAAAAGGGGTTTTTTGTTGCACTTGAATATGCCGGCGCCTTTGTCACTATTTTATTGATCTTCCTCCCTGCGATGATGGCATGGAAACTCAAGACAGCAAAATTTTATCGCTCAGGATGGGGCAGGATTCTCTTAAGCTTCGTGATTCTTTTTGCCATATTTATTGTTGCTGTCGATATCCTAAAGCAATGGGGAACATTTAAGCCCCTCCTTACAAAGTATATTCAATGAAGGAACCAGAAATTACATTTACATTAGATTCAAAGTTTCAACCCGAAGGAGATCAGCCCGAGGCTATTCGTTACTTGACTGAGGGAATTGAGATGGGAAAGAGGTCTCAAGTTCTTCTTGGAATTACGGGGTCTGGTAAGACATTTACAATGGCACATGTCATTCAAAAGGCTCAAAAACCCGCGCTCATTCTTGCGCATAATAAAACGTTAGCCGCTCAACTCTATCAAGAGTTTAAAACCTTATTTCCTGAGAATGCCGTAGAGTATTTTGTTTCTTACTATGACTATTATCAACCCGAGGCTTACGTTCCAAGAACAGATACTTACATCGAAAAAGACCTTTCGATCAATGACCGTATTGAAAAACTTAGACTTCGAGCAACCTGTTCCCTGTTAGAGCGCGCTGATGTTATCATTGTTGCTTCTGTTTCTTGTATTTATGGTTTAGGCATGCCTGAATACTTTCGAGAAATGAAACTCACATTAAATGTTGGGCAGTCCTATAAAAGAGATGCTATTTTACTGCACCTTATTGAGCTCCAATATTCTCGCAATGATTTTGAACTGTCCCGTTCCCACTTTCGTGTCCGTGGAGATAGTTTGGAAATTGTTCCTGCTTATGAAGATGATTTAGGGTACCGCGCTGAATTTTTTGGAGATGAGTTAGAAAGAATCAGCGAAATTGATCCCCTCACAGGAAAAGTCAAGCGTAGAATTAAAAGTCTTGCAATTTATCCGGGATCGCACCATGTGACTCCAGAAGAGGTGCGCCTCAGTGCAATGAAAACAATTCAAGAAGAACTCAAAGAAAGATCCGCCTATTTTGCGCAGGAAAACCTCTTAGTTGAACAGCAACGCATTGAGCAAAGAACAAAATATGACCTCGAGATGATCAAAGAGATTGGCTACTGTAAAGGAGTGGAAAATTACTCTCGTCACTTTGGGGGGCGGAATCCAGGAGAGCCTCCAGCTTGCTTATTGGATTATTTTTCAAGTGATTTTCTCATTTTTATCGATGAGTCTCATCAGACCCTTCCACAAATTCATGCGATGCACAATGGAGATCGAGCTCGAAAAAAATCTTTGGTAGATTTTGGTTTTCGCCTTCCGTCAGCCTATGATAACCGCCCTTTAAAATTTGAGGAATTTTACAATCACATCCATCAAGTCATCTACGTTTCAGCCACGCCGGGTCCCTGGGAAGTTGCTGAAGCTGGTGGCGACGTTGTGCAACAAATTATCCGCCCCACAGGACTCTTAGATCCCACCATCGAAGTGAGGCCAGCAACCAATCAGGTCGATGATTCTCTCGATGAAATTCGGATTGAAACAGAAAAAGGGGGGAGAGTGCTTGTCACAACACTGACCAAGAAGCTCGCAGAAGATTTATCAAAATATCTGAATGAAATTGGGGTGAAAGCCAAATATCTTCACTCTGATATCGATACATTAGAAAGAGTTGAGATTATCAAAGATCTTCGAAGAGGTGTCTTTGATGTGCTTGTGGGGATTAACCTTTTAAGAGAGGGATTAGATATCCCAGAAGTGTCTCTTGTTACCATTCTCGATGCAGATAAAGAAGGATTTTTAAGAAGTGAAACAGCGCTTATCCAGACCTGTGGGCGTGCTGCACGCAACAGTGAAGGGCGGGTGATTATGTATGCTGATAAAAAAACGCAGTCTATTGCCAATACGCTACAAGTGACACGTGATCGGCGAAAAATTCAAAAGGCACATAACCGCAAGCATGGAATGGTTCCAAAAACGATTAAAAAAGAGTTATCCGATGATTTAGCAGAAGCTTTTCCAGACTCTAAGACTGCGGAAGAAAAGAAAGAAAAAGAAGAACTATTCCTAGATCCTAAAGAGGTTAAAGAGCGCATTGATGCGTGTCAAAAGGAGATGAAACTTGCAGCTAAAGAGTTGCGCTTTGAAGATGCGGCTCGATTCCGAGACCTCATGAACTATTACCAAGACCTTCAGCTTTTAGAAGATCATCCCGCCTAAAAAGGATGAATCTACTGTCAATAACATGTTTTCTCCAAGAAATCATCATTAACGATTCATCACGATCTATGTTTGAGAGCAAACTGACATTTTTTGAAGAAGGCTTTTGGGAAGTAGCTCCAGTATCTTGGATGCTTTAATAGGAAGAGAACCATCTGAATGCCTGCTTGAGCAAGAAGGCCCGATTGTTTCACAGTTCTAGTCCATTCCTTGCCTTCAGAATGGATTTGATCCATAAGACTTTGAAACATTTGGTTTTTCGCTGGAGATTTTTTGAGAGCTTGAGAATAGGAAGATGAGGATAAGCGGAAGGCCCCAAAAGGCTTTGGAACGTAGCCTACGCCATATTTAAGAGCGATTTGGCAGTTGATATACCAATCACAAAGGCTCAAAAGCTTTGGGTTTAAGGTGCCACATTCATCGATATATTTTTTTCGATAGATGGAACAGTTTGTATGAATGAAAAAAGTCGATTTTTTAAACAGCTTTTTAAGTGCGTGCGGCATAAAAATATGGGTCTTATCGGGAAGAGACGTTTTCTCGATAACAAGAGAGCTGGGATTACTAGCTTTAAAGTGCGTTGCTTTTCCTGTGCAAATGCCAAGGGTAGGGTTTTTTTCTAAAAGTTCCAGAGCATTTTCGAAAAACCCAGGAAGGATATAGTCGTCGGCTGAACCAAGGGCTAGATAGCTTCCTTTTGCTTCTTTAATTCCTTTGTTAATTGTTTGGACAGGACCTAAATTTTTTTTATTTTGAAGAGTTTTAATTAAGGGATATTTTTTCTGAAGAGTTTCGATAACTTTTAGGCTTGGATCGGTTGAAGCATCATCAATGATAAGCACTTCTAAGGGAGCAATAGATTGTGAAAAAATCGCGTTGCACGCCGTTTCTAAAAAAGCGCTATGGTTGTAGTTAGGGAGAATAAAAGAAAGGTCAGACATACTCATGCTTAAAAAATGCTATTTTTTCATACAGCCCAGAGTGATAAAATAGTGAGCAAGGGGAAGATACCCGGTATGAATTACTTCATCATTGGCAGAAAACATAAAAACGCATTCAAAATGTTTGCGCATTTCTTCTTCTAAACGATCATGAGAATAAATGTTCACATGTCCTTTTTTTGAGACTTCAGAAGCAAACTCTTGAGAGATTTTACTTGGCGTTCCAATTATGGCAATCCCTTCAGGTGTTAACTGTCCTGCAATCCCAGCAAGAAAGTCTGATGCGCGTTGCGGCATGATGTACTCAATCACATCAAAATTAATGATGGCATCCCATTTTTCTTCTTCAGAATTTTCTAAGAAGTCCCCCATTTCGAATGCAACAAAAGGTTCTGAGAAGTTTTTTTGAGCACGCTCAATCGCGTTCTTATCAAAATCAAAACCTTTAGCAAACCCACATTCTTTTCCGACAAGAAAAGTTCCAAGTCCTTCATTGCATCCGACATCTAAGACCCTCTTATGGGGACCAATCATTTTTGCTGCAAATTTGTAATAAGACATCGAGTGGAGAACTTTTCTGGGTGTCTTAAAAAACCAGTGCGAAGCATAGCGTCCCAAATGCATTTCAGGAGTCTCTTGCATGAATTCTTGTGTGACACATTCCCAATTTGATTTTGTTTCCTTCATAACATTCCTATACTGTTTCTATGTATTCTATTCGACATTGAGAGGTGCTTTATTTTTTATGACAAGCAACACAAATTAAATAATGTGCCATAGGGCTATAGCCAGTATGGACAATCTCATCATTCATCCCAAAAGAGAAGACATGATGAAAGAATTTCTTGAGTTTGCTGATTAATCGTTCTTGTGAGAATAAATTTACATGTCCGAGTTCACTCGCCTTAGAGGCGTAAGGAGAAGCTGTAATATTAGGCGTTCCAATCACAGCAATTCCTTTATCAGAAAGGTTCTTTACAACCGTTTCAAAATAGAGATCTTCGTAGTCGGGGAGAATATGTTCAACAACATCTAAACTGACAACTCCGTCAAAAGTTCCATAAGTATTCCCCATGAAGTCATCGTGGATGAATGTATGGTCTGTAAAATTAATTTTAGCACTTTCTACTGCAGGTCTATCGAGATCAACTCCAGTATACTCCTCAGCATTTTCAGCTAAAATCGCTGTTCCGATTCCATCGCTACATCCTAGCTCGAGAATATGAGATCTTTTTCCAAGCATTTTAGAAGAGAATTTATAACGTGAAAGAACAAAAGCCAATCGCTTAGGATCATTTCTAAAATTAAAAGACCAATGGGGACCAAGTTTATAGGTTTTTTTTACGAATAATTCAGTTGTTGCGTTCCATGCCGACTTTTCATCTAACTTAGACATCTCTTTCCTTTTGAATGGTGAACGTACATACTGACCGTGTACTCAAAATTCTTGTTCTCAATCAAATTTTTTCCGCAATAACCGGTTGCTCTGCATGTGAACTTTGAGAAACTTCTCAAAAAATTTCTGGCATTTTAACTACACTCAAGAAAATGTTACTCTAGATTTGTTTTTTCGAAAAGTAAAAACTGTATCTGCTCTTCCTGTTTCAAAACTTGGTTTTTCCTTTGCTGGCAGCGCTCCTATCTACCGCTGATTTTAAGAAATTCCCAAGTTTTGAGTGCGCGATCTGTATCACTTAGCTATTAGATGTTAACCAACAGTCACAAGGAGCTCCTTTGCATTGATAAAGATCGATATGAGTAGGGTCTAAGGGAGTGTAAAAAGAATTGTGTAAATGAAAAACTGAATGAGAGAAAATATTCTCATTCAGGAGAAAAAAAGGCAGAGCATATACCACATGCGAATGACAAGTTGAAAAATTTTACACAGGAGCCAAAAATGAATCTAGACGAAGAACTTGCAAAATGTGAGACCATGGAAGATCTCACAGGAAAAAACGGACTGATCCAGAAACTAGTCGGCGGAATGGTCGAAAAACTCCTCGAGAAAGAAATGGAGGACCATCTTGGATATGAAAAACACTCCTGCACATTACAAACCCATTCTTGGAGTTGCATCACTTCTAATGCTTATAATTTTTCTCGGATGATTCAATATCTCATCGAGCACCCTTTGTCCTCGAGTGTTTTTTTCATAGATATTGCCCACTGCCTTGGGGAATACCGTACCGGCTCTTTGTCCATGTTTATCCCATGATCTCCCAGCCTTAGTTAATCCATTTTTATCATGAATGGTTCCTGAACGACTCATCTTACTCGCAGAGATCGTTTTAGTTTTTCCAGCACTGATAGTTATTGCTTCTATTCACAGAGTTAGATGACTTTTTAATGCTTTTTCTTTCGTGTCTTTATCATTATCCTCTTTTTAGAGTCCTTTACTGCTTTGATAGCAGCGCCACCACCAGCAACTGCTTCTGGAGCCGCAGCGCCTCCAGTGGTAACAATCACGACGGTTGCAACGACCACAACAACGGCTCTTACAATGATCTTTTTTTTGTGCTTTTTAACAGCTCTTTCGACGTTCTTACAGATTTTTTAAAATTACCCCCACACAGAACAAATTGAGGGTTTTTCCCTGAGATTAAAGATGCGGGTATAATTTTTATCCCTTGGTAGCCATGCAAGGGGCCCATCCGATGGGGAAATTCTTCTCCAACATCGTCATCCTCTTCTTCATAAGCAAAAGGACTGTTATTGGGTTCTCCTCGCATCCAGGCAATATCTTCTTCAAGTCTTTGTTTCGCTTCAATATCCCAGTCTCGTACTCCATTTCTCATAAGAAAAATTAAAAACTCTTCGATTTCTTCAAGCTGCTTCGCTGCAAAAATCTCTTCTAGTTTATCGGTGTTTTCAATCGTCTCGACAAAATCAAGAATACGATCAAAAGACAGCGTCTCATAGTTTAAGAGATTCCAAGGAGAGCAGTTAGAGTAGTCTGGAGTAGAATACCGTGGAAATGATACTGTAGGATTTCCATAAAGAGGAAATTGGCAAGTCAACTACCCCGCCCTGAAAGACGAAGCTTTTAGCTGAGTCTTAAGATAGGATTGGTTGACCAGCCTGAGCACTTAGAGTGCTACGTTAGATAGGTCAGGACACCCTAGAGTCCTTCTCCAGCTCTAGGCTCTGTCGTTAATGGTTAAACAGTACGGTGCGGAGATACGGACAGTGCTATTAACGTAAAAAGCCTTTCTAACATTGGCGAGGAGACTTTTACCAGCTTTAGGCTGAGAGTTGGGTAACCAACAAATTTATTTTGCCCCTTGATTTTTTTGAGGG
>JASJDV010000034.1 GCA_030064985.1 Simkaniaceae bacterium | reverse complement strand
TTTCTCTCAATGTGTAGGCTCAGGGACAATAAAAAGAAAATTTCCAAAAAATCTGGTTTGCCAGAATCAAAAAGGGAATACAACCGTACTATTGCAGCCATTCGAAGGCGTTTTGTGCGACCAGTCTTTCCCCTGCACCGCGATGGTTCTGTTTTGATTTGGAGCAAGCCTCAAAATGGAATCAAAGGGGATGCTTTTTTTAATGGTCATGAGATCCATTTTGATGGGGGAAAATTACCTGTCATTCCGCTTAAAGAATTTAAAGGTAATGGGGTTGTTTATATCAAAGATGGAGATCCGAGCGTTTGGAAAAAACTATTCGAGTATCCTAGCCCCTTTATTCTCCTTGAAATGACAGAATCCTTCCTTCACCAAGGGAGATACTTTTTCGATTGGATTCATGAAAGTAAACGCGATCTTCCGGTCATTTTAGTTGGAAACTATCCTCTTTCTGCTGAAGATACGGCAATTCACGCAGCAGCAGAGCTTGGAGCTCTTCTTGCTGATGGTTTGGGGGAAGGGGTCATTTTGAAGACAAACCTTGCAAAAGAAAAAGAAAGCTCTCTTGCCTTTAGTATTCTCCAAGGTTGTCGAATGCGAGCAACGAAGACAGAATTTATTGCGTGCCCGAGTTGTGGGCGTACCCTTTTTGACTTGCAAGAATTGACGCAAAAAATCCGTGCCAAAACGGCACATCTTCCTGGGGTGAAAATTGCGATTATGGGGTGTATTGTTAACGGGCCAGGTGAAATGGCAGATGCCGATTTTGGATATGTGGGGTCCGCAAGGGAAAAAATCGATCTTTATGTTGGGAAAGAATGTGTGGAAAAAGGGATCCATTATACTGAGGCTGTCGATCGCTTGATCGCACTCATTAAGAAACATGATCGTTGGATTGAACCTAAAGAACTGTTAGAGCATGCAACCTAACCTCTTTAATTTCAGAAGCAGCTTTACAGAAGATCTTGAGGCGCTTTTTCCAAAAGAGCCTGAAACGGAAGTTAATGCTCCTTTACTATAGGTTAGTTAAAAATATTGAGAACATTTAATTTTATCAGGAATATCATTAATAAACGATTTTCGATTGGAGGTATTGTCAAATAAGGCAAAAAAAAATCTTGAGACAATACGGAAGGGAACCTTGTAATTTTATGGGAAAGATCTGGTTCGTAATCAAAGAACTCTTTGGGGGGACTGATGAAATAGGAGAGCGCTTCGATAGAGAGTTCGGGGAGAGATGGGCTAAAAAAAGATCAGTTCTTAAGCAATTCTGCAACAGATTTCAAACTATCGGGTCCTGTGGCATTTTTAATCGGAGCAAAACATTTTTTCCGTTCGGACGGAAGAACTTTAAAATTTTTAGCATAGGGAAAAAGGTCGAAAATGAAAGATTCCTTTTTCGAAACCCACGATCCTCGGACTTTTTTCCGTACAACATGAGTAGGAAGAGAAACAGAAGATCCGAGCTTGACAAAGTCAAGAGTGCAGGAAAAAATCCCTGTATTTCCTAGCAGCTTTTCACTTAAGTGAGTCGACTCTGTATACTCTTCCACCTGAAGCTTGTCCCCATCCAAAATAACACCCATTTTTTCATCAGGCCCCTGACGTTTGACCCCCCGCAAGACAAGGTCTACCCCGTAATTAGCGCTTATAAGCTCCTCATCAAAAGGGGTTGCCAGGGGGTTATCAATGGGAAGAACTTGGAGATATTTGATCCCCACAGCTTTCCAGTGATCCCATAGCCCTTTTTGGCAAAAATAGGTAAAGGCTTTTCCATTGCCGTTGGGAAACGCTCCTTCCATTCCTTGCTGAAAAAGGGTCACATTCTCTACTCCAAAAAAATCTTCCCTTTTTAAGTAAGCAAGGGTCGCTTCATGATTTAACGGTGAAGTCATCACCGCTATGGGCGCTTTTGGATTTTTCACTTTTTCTAAGAGGATACGAAAGAGCGTTTTCTTTTCTTTCAAAGGGAGCTCAACACATCCTTTCGGCCCGTTAAAGCCCAGGCGCGTTCCCTGACCACCTGCAAGGATTAAGCAGCCACAATCAGATCGGGTTTTTAAAGAGCGCATCATAGACCGTATCAACAGAAATATTAGCAACCGTATCACTTTTCCCATGAAGGGGAAGGTGTTCAAGTAGCAAATTAGGAGAAGCGACTCTTTGGCGTAAGACTCCCTGCCTTGGGTCGGCCCAAAGAGAGACAACACGGATAGGATAGGAGGCGTTGACATAATAAGCCACTGACAAGACTCCAGAATCAGGAGCGACCAAGTAGCGACACCGATTTTTAATGAGTGAAAGCATTTCGAAAACAGTTGTTTTTCCCCGAAGATCGATCACATTTTCTATTAAAAAAGTGGGCTCACTTTCCATTCCGAAGAGGAGGACTTTTCCCTTTTTCTTCTCATGAATCCTTTTAAATAGATTTCTCCAAGAAGGGAGGTCCCAATTTTTTTCATACCCATAATAAACGCCTGTCTCTGTTTGAACATGGCATCCTATGTAGACTTCATGGGGATCGAGCTCATACTTGTCAATCCTAGTATCCCACTCTGGATTCCAGTAAAGTTTTGGGGTCAGTGTTCCAAGTTGCCATTTTAGCCAACGGGTCGCGTTAGGGTTTTCTAAAACAACATCAAACATATTTGTGCTAAGTTGATGCTTTTTTAAGACTGCATCCACATCAATCGGCTTTCCACGAATAAGCCTCTCTCCTACGATCACGTTCACATCATTGAGCATTGTGAAAAGGTCCGCTAAATCTTTTCGTGTAACAAATGTGATAGACGCGCGAGGGATATAGCTTCTGATCCGATAAACAAGAGCGTAAAGACCGAGAGGGATATCTCCCAATCCTCGATTCCAAACAACTAAGAAACGAGACTTTCCTTCTTTTTCCATCTTTTTTAAGAGTTTATCAAAAGGATTCAGGCAAAACGGTTCGATCAGTTTTTTAAGCATGATTATATAAGTCCTCCAGCTGTTTTAAAACAGCATGTGTAACCTCATCTACTCCTATCTCTTTCATGCAGGGGAAATCGATGGGACAGACGCGTTTAAAACAAGGAGAACAAGGAACTTTTTTCTGAATCACATTGTTACTTTGTCTGTAGGGACCTGTTGTCACAGGACTTGTCGAACCAAAAAGAGCGACAAGAGGAACACCTAAGGCATCGGCAATATGCATCGGACCGCTATCATTCGTTAATAAGACGCAGCAAATTTTGATCAGAGCTAACAGCTCTCGGATCGTTGTTTTTGCCGCAAGATTAATCGCCCGCTTCGGAAGACCGACACACATATTTCCAATCAGTTGCTTGTGTAAGCCATCCCCAAAGAATAAAACCAAATGACGAGGATCAGCTTCGACAAGTTTTTTTGCCACTTCCCTAAACCTTTCAGGAGGCCAGCACTTTGCTGTTCCAAAAGCTGCTCCAGGATTGATTCCTATCAACTTAGCATCTTGGGGTATGTCAAAAGGCTTAACGATCTCCCATGCGCTTTCAATTTCTTCCTTTGAAACAATCAAGCGAGGAAAAGTCTCCGAAACGGGAATGCCAAGAGGAGCTAATAGCTTCTTATAAGTCAGGACAAGGTGCTCCTCTTTCCGCTTTTCAGAAAACGAGAGAGGATGACTAAGTAAAAAACTCCGTCCATCACTACAATACCCCACGGTGTTTTTTACATTTCCTTGCCAAAAATGCCACGCAGAAGAAAAAGAGTGCGTCAATAAAATACCTACATCGTAACATCCTTGCTTCAAATGAGCAACGATATTCCGTTCACGAATATGGCGGATCAACTCCTTAGAACGTTTAAATCGAAAAAGTTCATCGACAGCAGGATCTTGCTCTAAAAGGGGGACAACATTTTCTTGACACATCGCCGTAATCTCGGCTTTTGGAAAGGCCTTTCTTAAATCGATCAAAATCGGGGTTGCCATCACCAAGTCTCCCAACCAATTAGGCATCCGGACGATAATAGACTGGGGAGCGAGATTTTTTAGGTCCTTCATACAGCAAAGGTTAACAAAAAAACCTTTTCGAGCCATACTGAAAAATATGAGACAAAAAAAAATCATTATTCTAGGGATTGATCCGGGAACACGGGTTACGGGCTACGGGATCATTGAAACCGATCTTCGAAGCTATACTCCTATCGACTTTGGTTGTATCCGCCCCTCTGTAAAACTTCCTTTACATGAAAGATATGCTCTTATCCATGAAGGAGTGGAACACCTTTTGGACAAATATCTTGTTGAAGCACTCTCTGTGGAAACACAATTTATCAGTCGGAATGCTCAAAGCGCTATCAAACTCGGAATGGCGCGAGGGGTTGCGATTCTTGCTGCTACCAAAAGAAAAATTCCTCTTTATGAATATGCTCCCAAAAAAGCAAAACTTGCCGTTGTAGGAACAGGAGCTGCAAGTAAAGCTCAAGTCCAACGGATGATGCAAGCACTTTTAAATTTACACGATCTTCCAACACCAGAAGATGCAGCTGATGCTCTTGCTCTTGCAATCTGCCATGCAAATTCTCTAAAACAGGTTTCCTCCCATGTTTGAATATATCAAAGGTACCCTCATGGCTATCAATCCCCACAAAGCGGTTGTCGACGTAGGAGGCATAGGCTACCTACTGCACATTCCTTTGAGTGCTTTTTCTGTGACGCCCCCTATTGGTAAAGAAATTATTTTTTATATCTCTTCGTGTATCCGAGAAGATTCTCACAAAAATTTTGGATTTCTAAGCATCGATGAGCGAAACCTGTTTGAAAAAATGAGTAGCATCTCAGGAGTTGGGCCTAAAACTGCCCTGGCACTCATCGGTCATCTCAACATTCAGGTTCTCGAATCTGCAATTACGACAGCCAACTCCACAATTCTTTCTAAAATCCCGGGGATAGGAAAAAAAACAGCAGAACGCCTGATTATTGAGCTGCGCGACAAAATTCTTAAAGGCCTTAAAAAAGCTCCTTTAAAAGCAACGCCTCAAAAGGAACTTTCTCAAAAAGATCAAAAAATGAATGATGCCCTTTCAGCGCTCATGAATCTGGGCTATAACTCTCTTCAAGCGCAACAAGCCCTTAAAAAAGCTCTTTCAAATTTTAAAGAGACACCTGAACTTAGCGTACTTATTCGCAAGGCGCTATCAAACACATAATAGAGTTTCATTTACAAAAAATTTTCAAAACGACTTGACCACTTTCATTAAGAAACGATAAACTTACAGTCACCATTTTTTAATCAAACGCTGCTCAAAAGAAAAATGATTATAGCTGAAATGGTAAGCAAGTAGTATGGGAAAAAGTCTCGTTG
This sequence comes from Simkaniaceae bacterium, assembly GCA_030064985.1. GTDB lineage: Bacteria > Chlamydiota > Chlamydiia > Chlamydiales > Simkaniaceae > Neptunichlamydia. The sequence continues at coordinate 17,419 of JASJDV010000034.1, read as the reverse complement.
CTAAAGTTTAGATGCATTTCATACAGCTTGGGATGAACACTAATAAAAAAGGCTTGCTTTAAGTTTTAAAAAAAAGAGGTGCCAATAGCGCCCTTTTTCTAGTGAATAAGTGATGGAATCGAATCACCACAGTTATGAAACAGGGCAGACAATCGCCGCTGTAGCGACTCCCCCTGGGGAAGGGGGAATTGCTGTCATTCGAATTGTGGGCAATCACGCGTTAAAAGTCGCAAATCGGATCTTTTCAGGACCGGTTCAAAACTATGAATCCCATACCGTTCATTTTGGCAAAATCATTGATACCCAAGGAAAAATTATTGATGAGGGCCTTGCCGTTGTGATGAAAAATCCCCGCTCCTATACAGGTGAAGATACCGTTGAAATTCAGTGCCACGGGGGCGTCATCATTACTCGAAAAGTGTTGGATGCCGCATTGAAAGCAGGTGCACGCGCAGCACTTCCCGGAGAATTTACTTTTAAAGCCTTTCAAAATGGAAAAATTGATTTAACAAAGGCTGAAGCGGTCCAACAAGTCATTGCTTCCAAAAGCGAAATGGCCTGGCAGGCCGCTGAAAATCATTTAGAAGGAAAGCTTTCTCAAAAAATTGCAGCCTTTCAAAAGAGACTCACAGAAATTGCAGCCATTGTTGAAGCCTGGGTTGATTTCCCTGAAGAAGGCCTTGAGTTTGCAACAAAAGAGGAACTCCTAACAGACATTTTAGATTTACAATCTAAAATGTCTGTTCTGCACCAGAGCTTTTACGATGGAAGCGCCTTAAAAACAGGTTTTTCTCTTTGTCTCATTGGAGCTCCTAACGTGGGAAAATCGTCACTCATGAATGCGCTGACAGGAAAAGAACGCGCCATCGTGACCCATCTCCCGGGAACAACCCGTGACATTTTAGAAGAAGAGGTTCAAATTGCTGGCCTAAATTTTCGCCTCATCGATACAGCTGGCATCCGTCAAACCGATGAGATCATTGAAAAAGAAGGGATACGTCGCTCAGAAAAAGCAGCAAAAGAAGCCGACCTTATTTTACTTGTTTATGATGTGACCCATCCTATGCATATCACGCTAAATCTCCCAGCAAAGAAAACGATTGCGATTTGGAACAAAATAGACCTAAAGCATCAAGAAAAAAAAATCCTTCCTTATTCTCATGTCGTTGAAGTTTCCGCAAAGAAGGGAAGTGGAATCGATGCACTTAAAAAAGAAATTCATCAAACGGTATGGAAGGAAGGCCCCCCTTCAAAAGAAGAGGTTCTTTTAACAAGTGAGCGCCATCATCAAGCTTTAGGCAATGCAATCACTGCCTTAAAAACCGTTTCAGAAGGACTCCAAACAGCTATTTCGCCTGAATTTCTTGTTTCTGATCTCCGCTTGGCATTAAAAGAATTGGGAACGATCATCGGTATGAACATTACCGAAGAGGTTTTAAGCGCTATCTTCTCAAAATTTTGTGTTGGCAAATGAGTAACATTACGAAAATTCAAAGAATTCTAGATACACTTTTTCCAAACCCTCCCAGTTCCCTTAAATACTCCAGTCATTATACCTTACTGATTGCAGTCCTACTTTCTGCGCAATGTACCGATAAAAGAGTGAATGAAGTGACGCCGAAACTTTTTGCGAAAGCAAACACGGCCGAGCAAATGGCAAAACTTTCCGTCTCACAAATCCAATCGATCATTCGCCCATGCGGGCTTGCGCCTACAAAAGCAAAAGCGATAAAGAGGCTTTCAGAGATCCTTTCCAAAGAGTATGAAGGAAAAATACCCTGCACAATTGAAGAGCTTGAAAAGCTTCCGGGGGTTGGACATAAAACCGCTTCTGTCGTTGCCATTCATGCCTTAAAAATCCCTGCTTTTCCCATCGATACACATATCCATCGGTGCGCCAAAAGGTGGGGGCTGAGCAGTGGAAAAAACGTCAAACAAACAGAAAAAGATCTGAAGAAACTTTTTCCAAAACCTTCATGGAAAAAACTCCATCTTCAAATCATCTATTACGCGCGCAAATATTGTCCGGCAAAAGGACACAAGCTAGAAGAGTGCACCATTTGCAAAGCTATTTACGAGACGAAAAATCTCCAGAAATCTTGAGCGTGAGTTGGTAGGATCGATGCCATACATCAACGCTCCGGAGTACACGAGCGCCCCCTAAAAGTGAGCAAAATCAACCAGTCTAAAATTGTAAAAAATACCCACAAGCCACCACACTCTTGGAACGCTGCAAAGTCTCTCGACTGTGCAAGGTCCAGATGTAAAACAGGCTCGCTCTATCATGACTAGGGCGACATTTGAGGTCGCGCAGCGCTGTTTGCAATCGCTTTCAATAAGCTAGCTCGCATCAAAATTTCACGGGTCAATTTATCCAGCGTTTTATGTTGAGACTCTTAAAATACGATCTTTCTAAAGTGATCACTACTAAAGAAGCGCTTATCCTCTAGTGGGAAAAACGAGCAAATCTAAAGTCTACATCTCCTTTTGAAACAACAACTCCAACAAGACGTGGGTTTTTAGAAAATTCCATTACTTTATAATGGATAGGGATGATAGGCATCTCATCCATTAGAACTTTTTCCGCTGCAGTGAGAAGTGCCTTCCGCTTCTCAAAGTCCGTTTCATGATTTGAAGCTTCGAGCAGATCGATATACTCTTGGGACTCCCAATTCGTTGTGTTCATCGGCTCATGCTTATATTTAAAGAATTGGAGCACGCGGATAGGATCGATATTAGACTTATAACCTAGCTTTCCGATCTGATAGTCTCCCCTTCGAACCGCAGTGATATAGACAGGCCAATCTAATGAGGATAAAGTGACTTTGATTCCAAAAGTTTGTTCCCAAACCTGCTGAGCTGTTTGCGCAATCCGAGAAAGGATTTCAGGACCTGTAGAATAGCTAAGAGTTACACCAGGAAAAGTTTCAAGCGTTAACCCCTCCTCTACTAAGGCCTCACTAAAGAGTCTTTTTGCTTCGTCGAACTTGTTATCTTCAAAGCAAGCGGAATTTCCTAAGCCGAAAAAGGGGGAAATAACTCCATATGACGGGGTCATACTTCCATCTAAAATATGATCCGCAATTGCATGCCGATCCAGCGCATAGGAAAAGGCTTGGCGCATTTTTTTGTTATGGAATGGGAAAGTTTGACTATTGAGAGAAAAATAATCAACTCCTGCAATGTCCACACGAGAGTAATCCTTCTGTTGCTTAAAGGTTTTGAGAGCTTCCTGAGGAATAGTATTGAAAGGACCTCCCATCCAATCGAGCTCATTCTTTTCGTACATATAAAGTGCTGTCATCCCATCTCCAATAAAGCTGATTCTTATCTCTGGAAGAAAGACATGCTTTTGATCCCAATAGAAGGGGTTTTTCTCAACGGTTATCCCTTCTTCCTGTTTCCATGTTTTTAACTTGAACGGACCATTAGAAACAAACGTTTGATCTGTTCGATGGATCCAACTAGAATCTATTTCATCCAAGTGTTTTGGGATAGGATAGAAATGAACGGTCTTTAAGAGATCAAGTAAATAGGGAACGGGATGTTCAAGTTCAATTTCGAGCGTATGAGCATCAAGAGCTTTGATCTCCACTTCACTCAAAGGAGCTTTTCCTTGTGTAGCGGGTTTTGCATTCTTCACAATGTGAAAAAACTGTGCTCCTAAGCTGCCAGTTTTTGGATCGATACACTTCTTCCACGCATATGCAAAATCATAGGCCGTGACTGGCATCCCATCACTCCAAAAAGTTTCTCTGAGCTTAAAAGTGTGTCTTTTAAAGTCCTCTGAAACGGTATGTTTTTCTGCAACTGCCAGGGCAATATTTCCTTGTGCATCTAATCTTGTCAGCCCCTCAAAGAGCATACTGACTGCATAATGTGCTGGAGTTTCGCCTGTAGTTGTTGGATTTAGTGTACGTATTGGACAATCAAAAGAAAGATTTAGGGCTTTGTTTTGAGGCGTGGCTTTTTTGTTGCCGCAGCTGCTTATAGTCAAGATCAAGAGAATAAAAGAGAGGGTTTTCATTACTTTGAGAGGGTTTTCATTACTTTCAAAAAACTCATTAGCTTAACTATATTATACTACGACGATTTTTATCAAAGTAAATTTTACTTCCATCTATCTACAGGATTTTGCTGATGAGAGGCAGCCTCAAATCTGAGAAAATTATTTTGTCAACAAAATCGAGTCAGCATATTATCAGTTGGTATAGATGATCAATCTCGAAATTAGACTGGTTCAGCATCATATCCTGTCCATAAAAAAGAGCAAGGATGGCATAGTCGTCAATCAAGACTTTTTCGGCCTGCCGTAAAATTTTACTTTTTTTTTGATTCTTTGTCGTCTGGGCCTTTTTGATTAAAGATTGATATTGAGGATTGTCCCACTTGATAAGATGGGTTCCGCTTTCTTCCCTGCTGAGGAATTGTAGAACATATAGGGGATCGTTAATCCATGTATTTCGTCTTAGGGTACTAATTTCATAATCTCCTCTCTCCATTTTGTATAATAACTCGTTATCATCAAGCATGGACAGTAAACACTGAACCCCTAATACCTCTTCGATTTGTTTTTTAAACCTAGATCCAACCTGATAAAAAAGCTCGTTATTAAAAAGATTAATCCTGATACTAGGAAAGCCTTTTCTTGACATTCCGAGCTCTCTAAGTCCTTCTACAAAGAATTGTTTCGCCTTTTCTTTATTTTCTATCTCTAAATATTTTTTTGGAGAAAATGCGGTGGTTTCTATAGGAAGAGGAGAGTAAGCAGGTTCTTGTCCTGAAATTCCTTCGATTATCCTCTTCCGGTCTACTGCGTAGAAAAAAGCTTGTCGCACTTTTTTGTTGAAAAATGGTAACGATTTTATATTGAAGCAACACCAAAAAATTTTTGATGCTGGTAAATAACTTATCTTATTGGAATACTCTGAAAAATTTTTTTTTGAGTCCCCGAAAAGAGGACCTAGCCAATCCAGTTGTTGCTTCTTAAACAGCTCTAAAGCTTGCGGTATTTGAATATTAGAGATTAAAAGCCCCTCTAATTCAACCTTTTCTTTATTCCAGTAATAGGGATTTTTCTCCAGTTCAAATCGATCAAAAAAACAGGACGCCTTTGGTCTGAAGGGTCCATTACAAACAAACTGACCGCTCCCCTGGTAACTCCAATAAGGGTTCTTCTTATCTAATTTTGGGTAGATAGGAGAAAAGATAGGGTGAGCAAGAAGCTCCAAGAAATAAGGAATAGGATGTTTTAGTTGTATCTCTAGTTTGGTGTTACCAAGAGCTTTTATTCGCACAGCCTCCAGAGAAATGTTTCCTGCTTTCGCGTGTTTTGCGTTCAAAATAGAACAAAACAAATGATGAAAACTCGTTTTAGCGTGTGATGATAAGATTTTCTTCCAAGCGTATTCAAAATCACCTGCTGTTAAGGGGCTTCCATTTGACCAGTAAAGGTCTCTTAGTTGAAACGTATAGGTTTTTTCATCTAAAGAGCGCTGATAAGACTCAGCGCATGCCAGAGAAACTTTCCTGTTTTTGCCTATTCGAGTCAACCCCTCGAAAAGAAGCTTATTGATCATGATCGATTCATTCGTTCCACTTGTTCTAGGATCGAAATCAAATCGATTACACTTATTGTTGAAACCAATACGGAGGATTTTTTGCTGCGGCGCCTTGCAGCTAGAAAGTTGAGTCAACCTCTTTCGGAGCTCTTTTTCATACTGCTGCAAATGATTAAGAGTATCAAAGCTAAGAATAAACCCTTGAAATGAAAAGTCTCCATGGAACCACTGTGAATGAGCGACTGTCTCATAGGAAATCTTACTCTTTAAGAGTGTTTCTTCCTCTCCAAAATCCTTTTTTTTAGCCTCATGTTTAAATGCAATGAGGAGTTTTAAATCAGAGGTCTTTGTAAGCCATTGCCGTTGATCGTTTGCGAAAAACCTTTGAAAGAGCTTAAAGAAAAGAGCAAGTAGCTTTGTCGGAAGCACTATTTGCTGTTCTAAAGGCTGCATAGAATAAAAAAAGTTCTCAAGGCGACTAGCTGCTACTTTAGGAAATTCTTTCTTTAACTCTTCAAGTTTCTTATCCCGCTCTGAAAATAGTCCCCCATTATAATCACGAATTTCCCCTAGACTGAGTTGAAGACACTGAGCAACGTGTTTCCGCGCTAAGTTGTAGTCAATGGAAGAGTTTTTCTTCTGAAACCTTGAAAGATTCTTTATTTGGATTTGAAAAATGTTTCCCTCTACAGTAGCCTCTTCAGAAAGGTTTTTTAAAGAGCAGGTCTGCTCTTGAATAGCGGTTTCATCTTCTTTGTTTACCTTTAACAAATCCAGTACAGGAAGATCTCCCCTTTTTTTAACCCTGGCTAGGACGATCGTGAACATGATGTCTTGATGCGTATGATGATCATAAAGAATCATCACTTGAGGTATGTCTTCAATAAAAGAAATCTCTTTTCCGAGAACTAAAAGATTCTTTATGATTTCTTCTCTATTTCTTTGCATAAAAAGGGTGGGAACGACCACTTGAATACGAGTCTCGATCTTTTGTAAGAAGGTTTTTTCGAAAAGAGAAAGATCCACATTGTGTTCCAGTTCGTCTTCTTGGTAGCCCAGTTCAAAGTAAAAGAGATCAACCGAAGATTTATCAAAATGGCGCTTGTAGAAGGCATCGAGCAGCTCAAAACCCATACTGCACGCTTCAACGGCGTCTTTAATTTCTTTTCTAGTCACCCTCTCACAGTTTGATTCCAATTGGATTGCGAATAAGCATCCAACGCTATTTTTAGATGAAAATATGGAGACGATAGTAGAAGGTGTAGCAACAAATGCTCGCGCTCTTTTCTCTGGTTTAGTAAAGATGTCCCAGTCTAATGTTTGCATTAACTTAGTTGACTCAACAACGATGTTTGCTATGTATTCGGGGTAGCGTCTTTTGAGAAATCCCTCTTCAAATGTTAGAAGCCAAAAATCAAATTCCCTTTGCATCGTTGGATCAAGCTCTTCTCCCATTTTCAAACCGCAGAGACGATCAACTTCTTCCTTAACCATTTCTTTATGGGACTTCCCTAATATAAAAGGGGGGGGGCTGGTCTCTTTTTTTTGGATCGAAAAATGCTGATTTTTTCATTGGCACAGACTCCCTTGGGTTTGCGTTAAAAATTCTTCAACTTCGCAGGTTGCTTCTAGGTCAAGAGTTTTTCTGCACTAGAAGTAGCGTAGGAGTCAAATTTTACTAACCACAACTATTCAAAATTTTAAGTATTTTGGAAAGGTTTTTCCTAAGGTAAGGATATTAGCATCCCTTTCGCGGCGCTACTCAACCCTCTAAAAGCTGAGGGGGAACGAACCGATTCCCCTTGGAGACGAGGATGCACAAACACTAGCTTTTGAAAAGCTATACTAGATGTCAGCAAAGATATGCAAGATCTTAAAGAGGAGAGGTCATCGCCTTTCCCAAAGAGGTTCCCATTTTTGCATAGGTTTCCATATACTCTGCAGAAGCTTCCATTAGATCTTGATCGAATTGGATGGTGTTTGGTTGAAAAAGGAGGAGGATGCACGAACCTCCGAACGCAAAGTACCCCTTTTCTTCCCCTTTCTCGTAGGGTTTGTTTGGAGTAAAGGTTTGTTTAATTGAGCCCACACAAGTTGCTCCCACTTCGATGTAAAGCACTTGACCAAAGAGCTTTGTTTCAAGAGGTGTTAAGACCCGTTTGTTTTCACTGAGAATCGCAATGTGCTTTTTAAGCGCTAGTGGGTTTACAGAAAAAAGAGGGCCATTGATCAGCTTTGTTTTTCGCGGAGTGCAGCTGCAGGGAAAATGGAACCGATGATAGTCAGTGGGGCAAAGACGGGAAATAACCATGGCTCCTTTTTTATAAAGTTCGAAGAAACCCTCGTCATCTAAAAGCTGGTGGAGATTAAATTTACTACCTTTGATATAAAACCCTTCGGCTTGAGAAATAGCGGGAAAAACTAGGTGTCTTCCGTCCGCTGGAAAAACTGCACGATTTTCTGCGGGAACAATCGGGCGTGCTTCAGGTGTTAATTTACGGATGAAGAAATCGTTAAACGAATCAAAACTTTCGACAGGGTCAGCAAACTCAGCAGCATCGATCTCAAAGTCTCGAATAAACGGAAGAATTTTTGTCCGACTTTTTCGACTTTTTTGTTTTTTTCCATAAAGAAAAGAAAAGAATGGAACCTGGGCAATCAAGGGAAGGATGAAAAAGGAAAAAAATTTTGACAAGAGGCCAGTACCATAGAGCGCTTCAAGAAAAAATTTACCATAAATTTTTTCTTTTTTGAGTTGCTTTGTCGTTCGATCTTTATAAATGATTTCTCCCATAGCGCAGACTATAGCGTGAAATACCAATTCACAACAAGTAGCAAGAGGGTTTCTTTGGTGTAAAATCAGTTTTACGCTATACTTGGCCGTTAACCAATTATACGGATCATTATGTTTGGGTTGATAAAGAAAATTTTTGGAACGGCGCAAAATCGTCAAGTCAAGCGCTACCAAGGAATTGTGAAAAAAATCAATGCTATCGAAGACGGCTATCAAAGCCTGAGCGACGATGAGGTTAGAGGAAAGGTTCTCGAGTTCAAAGAACGACTAAAAAACGAAGAGACTGTTGATACCCTCCTTCCTGAAGCTTATGCTCTTGTAAAAAATACCTGCCGACGCCTCTGTGGCAGCCATATTCATGTCTCCGGATACGATCAAGAATGGGATATGATCCCCTACGATGTCCAGCTAATTGGCGCAACTGCTATGCATTATGGTTCTATCGCTGAAATGATGACCGGAGAAGGAAAAACTCTCACTGCATCGATGCCTCTTTTCTTGAATGCTCTAACAGAGCAGCCTGTTCATCTCGTCACAGTCAATGATTATCTTGCTAACCGGGACTCTGAATGGATCGGGGAAATTTTCCGCTGGCTAGGACTCACTGTTAAGGCTCTTACTCATACTATTCCTCCCCATGAACGTAAAGAAATTTACAAAGCGGACATTGTTTATGGAACCGCTTCAGAATTTGGCTTTGATTACCTTCGCGATAATTCGATGGCACATGCCATTGAAGAACAATGTCAGAGAGGCTACTATTTTGCGATCATCGATGAAGTGGATTCTATTTTGATCGATGAAGCGCGGACTCCTCTTATTATTTCAGGTCCTGCGGCTCAACCAAGACAACTGTATGATGAGCTCAAAGACTCTGTTTCCCTTGTTGTAAGATTGCAAAGAGATTACTGCAATAAATTAGCTTCCAATGCCCGTAAGACTCTAGAAAAATTAGACCGGCTGTCTGAAGAAGAAGAAAAAAGAAAATTTTCTAAAGAAGAAGCAAAAGAAGAAGAAGAGGCCTTACGCAACCTTTGGCTCGTTGGAAAAGGAGCTCCTCAAAATAAAATCCTCAGGCGGATTAAAGAACACCCAGACCTTCGCGCAAAGCTTGAAAAGTGGGAGACTTATTTCCATGCAGAACAAAATAAAGAGGAGCGGCACGAAACACTTGCACAGCTCTACATTATTGTTGATGAACGGGCCAATGAATTTGAATTAACCGATAAAGGAATTGCTTCTTGGACTGGAGGAAATCAAGAAGCAGAAGATGATTTCCTTATGCTCGATTTGGGTGATGAGTACGCCAAGATCGATGAAAATGGGGCTCTTTCTGAAAAACAAAAGATGGAAAAGAAAATCGCTCTTCGTGAAGAAGATAGCCGACGCAAGGAGCGCTCCCACAGTTTAAGACAACTTTTCCGCGCACATCTTCTGATGGAAAAGGATGTCGACTACATCGTTCGAGACCGAAAGATTGTCATCATTGATGAAAATACTGGACGTCCCCAACCTGGACGTCGTTTTTCCGATGGTCTACATCAGTCCATTGAAGCAAAAGAATCCGTTCCGATTCAAGAAGAAACGCAAACCTACGCTACGATCACGCTGCAAAATTATTTCCGGATGTATGACAAGCTTGCAGGAATGACTGGGACAGCAATGACTGAAGCAAATGAGCTTAAAGAAATCTATAAAATCGAAGTTCTTGAAATTCCAACGCATAAAAAGTGTCTGCGCAAAGATGCCGATGATGAAATGTATATGTCTGAGCGAGAAAAGTACAATGCTCTTGTTAAAGATATCATGGAAATTCACGAGCAAGGCCGACCCATTTTACTTGGAACGGAATCGGTTGAAGTCTCTGAAAAACTTGCGCGGATTTTAAAACAGAATAAGCTAAAAGTCACCATCCTCAATGCTAAAAATCATGCGAAAGAAGCAGAGATTATCGCTCAAGCGGGACAAACTAAAGCTATCACTGTTGCAACCAATATGGCAGGTAGAGGAACCGATATTAAATTAGGCCAAGGTGTTGCTAAGGCAGGTGGACTTCATGTCATTGGAACCACACGTCACCAATCGCGACGGATCGATCGACAACTCCGTGGTCGTTGTGCGCGCCAAGGAGATCCTGGAACTTCAAAATTCTATGTCTCTTTTGAAGATCAACTCATGCGCCTTTTTACTTCACCAAAACTCACGGCATTCCTCCAGCGTTTCCGCCCTCCTGAAGGAGAACCAATTTCAGCAAAAATTCTCAACCGCTCGATCGAAACAGCTCAAAAACGGATTGAACAACAGAACTATTCGATTCGAAAGCATACTCTTGAGTATGACGATGTGATGAATAAGCAAAGACAAGAAGTCTATGCTTTCCGCAATGAAATCCTACGAGAAGAAGCGTCGATCCAGCTCGCAGAAGATATTCTTGAAGAAATAGCAAGGCAACTTGCAGCTCCTTTTTTTACATCAAAAGCCGTTGAAGGGGGGTGGGACTGTCATGGATTTTCACGAGCTCTAATGACTCACTTCCCTATCACTGTCGATGAAAATGCTTTCAACGATGATTATCTCTCTATTGAAGATATCGAAAAAAAAGGAGCACAACTGATTACCGGTGCTCTCAAGGAAAAGCTCGACCATGAAGCACAAACTATTGCCTCCGCGCAAGAAAGCGCAGCAAAAAAAGTCGATGTCTTTCCTGTTTTGCGCCAAGTGGTTCGCACTATTCTCTTAAGAAATATCGACAAGCTTTGGCAAGAACACCTCTTATCCATTGACCACCTCCGCACAGAAGTTAACATGCGCGTTGTAGGACAAAAAGATCCTCTTTTAGAATTTAAACAGGAAGCTTTTGCTCTTTTTGACAAATTTAATAGCGAGCTAAAACTTGCAATTGCCCATAGTCTCTTTACATTCCAAATGATGCCGCCTCCTGATCGACAAAAGCCCCTTCATAACTTGCGCCAAAAGCATCCGTCGGGCCTCTTTCTACCCAATGGTCCGATCCAAGGCTAAAAATTGTGATGAGTAAAGATTTACGTGCTTTGGTTTTTAAGCATCTTTCCCCCAAAGTAAAGGAGAGGTAAGCTAACAAGGCAGTAGATGAACCAAAAGTGACTCTTCCATTCGAGAGTTACCATTCCATCTTTTGAACAGAAAATAATAAGAGCCCCAAGAATAAAAAGGTGGGCTCCAATCATAAGAAATAAGAGGGGTAAAATGTGGCCTTTTCTTGTGACTTCTTCTTTCTCATTGAGAGGTTGAATCCCTTCTTCAGGGAGCGTTGGAAGGTCTTCAGATTCTTTTTTGGGTGGCTCTTTTTCAAGATAAGATGACTCTGCCCTTTCATCGGGAACGCCAAAACCTTGACGATTGCGCATAGAGTAAGGGGGCTTGTAAAGAGAAGCAAGGCTTTCCTGAAGGGATTGATCAGAAAACTTATGATCTTGCTTCGGGCTTTGCCCTGACTTTTCAATCGATGAAGTTAAAAGATCTGTTCCACAAAAGGGGCAATAAGTCGCCTCATAACTCACATCTGCTTCGCAATTCCAACAAACTTTTGTCCGCTCAAGCTGTTCCATATCGAATCCTTTTAGGCGGGACTGTTTCCTTATTTTATCAGTAAATTCCATTCTAACGGATTTCTTGTAGAAGGGAAAGGAAAATTATCTCTGAGATATTTACTTTTTGAAGAGTTATGAGTACAATAAACGTTTAATTTTTTGAGGAATTTTGAAATGACAAACAAAAAAAAGTTTGACTTAGCAATCATCGGCGCGGGTCCAGGAGGCTATGTTGCAGCCATTAAGGGAGCGCAAATGGGGAAAAAGGTGGCTCTCATTGAAAAACAATATTTAGGTGGAACTTGTTTAAATGTGGGCTGCATTCCGTCTAAGTCTCTTCTTTCGAACGCAAACGTTTTTAATAAAATTAAACAGGCTGAGGATTTTGGGATTCATATCGATAAAGTCTCTTTTGACTACAAAAAAATGAAAGAGCGTAAAGATGGTGTTGTCGAAAAAATAAGAGGAAGTCTTAGAGGACTTTTACAGTCTAATGGAATCACAATCTTACAGGGGACAGCGCGTTTTGAATCTCCAAAAGACTTAAAAGTGACTGGAGAAGATAACGCTTTTGTCCAAGCTGAAAAAATTATCATTGCAACGGGTTCAGAGCCTATTGATATTCCTGCCTTTTCTTGCGACCATGACCGTATTTTAAATTCTACTTCTGCTTTAGAACTCACTAAACTTCCCGAAACAATGGCTATTATTGGTGGAGGTTATATTGGCTGCGAATTTGCTTCTCTATTTGCAGAATTTGGCGTAAAAGTCACAATTATTGAAGCTTTTCCTGCCATTGTCCAAGCGCAAGGAAAAACCATCTCAGATGCTCTTAGCTCTGCTTTTACAAAGCGGGGAATTGCGATCAAAACAAATACGGCTGTAGAAAAAATTGACAAGAGTGCAACGGGACTCGTTGTTCATTTCAAGGGGGGGGGAACTTTAGCTGTTGATAAAGCGCTCGTTTCTGTTGGAAGAAGACTCAATTCAGACAGGCTTGGACTAGAAAAAGCTGGCCTCAAACCCGACACTAAAGGGGCCATCGAAGTGAATGAAAAAATGGAGACCCATGTACCTGGTATTTATGCGATTGGTGACATTACTGCCATTGCTATGCTTGCCCACGTTGCTTCTCACCAAGGAATGGTTGCAGCGGCTAATGCCTGTGGCCAAAGGGCTCATCTGCACTATCATGCCATTCCTGCAGTCATTTTTACCCACCCGGAAATTGCGATGGTTGGAATGACAGCTGAAGAAGCGCAAGAAAAAAGACTCCCTATTAATATTGGAACCTTCCCCTTCCAAGCCTTAGGAAAATCTGTGGCGACAAACGAAACGGCTGGATTTGCGCAGGTGATTTCTGATAAGAAAACAGGGGAAATTTATGGGGCTCAAGTCGTTGGACACGAAGCTTCAGCAGTGATTGCAGAAATGGCTCTAGCAATGACTAATGAACTCACCTTAGATTGTGTGATAGATACCATCCATGCTCACCCAACAATTCCTGAAGCGTGGCTAGAAGCGTCGCTTGTAGCCAATGAAACCCCCATTCATTTCCCGCCAAGAATAAAAACTAGAGGATAAAGTGTCAGACGATCTCTATGATCCTTACAGCAAAAAAGTGAAGGGAAATGCCCTTCCCGAAAATCCTGAAAAAAGAAAGGGAGCCGGCCGATTTCCCTCGTGGCTTCATAGAAAACTCCCCCCTGGACCCGAACTTTTTAAAACCCATGCAATTCTTAAAGAAAACAATCTCAATACCGTTTGCTCTGAGGCAAAGTGCCCGAATCGCTTAGAGTGTTATGCAAACAAAACAGCCACTTTTTTAGCGTTGGGAAAAGAATGTACTAGGGCTTGTGGTTTCTGCGATATCAATTTTGACAAAACTCCTAAGCTCCCAGAAAATGATGAGCCTGTGCGCATTGCAAAATCAGCGAAAGACTTGGGGCTCCGCCACGTTGTTATCACGATGGTTGCGCGCGATGATTTGCCCGATCAAGGAGCTTCTCATATTGCAGAGATTATTCGAGCGATTCGCAAGGAAAATGAGAAAGCGAGCGTTGAAGTCTTGACTTCTGACTTTTCGGGCAATGAAAAGCTGCTTGACACTGTTTTAGCAGCAAAACCTGAAATCTTTAACCATAACCTCGAGACGGTTAAACGTTTAAGCCCTAAAGTGCGACACAAAGCGTCTTACAAAAGGACCTTAAGCGTTTTAAACTACGCACATAAATCAGGAAAGGTTCCGTTTGTAAAATCAGGCATTATGGTGGGGCTTGGAGAAACGAACGCTGAGGTGAAAGAAACGCTTCAAGATCTTCATAAAGTGGGTTGCTCAATCGTTACAATCGGACAGTATCTACAACCCAATAAACAGAAGCTCATTGTGAAAGCATTCGTCACGCCCGAGCAATTTAAAGACTATGAACGCTGTGGAAAACACCTTGGGATCCCCTATGTTTACAGTGGACCTTTTGTCCGCTCGAGCTATAATGCATCGCTTCTAAAAGACCACGCTTTCAAAGGAGAAACTTTCAATGATTAACATAAACAGACCTATGATTGACACAATCGATCTGGCAATCCTAATGCACCGCGACGTGCATTTTGGCGGGAGCTTTGATGTTATGCTCGAGTACTATACAGGGCAAGGCGTAGGAAAAATACCTGATTTTGAAATCGACGCAATTCTCCGCCTGAAAAAAAGGGAAGAAGAACAGAAAGAAAACCTCTCAGATCTATACCTTCCAGATGGAGCAAAAGATCAAGTAAAAGCAGCAAAAAAGATGTATCAAGATCTACGCGCTATCTACTTAGATGAAAAAGCGTCTCCAGAAAGCATTCTTTTAAGTGATCTTATTCTATCTGAAAAAGAAACCCCTGAGAAAGAAATTGAGGCACTTGTTGCGAAGGGAAAAGATATCGTTCCAACGCTCATCTACCTCCTATCAACACACATCTTCTATGAACCTTTGAATCCAGGCTATGGAAGAAGTCCTATCTTTGCAGCAAAATGTTTGGCTCAAATTCAAGACGGGCGGGCCATTCCAGCTCTTTTTGAAGCACTTTGGCAAGACAACGTCTTTACAGCTGAAGAGATCATTAAAGCTCTTGCAGCCTTTGGAAGTTCATCAAAAGCCTTTTTGATCACTCGACTTAAAAGTGAACCTTTCTCAAAGGATAATGAATATGCAGCAATTGCCCTAAGTGGGTTTATAGACGATGAAGAAATTGCGCGCGCTTGTTTAGACGTCCTTGAAAAAGAAGAGACCCTAAAAAAACCTCTATTTGCAAGTTATCTTATCTTTGCCTGTTCTACCCTTACAGAAGCTAGTGAACAAGACCGTTTTATCGCACTCACTAAGAAAGAGGGCCTTCCAAAAATAATCCTTGAAGAAATGATACTTGTGCTAAAAAATTGGAAGAAAATCGCTTAGAAAAAATGAGCGTCCGCTTCTTAAGACTTAAAAAACTAGCCAATAAATCTACAGCATTCCAGGCAATTTCATTGATTTTCCCACCGCTATATCCTATTAGGAAGGTGATGCCCATTTCTGATCAAAAGTGGGGAGTAGAGGGAAGGTATGAACCGGAGAAAGGGACACAAACTCACGGATAGAGTGGCTTGCATTATTTTAGCTGGAGGACAAGGGACCCGCCTTTTCCCACTCACGCAACATCGATGTAAACCTGCTGTAAATTTTGGCGGACGTTACCGTTTAATCGATGTTCCCATCTCTAACTCTCTTAACTCCAACATGAATCATATTTATGTGATTTCCCAATATTTTTCGTCAGCATTGCATCAACATATTAAAGAAACCTTTCCCTTGGATCATTTTCGAGGAGGAAGCCTGCATCTTCTTTGTCCCGAAGAGCGGCCTGGAGGAAAAATTTGGTATGATGGAACAGCAGATGCCGTACGTAAAAACCTTGAGATATTAACACAAATTCCGATGGATTACTTTTTGATCCTTTCGGGCGATCAACTCTATAACATGGATTTAGAAGCAATGGTTCAGTTTGCTTACGATAAAGACGCTGATCTAACCATCGCCTCCCTGCCCATCGGGCAAAAACAAGCTTCTCGTTTTGGCCTTCTTAACATTGACAGCAAGGCCAATATTATTGATTTCCAAGAAAAACCCTTAGACCCAAAAGTTCTAAAAAAGTTTGCAATCCCTCATGATTTTATTCATACACACGATATCCATTGTAAGAATCCACCGTGCTTTTTGGCTTCAATGGGTATTTATGTTTTTAAGAAAGAAATGCTGATTCATTTATTGCAGGAAGAGAAAGGACACGATTTTGGAAAGCATCTGATTCCCTCGCAGTTAAAAAAGGGCAAAAGCGCAGCTTTTCTTTATCAAGGTTACTGGGAAGATATTGGAACCATCTCTTCTTACTACCAAGCAAATCTCTCCCTCACCACTGATCTCGGCCTCAACCTGTACAGTGAAATCCTCCCTATCTATGCTCATAATCACTACCTCCCGGGAGCACGCCTAAAAAATACCCTACTAAAAGACTCGATCATCTGTGATGGGGCGATTGTTGAAGGCAAAGAGGTTTCTCAAAGTATCATCGGCGTCCGCTGCGTCATTGGAAAAGGATCCGCGATCAAAGACTCCATCCTTCTCGGGAATACAACTTACGCAGACGTAAAAGATGCAACAATCGAGTATACGATCGGCGAGAATTGTCAGATCGAAAAAACCATCATCGATCTCGATGTTCAACTTGGAAATCATGTTCATCTATCCAATAAAGACAACCTTCAATCCTACGATGGGGAAGGGATCTATATCCGTGATGGAATCATTATCGTCACAAGTGGCACCATTCTTCCCGATGGCTTTACGCTATAATTACTTTTCCAGGTTTCAGGTGCAAGGCTCTGTATGCAGCAGATCCATAGACGCTTGAGATAAAGCCCCTCTGACGGGGGGTCAACGCCCTCTGGCCATAGACCAGTGATCCATAGGCCGATCCCAACTAGAACCTCCGGACACATCCCATGCCGGACTCGGTTTGTCTGTTATCGGCGGGGTAGCCACCAATTTCTATCCCAGCGGAGCTAAACGCTCCAATAAGCGCATATCGTCCCGTCTTATACCTTTCTTGGCAACGAGTGTAAGTCTTAGGGCTAGCTGGGTAAAGCTTCTCTCCTGCTTGGACATGATGCATGAGTATCCCTGTTACTATTTCTAGAGCTTGTGGAACTGTGTAAGGCTTTTTAATGAGGACTTGCTGCTGAGAATAGGTTTTGTTTCGACTGCCAGGTAATATGTCTTTTGTCAGTAACGCCCAGTAGGAAAGAGGTGCAGGCCGGCTTCCAATCTCTCTTTGCGCCACGTCTAAGTAGTAGTGGTAGGTATAGTTTGTTTTATGTCCTCCTCCTTGTGGACTTAGGATCATCACTTGCAGAAAATTCAAGGTCAAATGTATTTTGTTAACGAATTGGGGAATGAGAACGAGCATGTGGGTCTCTC
>JASJDV010000030.1 GCA_030064985.1 Simkaniaceae bacterium | reverse complement strand
GAGGATGGTAAAGGTAAAGAATTTTTAGGTCAAATTTCTTTTTGATTTTTTAGAATTTTTTTTACACAGAGATTCAATAACTCGAGGTTGCAGATAAAATCCCTGAAGAATATTCAGACAAAGTTAGGGATGACAAAAAGCTGAAACTTAGTTTAATTTAGAAGACGAAAATTATATCTTTGGAGAGATGGAGTGGTAATATTCGGGTCGGAAGCGATGAGAGGGAGAACGTCCACGATAGAAGGAGACCACCTAAGTCCTTTTCTATAAACAATGCGGGAGGCTAAGAAAGAGGCTATAATGGCTTTTTTGTGGATAGCTGGAATCTTTCCAATGACTCGATCTCGATATTTTTCAGTCATAAGAGAAGGGCAAAAGTTTAAGAGAGACTTGATCAAAGGGTCATCGGGGTTTGAAGCAATAGCAAGGGATTCTAGATAGTCTAGGAGTTGGTAGGTGTAGGTATTGATCTGTTCTGAGATCTTATCAGAAAGATCTGTAAGAAATTCCCCGAGATCGTCGCGGGATTTTAAGAGAAGACGTGCTTCATCGCGCGCTTTTTCATCAATAATCGCAAGAATTTGTGGCATCAGAGCTTCTTTTTCCTTAAGAAACTCTTCCTCTGTCAGCGTTAGGCCTGCAAGGATTTCTAATGAAGAGCAAATCACCCCGCCTTTGTTTGCGGAGCTGTCTTTAATAATCAGAACACCCAATTTTTCAAGTGCAAGGCGGGCTTTAGGAGTGAGGTAAAGGTTTGCTCCCTCAATGATTGCTCGAGACGTCGGCTTTCCTTTGCTTAGGAAATCTTGGTAATTCTTACTGTTTAATGTGCGGGGCCGTCCTCCTGCAGGAATAAAGATATCTGTTTCAACTTGATGCAAATGGTGGCGGTAGAGATGGTTCATATCACTTCCTGAAAGCCAACGCTCAATCAGTGTTCCTTGCTCTTTCTTCCAACAAAGGGTTTTTTGAGCTAGCGCGCTTTGTTCCTTTTTTGTGTGAAGGTCCAATAGGAAACTTCCATCATTAAGCTTTTTAGGCGGATAATAAGCGATCGGATTTTCCTCTTTAAAAAGATCGGCCAGGATAGATAGATCGAGTCCTTTGGGATCAAAAATTGTTCCCGAACAGTCGGTGACGGCTAAAAGCTTTGCTGTCATCGGATATTTTTTGTAGAGATTCAAGATTTGGTTTCCTGCTACATCTCCATCAGGTCCACCTGAAATCTTGATTGTGAAAGAATCTTTTGCTGGATCGATTCCCATGTAAAGAAGGACTTCTTCCATGTAGGCATTGACTCCTAAAGAAGTGACACCATAGTGCTTATGGTTAATTCCATAAGTGGGTTTACTTGAAATAAAAGCAACCCCGGGCGTATAGCCTACTTTTTTGCTGTATTCTGCAATCCACTCAATCATAATGTTGTGCATATTTTCATCAGGTCCCAAATAGAGGTATTCTGCTTGATCAAGATAGTCGATCACATGCTTGGCTTTGAGGGTTCCATTCTCTTTGCAATTTACAAGAGTGGTGAGGCTATGGATATAAGCACGTTGTGTTTGATAAAGGTATTCAATTTTTTCCTGCTTTTTGAAAGCTTTGATTGTCTTATCAATTGCGGCTTCATCTAGGCCTGCTCCCTTGAGTTCTTTTCTATAAATTTGGGCTTCTGTAAGGAGTTGTTCATAGGGTTCTAAAAAGATCACTCCTTTAGCTCCCCCTTCTGGAATATCCTTATTCTTTTTTTGTTGTGTATAAGCGAGGTTATAGCATTCCAAAAAGACATGGTTTCTTTCCGCAATCATCTGCTCATACCGCTGAGGGAAAACGGTGCGGAGCCCTCCTCGCGATAGGTCCTTAAAACGGATGTGAAACCCAATAAAATGCATTCCCTGAATAAAAAAAATTCCATAGGGAAGTTCAGGGAAAAGTTCATGGCGTTGGTAGGGAACGTAATTGAGATAGGTTGGGTCTAGTCGAAAGCTCAATGCAGATTTGTTGTTGCGATAAAAATTACTTTTCAAAGTATATTCAACAAAATACATGGCTTGCTTAAGGATGTTTTTCCGCCTGATATCATTGAGCTCATTTCCTGTATCGAGGTGGCCCACGAGCATCATGAACTTTTCCCGCTCTTGCTTATAGCTTTCTATGGAACTTTTTTCGGGATGAAATTTGAGTTCAAAAGCTTTACAGATCTGAACCGTTAACTCCGGATGCCGAGAAAGCCCTTCGATCACATTGCTAGGTGTGTATAGATTGAGGTCCGCGTGAACGAGTGTTTGATGCACGAAACTGGCCACACTCCTTAAAAGATTCCCGATGTTGCCTGTCACAAGTCCTGGTTCCACGAAGATTTTTTCGACCTCGTCTTCGTCGGGAAAGTATTTTAGAGTCACAAGTTCTTGTAGAAAATCGTGCACATCGGCTTCTTCCCATGCAGCTTTCCCCTTTATTCCGTGAAGTCCTAAGGACATGATTAAGATACTATTCTTACTATACGGATCGGCATAGGAGGCTGTGACCCGTGTGATTTTTAATCGATGACGATAAATTGTTTTTGCAAGGCGATAGAGAAACTTATGCTTTGGTGTATTGCGCCAAGCTAGAACAATTTGCATTGAAAAGTTGTCTTTCTTTTTTTTCCAGTCCTCATTGTAGCGCACCTCATACTGGCAATAATCACGTGTGCGGGCTCTAAAATACATGTGAAGCGCAAGGATCAAACGTTCAACCGACAGAGAACGGAGAAAAAGCGGTTCCATTTGATCAATAAGAACTTCGAAATCTTTCTTAGAAATTTCAGGTGCTAATTGTACAAGACCTTGAAAGATTTCGCCTTTTGTTTGCGCGTTAAGGATGTCTAAACTTTTAGGGCGATCCAACTCTTCATAAGAGGTGAAAAAGATCCTAGCAATGATCAATTTTTGTTTGACTCCAGGAAATGGAGGGGGTTTTGAAGAAATAAAGGTGTGGTAATTTTTAATCCCGAAGAAGTTAAACTTTTTCAAGATTTTCATGTCGGCATCTGGAGAATCAAGAATCAAAACAAACGCTTCATTTTTGAGTTGAATCTGACAATAATAATCAAGAAGGGAAAATCCCATTAAATAATGAGCAATTAGCATATATTGCTCAGACTCAATCTCTTCGAAAAATCCATCAGGCATATGTTCTTGGAGCCAAACATAATACTGTTCGAACTGCTGGCTTTCGAATTGAACCGCTTTTTCTTTAGAGTGCTTATCCTTCTTATTGAACCTTTTCATCCCATCTCATTCATAGTGAATCGATAATTGAAGAAGGATCGGCAATCCCTTCTACCCCTTCAAACTCACCATACAAATTAGGCTGATTTTTTCAATAGAAGTGCGTCACTTTTTTTCATGGGCACAAGAAAAAGCAAGAGCGATGATCAATAGTCTCGTAGTGGAAAAGCAAAGCGTTTGAAGTCATCAGCAACTTCGACGTTGGGAAAGATCTCTTTCGCCTCTTCTGCAAAACGATCAAGATCGCGATAACGAGCTGAAAAATGGGTGAGGATGAGTTTTTGGGCTCCAGCCTTTTTAGCAGTCTGAGCCGCTTGTTTTGCAGTCATATGATTGTGAGAAACAGCGAGATCTTTATGCTCTTCCAGGTAGGTGCTTTCACACAGAAAAAGTTTGGCTCCTCGAGCAAGATCGATCGCATTTTGACAATACTTTGTATCAATGACTGAGGTAAAAACGTCTCCTTCACGCCTGTAGCTGACATCTTCTAAGGCAATGGTTTTTCCATCCGTTACCAGAGATCCTTTTTCTTCAAGGACGCGAATCTGCATTCCCTTTAAGCCACTCTTGTTTAATTTCTCTTTATCAAACTTAATCCTGTCAGCTTCTTGAATCCGCCACCCCAGATTATCGATGCCATGGTCGAGAAATTTTGCTTCGATCGTGAACGTTTTATCTTGGTGCACAACCCCCTCTTTAGAAACCGGATGTTCAATGACTTGAATATGGTCTTGGTAAATGGTCCCGTAGCGAAGACGATCAAAATAGATCTTTCCACTTGCGGGATAATAGCAGTGAACAGGATGGTCAATCCGATCTAAGTTGAGACGCATCAACATCGAACCCAACCCTAGACAATGATCCCCATGGAAGTGACTCACAAAAATGCGCGTGACTGTCGGGGGAGCAATAGCTGCAAAGATAAATTGCCTTTGTGTCCCCTCTCCAGGATCAAAAAGGAGTCCTTCTTGATTCCAACGAAGAACATAGGCTCCATGATTCCGTAATCGGGTCGGCTGTTGTGAACTGCAGCCCAAAACCGTTAAATCGCGCACGCTCATACTTAACTTAAGGATGCTCCTTTGGAAAATAAGGGAATGCGTCCAAGAATCATTCCGATGATTGCTCCACTACTATGAGCCGTGTTGGCGATATTCACTGGGAAATCTGCAATTTGGAAGCGGACAAGAAAAAACGAGACGAGCTGCAGCAGCAGCATCGCAACGACGAAGATAGCCAAAAAGGCAATCGTTCCCTTTTGAAGAGGATAGCCCTCCCAGGGAGAGCGCCTTTGTCGCATCCAAATAAACCCTGCTAACCCACAGATGATCCCTGAATACCCAATAAAAAGGGGACCACTCATCAAATACTGAAAAGTGTTGGAAACGATTCCTATGATGAGTGTCACTGCAATGTATTGCCATTTTTTTGTTCTTTCTTCAACCTGCCTGCCAAGCGTCCCTAGCCAAAGCATGTTAAAGAAAATATGGAAAAAACTTCCGTGGAGAAAGACGGGAGTCAATAGGCGCCAGACCTGTCCTTGCCTGATTTGAACAAACAGGGGAGCATCAAGTTTCTCTTTAGCTTCAGGCCACCCTAAAGCTACCCTATAAAACCCCTCCCAAACTGCGCCATCACCGGTCCTATGTTCAGAAAAGCTTTTTTTGCGCAGTTCCTCTCTATTTTCTGCTGTTGGCATATCATAAGAAAGAGCTATCATCAGGGAGGTTAAGGGGTGAGGATTTTTTTCTTTCTTGGCGCGATCCACCTGATAGCTATTCCAAAAATAAAGAAGCGCACAAATCAAAATAATAAGACGTGTGATCGGCATTCTTGGGCGCACTTTTCCTCTTAAACGGATCGCTCGAAGGGGTAGAGGCTCTTTTTTATCTCCCTCTTTGCTTGTGTTTGCTGCAATGCCTTGAGTGTCGATCGGATGCTCTTTGACATCAAAACGGGGATCTGACGGGTTTTTTTGAAATTCTTCAAGCCAATGAGCCGCTGTTTCGACCTCATGCTCTTGTATGACCCAAAATTGAAAACGAGCTTCTTGATGAGAATCTGTCTCATAGCTGCATGCAATCTTCTCTGCCTGTAAAAAAGAGTAAAACTGATGGGCTTGTTTTTGCCCCTTAACAGTTCCTATTAGACGCATGTTTTGATCTTCTCTATGAGCTTCGAGGTTGAAAGTCCTGGGATAAGCTTCACACTGTGAACCGTACCCCCATGTTTTTTTATGACTTCAGACTCCACACAACTTTCTCCATATTCAGAACCATTGTTATGGACATCAGGCTTTATTTTTTCAAGAAGCACAATAGGATCTGTCTCATCAAAGTGTGTCACATAATCGACAAATTCAAGCGCTGCAATCATATCTAAGCGCTGCTCTAGAGAAACAATCGGTCTTAGAGGACTTTTGTACTTTTTTATAGAGGCGTCAGAATTAAGAGCTAGGATCAAAACATCTGCTTGTAAAGACGCCTCATGAACTATTTTTAAATGACCCGCATGGAAAAGATCAAAAGAGCCATTCAATGTGGCAATCGTTTTTCCCAATTTTCGGATTTCTGTGACTTTTTCCTCTAATTTATCTGGAGAAATATATTTTCCCTCTGTCCAAGGGCTCACTTTTTCCCCCTTGGGAAAGCCAGTTGAAAGACATCGCTATAGGTATCAACAAAATGCACTTTTAATCCCTTTTTCAAATAATCGGGAAGCTCATCATAATCTCTCTTGTTGTCTTTCGGAAAAATCAACAGTTTCAATTTAGAACGCTTGGCTGCAATGAGTTTTTCTTTTAGCCCCCCAATTGGAAGAACTTTCCCAGTGAGAGTGAGTTCACCTGTCATTCCTAGATCTTTTGCAACAGGGGTTTCCATGGCTAAAGAAAGTAGCGAGGTCACCATCGTAATTCCAGCTGAAGGGCCATCTTTAGGCGTTGCTCCTTCGGGAATATGAATGTGCACTTCTTCTCCTTCAAAAAACTTGCACTTAGGGGCATATTCTTTGATGTGAGAACTTACGTAACTCCAGGCAATTTGAGCAGATTCTTTCATGACAGCTCCTGCTTGACCTGTGAGTTTCATCTGCGTTTTTTCAAAAGGAGCGCTAGAGGTCTCAACATAAAGTGTTGTTCCTCCCATGGC
Organism: Simkaniaceae bacterium; assembly: GCA_030064985.1. Classification (GTDB taxonomy): domain Bacteria; phylum Chlamydiota; class Chlamydiia; order Chlamydiales; family Simkaniaceae; genus Neptunichlamydia. Next base: position 16,031 of record JASJDV010000030.1, on the reverse strand, counting down.
TGTCCAAGCAAGACCTGTGCAAACGCCTAGAGGTGTTTTGTCGTAATAACGATCCGAAGTAAAAATTGGTTTTCCCAGGTACTTTTCAAGGTTTTTTTCTGAAATCGTGAAGAACTTTGCTTTTTTCCATCCCTTTTTCTCTGATGATCTGACAACTTCAACAGCCACCTTGCGGAAAATCTTTTTAATAGTATTCTCTAAACCTCGAACTCCAGATTCACGAGCATAACGCTCAATGAGTTCTTGGATGGCACCCGCTGTAAACTTAACCTGGCTTGCTTTTAACCCTGATTTTTTTCGATTTCTTGGAATAAGATATTTTTTCGCTATTTCTACTTTCTCTTGTCGAATATACCCAGATAGCCGGAGAATATCCATTCTATCTTTTAATGGGCCAGGCAGCGTATCGAGAACATTTGCAGTGACGATGAAAAGAATATTCGAAAGGTCGGCGCGAACATCGAGATAGTGATCCAAGAAGTCTTTATTTTGTTCAGGGTCTAACACTTCTAAAAGAGCTGATGCTGGATCCCCTTGGTAGCTCTGTCCCATTTTATCCACTTCATCGATCATAATCACAGGATTCATTGTTTGGGCGGTTTTTAGCGCTTGAATCATTTTTCCTGGCATTGCTCCAATGTAAGTCCGGCGGTGTCCTTTGATTTCAGCCTCGTCTCTCATTCCTCCCACAGAAAAACGGAAGAATTTGCGGTTAAGCGCGCGGGCAATACTTTTTCCAATACTTGTTTTCCCAACACCAGGTGGTCCGACCAAACAAATAATGCTTCCCCTGACCCCTTTTGTTAATTTTCCAACACCAATAAACTCAAGAATCCGTTCTTTGATATCTTTTAACCCATAGTGATCTTCTTCCAAGATGTCTTCAGCCTCAGCAAGATTATGGTTTTCTTCACTAATGACGCCCCATGGGACAATCGTTAACCAATCAAGGTAATTACGCGAAACAGCATATTCGGCCGATTGGACATCGAGAACTCCCAATTTTTCCAGTTCTTCGTCGATCACTTTTTGCACGTCTTCAGGAACCTTTTTTTCCTTGAGCCTTTGTTCAAACTTTTCTGTATCGCTTGTCTTATCATCTTTTTCGATTCCAAGCTCTCGCTTAATCGTTTTCAACTGTTCCCGCAGAAAGAATTCTCTTTGGGTCTTTGAAATCGTCGCTTCAATTTTCTGATTGATACTACTTTGGAGTTTACTAAGGTCGAGTTCCTTTTTTAAAAGAACCAGCGTCTTATCGATCCTGTTTTGGACATCGAATGTTTGTAAGATATCTTGCAGTTCATCTCGTCCTGCAGTTGTAAGTGCCACAGCAAAATCAGCTAGCTTTCCCGGTTCAGTAAAATCTGAATGCCCCAGAAAAATTTGAAGCTCCTCTTTGAAAAGAGGGTTCAATTTGAGAAGTTCCTTAATCGTTGTGATGATACTAATTGAATAGGCTTTAATAATTTTCGACTGTTCTTGAGTAATCTGATCATTATGATACGTAATTTTTGCTCGAAGATATTTAGATTTGGAGATGGGCCTATCAATTTTGATCCTTTTTTCCATGTTGAGAACAACTTGTGCTCCCCCTTGCTCTAGAGGAACAATTCTTAGAATTGTTGCCATCACCCCTACATCGTAGAGGTCTTTAAAGTCCGTTTCATAAATGTTCATTTCTTCATTTTTCGTCAAAAAGAGAGCCAGTGCTTTATGGGGCGATTTGGCTAGGATTTTTAAAACCTCATAAAAAGGGCCAGGTTCAATGATAAGAGGGGCTGCCATCCCGGGAAAAAAGGGGCGCTTCATCAAGGGAATGATAAAAAGCTCGTCTGGATATGACGTTTCCACAATCGGCTTTTTCTTGCTTCCAATCAACTTTTCCAAATCACTGTCAATGAGAGAATCTGCAAGGTCAAGCTCTTTACCTTCAGGGTGTTCATCCTGAGACGCATCATTTTCATCGTAAGCCAATGGATAACCTCTTTGATCTGATAGATGCTCTTAGTCTATCATTCACCCTTACTTTTTGTATACTGGCTCCTGCAAAATAAAAACAACGTCAGCTATACTGTTTGTCATAGTAATTTTTAACCTCAAGGGATGATGAAGTTTTTAATCATCGATACTAGCGGCGCTGATAGCTTTGTTTGTTTGTGGGATCAAAAGACATACAAGATCAAGCTCCTCCCCTCCTTGAAACAATCCCAAACGCTGCTCCCATCGGTTCAGGAACTGTTAAAAGGGCAAACCATTGATTTTATCGCAGTTGGGACGGGCCCCGGCTCTTTCACAGGAACGCGCGTTGGAGTCATGACTGCGAAGACCTTAACCTTTGCATTGAAAATTCCTTTAATCCCCTTTTGCAGTTTAAAAATTTATACCCCAAATAAAGAGGGTCCCTTCATTGTTTTCAGCGATGCAAAGTCAAGTGGAACCTTTGCATTAGAAGGCATTCGCACCTCTCAAACAGCCTTTTTTAACAAGCCTTACCTAAAGAAAGGAAAAGAATCTTTATCTAAAAAACTAAATCTCCCCTTTCTAGGAAAATATCTTCTCGAAAAATTTATTGAATCTGATAGGAATTTTTCTCCTGAAGTTCAGATTTGTTATCTTAAAAAGCCGTAAAATATTGAATAATAAAGAAAACGTAGTATAAAATGTCTAAGCCTATCAAAGCGATAGTAGCACTTAATTGTAACTGAAACTTTAACACCTTAAATAGGATGTGATCAATTTATGCCGAATGTAAAGGTTCGTACTGGCGAATCAGTTGATAAAGCTCTTCGAGCTCTTAAAAAGAAACTCGATAAAGAAGGCATCATGAAAACTGCGAAAGCGCACCGCTTTTATGACAAACCGTCTATAAAAAAAAGAGCTAAGTCAAAGGCAGCTCTCAAGTACAAAAGCAAAAAAGGACGCTAACAACTACTTTTAGCACTTGCATTATATAGTTGCTAACCTATAGATTTACCTGCATATGATAGACTACTACCAAGTTTTAGGCGTTTCCCGGGACGCAAACCAAAGCGAAATCAAAAAAGCCTACCGAAAGCTCGCGCTTAATTATCATCCCGATAAAAACGCAGACAATCCCGACGCTGAAAAAAAATTCAAAGAGGTTTCCGAAGCCTACGAGGTCCTTAGTGATGAACAAAAACGCCACACGTATGACCAATATGGCGCTGATGCTTTGAAAGGCGCTGGCATGGGTAGGGGTAACAGGCCCTTTTCTTCTACGGAAGAAGCACTGCGCACTTTTATGGGCGCTTTCGGTGGCAGCAGCTCTAGCGGTGACTCGGTTTTTGACTCTTTCTTCGGCGGCAGTTTTGGCGGTGGACCTAAAGAGTATGCACGCCAAGGTGTCAGTAAAAAAGCGCAGCTTTCAGTGAGCTTTGAAGAGGCCGCAAAAGGCATCGAGAAAGAAATCGCAGTGATGAACTATGCCGCATGCGATAAATGCAAAGGAAATGGAGCGCGCTCATCCTCCGATATTAAAACTTGCCTCACATGTCATGGCACAGGACACCTGCAGCAAGCACGCGGATTTTTTAGTATATCTAACACCTGCCCTCATTGTCACGGATCAGGTAAGACAATAACTACGCCCTGCAGCGCATGTCACGGGGTTGGAAAAATAAAGAAAAAAGAACGCGTTAAAATTCCTATTCCAGCTGGAATTGATGATGGAATGCGCCTAAGAATGACCGGCTACGGCGACGTTGGTGATCATGGGGGCCCTCCTGGAGATCTTTATGTTTACATCAAGGTTAAACCGCACGAGGTGTTTATCCGTGAAGGAGATGATTTAATCATCAACCTTCCAATTAGTATCACAGAAGCCGCCCTTGGTTGTAAAAGAGATCTTCCACGCCTTCTGTCAAAAAAACCTATCCGCCTCACAATCCCCCCTGGAACTCAAACAGGAAAAGTCCTTCACGTCAAAGGAGAAGGGTTAAAAAATGTCCACGGACATGGGACCGGAGATCTTCTTATTCATATTCATGTGGAAACACCTGTCAACCTCTCTAGCAAACAAAAGGCTCTTCTCGAAGATTTCAAAGCGACAGAAAGCAGGGAAAACTCCCCACAAAAAAAGTCATTTCTCGATAAACTAAAGATTTTTTTTTAAACCCCTCAAAATGCCTACTCTCTCGCAAAACTCATGCATCTTTCTAACCACCTTTTTGGTCAAAGCAACCGAAAAGAGACTCTTTATCGAGCCAATACCTTTTGAGAAATCTACGGGACTTTCACTGTAATCTGCGTTGCAGAGTCTTGATGCTTTGCTAGAACACCTTTTGATTTTCGATAAGAAAATTCAAAGAGTTCCAAGAGGCCATTTTTATCACCAATCCCTTGAGTCTTTAAAAGATTTTTAAATGTGGATGGTTTTATCGGAGATTGGGATTTTTTCTTCGCATCGATCAGTTGTTTTTTTTCGAGCTCGACAAACTTTTTTGTCATTTCTTCTCCAACAACAAGCGAAAGAAATGAAATGTTTGCGTAATGGTAATTCATGGGAGGGCAATTACTTTGTTCAAATGTAAACATTTCCCCAAAGGGAGGATAACCCTTCCCTTCAAGATCATAAGAGTGGGTGCCTCGCATCATTTTATAGAAAATATCTTGGAGCCTAGGATCACTAAATGTAATTTCATGTAGCGGTGTTGGGGGGCTTTTTTGCTGTTCTTTGATCAACGTTTCCATCAGATCTTTAATGATCTGATCGTTTTTGGGAAAGAATTCAGCTTTACCGTAAAGGCGCTTGATATATTGAACAGCAACGGCTTCAAGAGAGGGATATTTATGAGGTGTTGCAAGCAAAGAAGAGAGATTCAATCGTCCCTTTTCCCATCCAACTCGTTCCTCCCGAAAATATTTTTGTGTGCTTTTTATCGCCTTTTTTGCCTTAGCTGTTTTGGTATTTTTCTTATTTTTTGGTGTGATTTTATGGCAGGGTTTGTTTGCTTTGTTATTCCGCCTTTCTCTCAGTCCCCTAAAATAAGCACGATAGATTTGATTTTCTTTTTTAAGGGAGAGAAGTCCTTCAAATTGGGACAGGCTGAAAAGGGTTAAAACCACAATGATGATCACGACAAAGGGGAGAAGATTCATCCTTGCCCCTCTTTTTTAGTTTTGAGTGGAATTTCCTGACTGGCTTGATTGACCCAAAAAGCATAGGGTTCATTTCGATTGAGGGTGATTTTTACAAAGGAAGGAGAGAATGGACGGTTTTCGCTCCACGTTGAATGGGTTTCCAGCCCATGGTCACCATTTGTTAAAAATTCGAAAGAAAGAGCGTTGACCTCTTTTCTTAAGACAGCAGTGCGCTCAAAAGATTCTCCCTCTTTTAATTTAAAAACTAAAGCATTGTTTTCAATACATAGGATTCCTTCAATTTCACCGCAAAATAACGGATTTGGATCGATCCCGTTATCGAAAGTAATCGAGAGTTTAGCTCTAGGGTCATCTTTTGTATAAAAGGGCTTTTGAGACCCTTTTAGAGGAGAAGAGAGATGGTTTGCAAAAACCCGATCGAGAAATTGTTGGACCTCAACATGAGTCATAACGGCTTTTTCCATCTTCTCGATGCTTCTCTTTAGAGTTGCTTCTTGATAAAGAGAAGAAAAAATCATACCCAATACCAGTGAAATAAGAGTAAACCCGATCATGACTTCCATTAACGTAAAGGAGTATTTTTTTTGTTTCATGGACCTATCCCGAATGCTGGAAGGTGTTTTTATCAGCCAACAGATTTTTTTACACTTCTTTTATACGACGCGCGTCCTAGCCATAGGCTGAGAAGGATAAAAAAACCGAGAGAGAACCCATCATTGAGCCAACCTGTTTTGCTTGCTGGAACACTATGTAAAACGGTAAGAAGGGCAATAAGGACCCCCATACAAGCATCTCCGGCTACAAGACCCGATGAAATTAAAATACCTCGCTGTATGCTCTTAGTATCATCTGTGAACTGTTCCGTAATCAGGTTCACAATGCCTCCCAACATGATGGCTGAGTTCAAAGATAAGGGAAGGTAGAGACCGATAGCAAAAGGGAGAACAGGCACCCTCATAAAATGGATCATCAATCCAAAAACAATGCCAATCACTACAAGAATCACAGGAAGTTCTTGTTGAATGACTCCTCTTGCAATGAGGGCCATGAGCGTTGCTTGTGGCGCGGGGAGCTTTGCGCTTCCAAAACCATAAGCATCATTAAGTAAGTAAAGAGTAAACCCAATAGCTACAGCCGGGAGAATAAGCCCGACAATTTCAGCGACTTGTTGCGAGCGAGGCGTGGCACCTAATAAAAAACCCGTTTTTAAATCTTGTGATGTTGTTCCTGCCATAGCTATTGCAACATTTGCGACAGCGCCCATTGTGATGGCTGCAACTAAGTGAATACGATCTGTCCATCCTAATCCTAAAAAGACAAAGCAAGTAATAAGAAGGGTGGTAATCGTCATTCCTGAAACGGGGCTTGAAGAACTCCCAACAAGTCCCACAGTGATAGAAGTCACAGCAACGAAGAAAAATCCTAAAATCACAAGAAGAACAATAGTAACGAGATTAAGATGAAAAGCTGGCATAAGCCACAGAGCTAAAATAACCGCAATCGATCCAAGAAGAAGGTAAGATAAAGAGATATCTTTATCCGTTCGCTCCGTTTTTTTAGACTTATTTTGCAGCAAATGAAAAAATTCTCGAAAGCTTTCAATCATCGTTTTCCAGATTACTGGAGCAATTCTAAAGAGAGTGATTAAACCCCCAACTGCAACAGCTCCAGCGCCGATATACCGGATGTAACTCGACCAAATATCGGTAGCACTCATAGATTCAATCGGAACTTTTGCAGGGAAAATCGGTGGAGCTCCTGAACCAAATTTTGCAATAAGGGGAATTAAAACCCACCATCCTAAAGCACTACCAGTAAAAAGAACGGCTGAAATTCTTGGGCCAATGATGTAGCCAACCCCTAAAAGAGCTGGAGTACAATCCATACTGACCAAAGTATTCTGATATTTTTTTACTGTAAATGAAACAGTCTCATTCCAAAGATATAGAGCGCTGGTTAAAAGTTTGTAAATCGATCCAACGACAATTCCCCATATGGCTAGAGAGGCATGGGGACCGCTTTTTTCACCAGCTTTTAAAATTTCAGCGCAAGCTTTTCCTTCTGGAAAAGGGAGAATTCCATGCTCTTCAACAATGATGTAGCGCCGCATTGGGATCATGAAAAGAATTCCAAGAATTCCTCCTAGAAGCGCCAACGTGAAAATATGAGGTATTGAAGGAGTGGCACCCAGTAAAAAAAGAGCAGGAATGGTAAAGATCACCCCCCCCGCAAGCCCCTCTCCTACAGAAGCAACTGTTTGAACAATATTGTTTTCTAAGATTCCTACCCGTCGGAAAAAAGTTCGTAAAATTGCCATGGAAAGAACGGCTGCGGGGATTGAGGCTGAAATTGTCATTCCCACTTTCAATCCTAAATAAGCATTTCCGATGGCAAAGACCAAACTGAGTAGAATTCCTAAAATAACAGCGCGCGTAGAAAACTCTTTTTGTTTTTCACCCGCTGCTACGAATGGTTTAAACGTTGCCAGGAGATCCTTCATGACCCTTTGAACTTTTTTCTTTATTTTTACCGTGCGGATCTAAAGACTTTTAGTCTACCTTTTTTACTAAAAAATTAAACTCATAGGAATTTTGACAGCGGTTTTTCTTGATTGGAAAACAAATCGTACACTTAAGCTCTTTATGCGTTTTATTGTTCGATGGGCAATAGAGGTGATAATGGGGGTAATAGACGATTTTCGTTTCTCCAAAGAAAAGCTCTAACTCCTTAAAGGGGGTTTGTGAAAGGTCTCGAATAGGAATTGAATCGTAATCGAAGCCTCCAATTTTTTCTTTCAATATTTGGTAAAAATAAAGCTCAGCTTGTCTTTCAAGCTCAAGCTCTAAAAGTTGCTTTTTTTGCACGCGATAAGAACGAATCGAAGAACCTATTAGCGGAAAAGCACAGAGCGTCAAAAGAGCAATCGCAATGAAAACTTCAATGAGAATAAAAGGCCGTTTTTGCGTGAACATAGATTTAGACTAATTGCTAGTTTTAATGCATACCAATTGAAAAATAAGAGTACTTTGCTTGACTTAATTCATTCAAGAGGTATTGAATTGACTCAGTAGAGTCTATTTTAGTATGTGAGCCCATGACCTATCAAGGACGCGCTTTTTATAATCTTTTACAAATGAATCTTAAAAATAATCCCTCTTTAGAAGTTGAAGAGTGGCAGGTTGAAGATTATCGCGCCCTTTCTGAGGAGAAACTTTTTGAAAGACTCGAACAGCTGGAGATCTTTATGGATCGAAAAAACCTGCTACTGCGTGTGGAGCAATGCGATAGTCCTGAAGACTTAGCGGACTGCCTTTATTTGGAAGAAGATTATGAAAAGCATGAAAAAGTTTTCCTAGCTATTTTTGAGCTTTGGCGTCGGTTAGTTCCCGACAAACAATCTCTATCGGTTTTTGTCGATGCATTTGATCATTTGATTGAACGTTATGAAGAAGGAGATGGCGATTGCGAAGAAGATTTACAAAGAGCATTGGAAAGTGTTCAAGCGATACTTGATGACAATGTAGACGCAGGAGGAGAGGCACATGAAGGCTATCATTTCTTTTCTGCTTACTCTTGCCATGACTTAGGAATCTTTATCTTTGAATACATTGCGCATCAAATTGATGTTGGGGATGAGCAATATGCGAATGAACTCCTCGATGGCTTTTATCCTTACGTGGATCACAAGCGGTGGTTTGATCTCTTGAAAGCCCGTCTTGTTGCAGCGACTGATATGGAAGAGGGTAAAATGATGATCTATCGCCTTTTAGGGTCACTAAAAGAAGAGCCCGAACTTTATCTTCTTTTCGAAACACTGCACTATCTAATCTATGTCGAAGAAACAGAACTTTTCCGACTCACTTACCATCAAGTTTTGGAAGAAATCGAAACAAAAAGAGATCTTAAAGAGCTTTTGACATTGACGGTCGAATATTTCAATGCGATAGAAATGGAAAAAGAAGAAGCAGTCGTTACAAAACTTCTTGAAGAGCATGGAGGGGAAAATCTTCAAAAAAAAATTTCTATTCCTAATCAAGCTCTTAAAAAGCTAAAAGAACTTGTCAGTCTTTCCCTTGGCATGTGACACTTAAGCCTTGCGTTACTAGCATAGGTTCGAAGTTCAAGTAATCGGCTGCCGTAAAAAGGTAGAGAATTTGATTTTTCTCGCCAAAAAGTGGTCGGTCTTTTTTAACATTATGCAAGTGTCCAAAAATGCAGACGTTCACTCCAAACTCTTCGAGAATTCTTGACGCTCTAGATTTTTTTAAGTCTGCACTGATAGGAGGGTAATGGGTCATCGCAATGCGATAAGACGCTTGGGAGTCGAGCTGCTGCAGACTTAAACGTAGACGTTTGAGCTCGCGGCTATAAATCCTCTCAATTTCTTTCTCTCCCAGTTTTTTCTCTGTAACAAAAGGGCTTTTTGTAAAGTTGATGTACTCACTAAAAGAATAGTCACTTGTATCCCAAAGTCGGCTTCCTCCTATCGTCACATCCCCAATCTTCACAGCATTATTATTGATGAAATGAATCGAAGGAGGGAGGGTTTCTGCAAGCTTTTTATTTGAGGGCCACCAATAGTCATGATTTCCTTTCAAAATCACCTTGATTCCTGGAAGGGCATCCATCCAAAGGAGATCTTTCATGGCATTTTCAAGGGTCATTGCCCAAGTAATATCTCCAGCAATTAAGACAAGATCCCCACGGCCAATAACTTTTCTCCAATTTTCTTCAATCCGTTTTACATAATTTTTCCAGGAGGCTCCAAAGACTTCCATGCTCTTACCCGGGGCCCCAAAACAAAGGTGTAAATCAGCGATTGCCCATATCTTCATCATGCATCCAAATTCGATTCAGCTCTTTAACATAAAAAAGGTTTTTTTGGAGTCAATTCTGCAAACAATTCTTCCTGCTACAGAAAGAAAAGATATAAGGAAGCTCAAAATCGAAAACAACAACTTTTTTAGATTCACAAAAAGCCTAAATTGTTGATTCAATAGTTGTGAGGATACAAAAGCACATGAGTCCTTCCCCTTTGCCAAAAGCGGTCAAAGAATCTCCAGAGGTAAAGGTAACACCCACTTGGTCGATCGATAAATAAAGCGCTTTTGCCACACTTTGACGGATGTTGTCGGCCCAGTGTTGCAACTTAGGCCGCTGTCCTTCGATTGTCAAAGCCACATGTTCGATTTTTTGAGGGCCTAATGCTTTGTAGGCTTGATCAAGATAAACGCGACTATCGGTAATGCCTTCTTTACGGCAAAGATCCAGCGCAATTTTTCCAAGAATGGGAACATGTGTTAATGAAGTCATCGCATTACAGATCGCATGAAACACGACATCTCCATCCGAATCTGCATCCATTCCTGGAACATCTTCAAAAGGAATGCCTGCAATGATACATTTTTTCTTTGCACCATCTTTTAAAAAGCGGTGACTGTCTTGTCCAATTCCTGTCCGATATTTCATGAGGATCGAATATACATTTCTGCACTCTTTTTGTGCTGCAAAAAAATTCCCGTTTCAGAAACAACTAAACTTGCTATATTGCGTTCATGGATTACTTCAAAAGTATCGGCGGAAAACCACTAGCAGGAAATGTCAAAGCAGCAGGCGCAAAAAATGCAATCACAAAAATGCTTGTTGCTTCTCTTTTATCTGATCAAAAATGCATCTTTACAAATGTTCCTAACATTTCGGAAGTCGAAACCACAGTAAATCTTTGTAAAGAGATTGGACTGGAGTGCCAGTGGGAGCGAGAAGAAGGACGGATGGAAGTGATCACAAAAGAAATCAAATCTTCTTATGTTCCCCTCAATTTTTCAGGTGCAAATCGCATCCCGATATTGATGATGGGTTCTCTTTTAGGACGAACAAAAGAGCCTATCATTGTTCCAACTGTGGGCGGCTGCAAGATTGGAAAACGCCCTGTTGACTTTCATGTAATGGCCCTTGAGAAATTAGGCGCTGTAGTTGAATACCGAACAATCAAAAATGAACATGCTTATTTTGCTCATGCTTCAGCTGGACTGAAAGGGAGTATTATCGCACTTCCTTATCCTTCGGTGATGGCAACAGAAAATTCCATTCTTGCAGCCTGTCGAGCAAAAGGGAAAACGGTGATCCATGGCGCCGCGACAGAGCCTGAGGTGATCGACTTGATTCTTTTTTTACAAAAGCTTGGTGTTGTCATTTATGTCGATGTGGATCGTACGATTTATGTTCAAGAAACAACAACTTTTTACGAAGTCGAACATAAGGTTATCACCGACCGGATTGAAGCCGCTTCTTTTGGGATGGCTGCCATTGCAACAAAAGGAAAAATTTTTGTCGAAGGGGCGCAACAAGCCCATATGATCACTTTCTTAAATAAATTGCGCCAAATCAACGGCGGCTTTGCTGTAAAAGATCATGGCATTGAATTTTTCTACCAAGGTCCACTTAAAGGAGGACTCCATCTTCAAACAGACGTTCACCCCGGCTTCTTAACCGACTGGCAACAGCCCTTTGTTGTTCTTTTAACGCAAACGCAAGGGAGCTCTGTAGTCCATGAGACTGTTTATGAAAACCGCTTTGGGTATGTCAATACATTGATCGAGATGGGAGCGCATGTTGAGCGCTTTACACAATGCCTAGGAGACCGCCCTTGCCGCTTTGCTTCTCGCAATTACAAGCATAGTCTAATTGTGAAAGGCCCGACAAAATTTGAAGGAAAACAAATCGATATTCCTGATCTTCGCGCAGGTTTTGCCTATGTACTAGCTGCTCTTCTTGCTCCTGAAGAAAGTATAATCACAGGTCTTCCCTACCTAGATCGTGGCTACGAAAATCTCGAGCATAAACTCCAAACTCTTGGAGCAAATATCGTCCGGGTTAAAGAACCTGCCCTAAAAAAAGCGCCGGCTATTGTCACATAGGTGAGAAATGTTGTAGACTCATTCTATGTTACAATGGCGCCAAGTTCAAAAAGATAATTTTACAAAGATGGAAGACCTAGGAACGTTTTTAGGTCTTGATCTCTCCTATTCTTCTTCCTTTCCTTTAAATCTTCCTCAAAGACTTGCCTCAAAAATCACAAAAGGCACTCTTGAAGACCCAATATTGAAACAGTTTCTGCCAGCCGAAGTAGAAGAAAGTCCCCCTCTTTCTTTTTTAAAAGATCCAGTGTGTGATACTTCTTTTCAGAAAACGCCCCACCTTCTTCAGAAATATCAAGGGCGAGCTCTTCTTATGCCTACAAGTGCCTGCGCCATGCATTGTCGTTATTGTTTTAGGCAAAACTATCCCTACCATGCCAATACAGATTTTCTAAAAGAGCTTGAAGTTATACGGAAAGATCCCACTCTTTATGAGGTGATCTTAAGTGGCGGAGACCCGCTATCGCTTAGCGATGAAGCATTAAAGCGGCTCATCAAAGCATTAGATCACATTCCCCATCTAAACCTTCTCCGTTTTCATACCCGTTTCCCTATCGGAATTCCTGAAAGAATCACTGATACGTTACTCGAGCTATTTGAATACTTACGCTTACAAGTCATTTTTGTCCTCCATGTCAATCACCCCAAAGAACTCGATGAAGACATTTTCTCAGCGCTTAAAAAAGTGCGTTGCTTAGGGATTCCGGTTCTTTGTCAATCGGTTTTACTTGCTGGAGTCAATGACGATCATGAAGTATTAAAAGAGCTTTTTCTTACTCTTGCTCATCAAGGAATGATTCCTTATTATTTGCATCAACTCGATCGCATTAAAAAGGGACATTATTTTGAAGTTCCGTTAGAAAAAGGGGTAAAACTGATGGACAAATTGCGAGGAGAGCTTCCTGGCTATGCCCTTCCCAAGTATGTACAAGAAATACCCTTTGAATCTTCAAAGGTGGAAGTTATAGCTAGTTGATGTAACGAGGCAATTCTGGCGAGCTATTTTTGATGGAATCTGCCTTTTCGGAAAAATACAATAGGATCACATTCGATCCATGGTCTTTAGACCAAGAATGTAAAGCCCCTGTTTAAGAATCCGTCCAGTCAACTCGCAGAGAACTAAGCGACTATTTTCTTCTGGAACTCCTTCCACACGACAATCACGAAAAAAGGCGTGAAATTTCTCAGCAAGATTATAAAGATAATCAGAAAGACGGTTGGGGAGTAGATCGCGATCCATTAAAGCGAGTGTCTCGCCAAATTGTCGTAGTTTTAGTCCTAGTGCAACCTCTGTAGGATGGTCAAGTTGAATAGGTGTTGTTGCAAAAAGAGGATTGATATCTCTACCGCACTTCCGTTTAATTCCTTGGATACGAACATAGGAATAAAGGAGGTAAGCAGCTGTGTTTCCTTCAAAATTTAGCATGCGATCGTAACTAAAAATATAGTCTTTCAGCCGATGGCACGAAAGATCAGCATATTTGACTGCGTCGACTCCTAGAATTTCCGAGAGTTGATTCAGTTCATCTTCATTGGTATCTTGAAGACGTTCTTTTAATAGCTCGCGGGCACGACGGACCGCCTCTTTTAAAAGGTCGATGAGTTTTTCTGTTTCACCACTACGCGTTTTAAACTTTTTCCCATCTGGTCCAAGAACGACTCCAAAAGGAACATGCTCGAGTTGAACTTTTGAAGGATCATAATAGCCTGCTTTGGCTGCTGCTGCAAAAACCATTTGGAAATGGAGGTGTTGCCCTGCATCAACGACGTAAATGATTCGATCGGCTCGTTCATGATGAACGCGTTGATAAAGAGCTGCGCTATCTGTTGTCGAATAGTTATAGCCTCCATCAGACTTTTGGAGAATCATAGGAAGAGCGGTTCCATCTTTGGCTTTAAATCCTTCAAGAAACACACACTTTGCTCCATCTGAAACCTTAACAATTCCCTTTTTCTCATAGTCTTTAATCACCTTGGGCAGCATCTCATTATAATAAGATTCCCCTCGCTCAGTGAGCGTGACATCAAGAAAATCATAGATTTCTTGAAACCCTCTGCGGGAAATCTCACAGATTTTTTCCCAAGCTGCAACCGCTTTTTTTTCTCCTCCTTGTAAACTAACAACCTGAGCTTGTGCCCGTTTTTTAAATGCGGGATCCTCATCAAAAACTTTTTTCGATTCTCGGTACCAGTGCATAAGCGAAGAAAGATCTGTACCTTTGTGTCCAGAAAGGATTTCAGGCTCATACTCCTTTAAATAGGTAATGAGCATCCCAAATTGGGTCCCCCAATCTCCAATATGGTTCAGGCGTAAAACATGGTGACCTAAAAATGCAAAAAGACGCGCTAAACTTTCCCCAATAATCGTAGAGCGAAGATGACCCACATGCAGCTGTTTGGCCACATTAGGAGAAGAAAATTCAACAATCACTTTCTGTACTTTTTTTAAAGGTGGAACACCTAATCTAGAGTCGCTAGCTACTTGCGTGAGCTGCTTGGATAAAAACTTTTTTGTCAAAGTGATATTGATGAAACCAGCGCCTGCAACCTCGAGGTTTTCAATGGCACTATCAGGCTTCCATTTTTCAATCATTTCCTCTGCAATTTTGCGCGGATTGGTTTTTAGCTTTTTTGCCACTTTCATTGCAGAATTGCATTGATAGTGACCAAATTGCGGGTTAGTACTCTGTGTTACATCGGCCTTAGGTGCGGAATCTCCAACCACTTCTTTTAAAATTACTGTTGCTTGTGCTTGAAGGGTTTCCGATAGATTTTCCATAACTAGTTATAATGCGTCCCCCCTCTAGAAATTGTCAAGACACGAAGAAGCTATTTGAATGGAAGAATTTATTTGATTTCTTCAGTTTTTTGAACCAATTTTTTAGCCTCTTTTGATCAGATTGTCTATGAGACAAGGTTGCAAAAGATCACAAAAAGTGTGGAATAAAAAATAGCTTTGAGGCGGGACTGGTTCCTAAGGTCTATAAACTGCAGGCTTGAAGATC
This sequence comes from Simkaniaceae bacterium, assembly GCA_030064985.1. Lineage (GTDB taxonomy): Bacteria > Chlamydiota > Chlamydiia > Chlamydiales > Simkaniaceae > Neptunichlamydia. The sequence goes on along the minus strand of JASJDV010000030.1, from coordinate 988 downwards.
ATCATTATTTCGGTTAAGTCTTAGCAGACTAAATGGGCATGAAGAAGTTATAGAATGACTCACTCTGTCATCAATAAAAGTTTGAAAGAGCTTCTCATTGATTATCTTAAAAGACACAAAAAGGCTGATGTCCTAACCACGTATTTTTTCTTCCTAGAGAAAAAGCGTAACATCCAACCTGTACTTTTCCTAAGAGAAAAGATATTTTTCAAAGTAAACCCCAACTTTTAAAAAAGCTTGAAGAGGAAAGAAAGCTCTGGCGTGAAACCGAGATCATTATTCAGGTCGGAACACAATCCATCAATGAAATGACTCAAAAGATCTACATCTGCCCCTTTAGTGGAAAAGTGTTTGGAGATAATACCGATCCCAATCCTCAAGATGCGATTTATAATTGGGTCTCTAACGGTCCAGAAAACAAAGAGCGCATCGATGGAATGAAAGTCAAGCGCTTTTTTGTGTCAGAAGATCCCGAAGTCATCAAGAACTACATCCAAAAAAGACGCGAGCCGATTACGAAAATCGTTTTTTCTTCGGGTGTCACTGGAAAACTTTTCAATAGTAAGAAAGCTGTTATCGATGATTTTGAAAAAAACCAGCTTAAGGCAATCGGGCTTGTTGATGTCCCAGGACAGAAGCGGTTTACAATTGAAGAGCACTTTCTCTCCTTTATCCAAGAACAACTCGATGACTCTAAAATTTCTGGATTCGTCGATGAAATGAGTAAGCACGATGCGTTCAAAACTCACGTTGAGCGCTGGAGCGAAGAAAATCAATAAGCACTTTTCAGGATCATCTGAGGAAACAGAGGCTATCGGGCGAAAAATCGCCTGCGCTCTTCAGCCTGGATCCATGATTTGTTTAATCGGCGATTTAGGTGCGGGGAAGACCACTTTGACTAAAGGGCTCGCTTCAGAAATTACAGGAATTTCGCCCCATCAAATCAATAGCCCTACCTTTACTTATCTCAATGTCTATGAAGGCGATG
>JASJDV010000031.1 GCA_030064985.1 Simkaniaceae bacterium | reverse complement strand
AAAAAAAAAGAAGCAAGAAGTCTTCTCTCTTACTTCAAACAAGGGTTGAGATACATTCTAGAAGCTATTATCTATCTCAGAAAAATCGAGCCCTTATGGAAATATTTGAATTTTGTCAGGTGTTAAGATTGTAGCTAGACATCGATAGCTCTTTTCACTATAATTCCTCTCCAAATAGGAATCACTATGATCACAAGAAATGATCCCTGCTGGTGCGGAAGCAAAAAAAAGTGGAAGAAATGTCACCACCCGCTCCTCGCTCCTCAAGATTTTCAGAGCATGAAAGAGACCTACTTTAAGAAGTATCAAATCCTCTTAAAAACTCCCAAGCAAGTTGAGGGAATTCGCGCAGCTGGAAAGCTTGCAGCAACGATTTTGAAAAAAGTTTGCGCAAAGGCAGAGGAAGGAGTCACGACTCAAGAGCTTGATGACTATGCCATGAAACTTCATAAACAAGCGGGTGCTATCCCTGCTTCTTTAGGCTATGGTCACCCTCCCTTTCCCAAAGGAATCTGCACCTCTCTTAATGAAGTGATCTGTCATGGAATCCCCAATGAAAAGCCCCTAATGAAAGGTGATATCATGAATATCGATGTCACTTCCATTCTTAATGGATACTATGGAGACTGTAGTGCCATGGTAACGATAGGTAAAACAACGGAAGAAAAGCAAAAAGTTGTCGATGTTTCCTACGAGTGCCTGATGCGTGCCATTAAAATTCTCCAGCCTGGAGTCCTTCTTTCAGAAATCGGACAAGTGATTGAAGATTATGCGACAAGTCAAGGATGTTCCGTCGTGAATCAGTTTGTCGCTCACGGTGTTGGTGTGGATTTTCATGAAGCTCCCCAAATTCCCCATACTTACAATACCATTGATATTTCCCTTGCTGCAGGAATGACCTTTACCATTGAACCAATGATCAATGCAGGCGTACGGGAGGGAAAAATAGATCCTAATGATCACTGGACCGCTCGTACTCTTGATGGAAAGCCAAGTGCTCAATGGGAACATACCCTCCTTATTACTGATAAGAGTTACGAAATCCTCACCCCTGCCTAGTTTTAATGCGACGCAAAGATCACAGAGAAGTTATGAGAGAAAATTTACTCTGAGGACTTTTTAGTGAAAATTAATGAGCAAAAGATCCTTTTTCTTGGAGTCCTTTTTTAGTAACAAAGATTTCTCTTTCAATACTAATGAGCTCTGATTTGGTCTGTTCAAGCTTTTGTTTCTTTTCCTTTACTTGAGCAGCGAGACGATTCATCTCAACGCTAAGCGCTTTATCTGGGGCTTTTGGAAGCTTTAGATGGCCTGCATCAAACGCTATTTTAAGCTGTTGATACTCTTTCAGCGTTCGATCATAGTCTTTTTTAATCATCCCTTTATCTTTTTCAAGCGTTTTCAAAACAAGGTTTCCCTCATTTTTCTTGGGAATTGAAGGAGCTTCTTTAATAGATGTTATCTTTTTCTCTTTTTGTTTAGCCTTAAAATAGACGCGTGCTTTTTCAATTTGCTTTTGATACTCTTCGGTAAGAAGACGTGATTGATAGAGATTTACACGAAGAGTATTTAATTCTTTGAGTCTTTGATCAGCAATTGTAGAAACTTTTTGGTGCTTGATTTCAAAGCCTGTAAGTTTTTCCTTCGTCTGCTTTAAATCGATTTTTAAATCTTCTAGTTCCCGCTGCAACTCAATAGATTCTGCTGAAAGGGTTTTACTTTGTTTATAAAATTTGTCTGATTCAATCCGACTTGCATCGACGAGGCTTAAAAGAACCTCCACTTCTTCTCGACAAGAGGAAAGCTCTTCTTTTAAGTTATGGATCTCATTTTCTAAAACGCGCTTTTCTGTTGCTGTTTTTTCCTGAAAGCTATGAAGTGAGATTTGGAGTTCTTTCAGAGCTTTTCCTTTTTCTTCTTTTTCCTTAGTATAATAACTCTTTAGCTCTTCCATCGATAAGAAAGCGATTGTTAATCCCAAAGCAAATGAGCAGCCCCAACCCACTTTCCATAAAAAAGTATCCTGTGGGCCGAAAAAATAATGAAAAGCAAAATAAAAAACAAAAAACACCAGGGTGAGAAAAAAACCACTCACTCGATAACGCCAACAAACCACAAACCCTATCACAGTCATCAAAGGAAGATAAGAATTTGAAAAGTTTGGAATCGCAACAATCAAGGTAAGCATGGCCAAAAGAGGTCCCAAAAGCATCCAAAAAAGGGGGTTTGTTTCTGACACTGAAAAGTTTGTCCACTCCTTAAGGATCTCATTCATTCGAGCCATGAAAACCTCTGCTCGAGAAAATTTCTAAGATTTGTGTGATCGACAAAAAGCCTTCTTTAAAACGATCTAGACTAAAACATTCATTGGGAGCATGTATCTTATCTGTTTGAAGACCCATCCCAATCATCACTAATCCTCCTCCACAAACTTCAAAAAGTCTTCCAGCTATTGGAATGGTTGCCCCGCAAAGTTGACGTCTACATTTCGTGTGATAGACTCCTTCGTAGGCTTTCAAGGCTTTTTCAACCGTTTCAAAATGAGGTGAGGTCATAAAAGCCGGAGCTCCAAACCCTTTTTCTACACTTAGCTCTAGACCCTCAGCGAGGTTTTTTTTCAAAAAAGTCTCAATAGAGCAGATCACATGCTCAGGATTTTGATTAGGAACAAGACGACAAGAAAGTTTAGCCATTGCTTTTGAAGGAATGATTGTTTTAGTACCTTCTCCAGTGTAACCACTCTCCATTCCATTAATTTCTAAAGTGGGTCGAATCCAATTCGATTCGAGAAGGGAAAAGCCTTTTTCTCCTTTGAATGCCTTGACATCAAATAGAGCAGCACAGTCTGTTGGATCCACGTCCCAATCAAATGCATCATGTTCTTCTTGCGATAAAGCTCTAACCCCTTCATAAAAATTGGGAATGCAGATTTTGCCTTCTTCATTCCACATCTTCCCTAAAGCGGTTACAAGTGCCCGTGCAGGATTTAAAACAATTCCCCCATAAACGCCAGAGTGCAGATCAGTGGTGCTATTTTTAACGGTGACATTGATGGTTGTAGCACCACGGATTCCTAAAGTCACAGCCGGAATTCCTTTTGCATACATGGCTGCATCGACAATAAAGATATGATCCGCTGCTAGCTTTTTTCTTTTGTCAGGTAAAATTCCCTCAAGACCAGGACTACCGATTTCTTCCTCCCCTTCGATCAACACTTTGATATTGATGTTTTTTTCTTTGGCGCACTCAAGAAAAGCCTGGATCGCAGCCAGTGTATAAAACCCTTGTCCTTTATTATCGATTGCCCCTCTTGCATACACAACACGCTCGCGAATTTCAGGTTCGAAAGGAGGGCTTTTCCATTCATCTAAAGGAGGAGCAGGTTGCACATCATAATGACCATAAAAAAGAAGGGTTGGGCCTCCGCCCTGCTCATAACTTCCAAAAACAGTAGGGTGTCCTGAAGTTTCCCAAATTTCTACTTTGAGTCCAATGGATTCCATGTAAGCATGGAGCCAGTCTTTGCAAGCAAGAAGATCGTTTCTATGGGTGGGATCTGTACTGACACTAGGAAACCTAAGAAAGGTAAAAAAGTTTTCTAAGAGCTTGGCTTCGTTTTTCTCAAACCAGGCGCTATAGTCATCCAACATTATTTGTCCTTTGCATTCTTAGAAGTCAGAGTACAAAAGATTGGAATTTAAACAAAATAGCTTTCTGCACTTTTCATGAGGTAAGCGATTAAATCTCGATCTCCCTCATACTCCATTTCAACAGTCATCTTGCCTTCTTTCGAAGGCTTTGAACAGGTGATTAATACAAAAGAAAGCTCCTCACTTGAAAGGGCTTCTTTTAATTTAGAAATATTTCCAATTTCAAAATTTGGGTAAACTACTTTTGACATTTTAATCATTGAACTCTTAAATCAACTAAATGGTGTATTTTTTGCACATAACCTATTTATATGCAATCAAACTTGGAAACTTTATTAATTAAAATATTCTTTCGGTTATAACTATGGATAAAAATGGTGAAGAAGTGATATTGTTGGGAAAAACTGAATGAGCCCAAAATGTTTAAACGAATCTTTCTTTTTCTTGCTGTTAACTGCTTAGTTGTTTTAACGATTTCTGCCGTTTTGTCTCTTTTAAATCTAAGACCCTATCTCAATTCTCACGGTCTTGATTTACAAGCACTTTTGATTTTCTGTTTGATCTGGGGAATAGTTGGCGCTTTGATTTCTCTTGCCCTGTCGCGAAAAATGGCAAAATGGATGATGCGCATTCAATTGGTTACTCCTAATGGACCTCAATCAGACCTCTACCACATGGTAGCACGCTTAGCACGCGATGCAAATCTCCCAGACATTCCAGAAGTTGGAATCTTCGATTCTACACAAATGAATGCCTTTGCAACAGGTCCGACCAAAAAATGCTCCCTTGTTGCCGTATCAACAGGTCTTCTTGCTAAAATGGAAAAATATGAATTAGAAGCGGTGCTCGCTCATGAAATCTCTCATATCTCCAATGGTGATATGGTCACAATGACCTTAATTCAGGGAGTCGTCAACGCTTTTGTGCTGTTCTTAGCACGTGTTTTAGCTTATGCCGTCACAAAAGTAGGACGACCCAATAACTCTCGCTCTTCTTATGTAAACTATTATCTCTTTACAATGCTGTTTGAAGGCGTCTTTATGATCCTAGGATCACTGCTGATTTGTACCTTTTCAAGGTGGAGAGAATTTCGCGCAGACCGTGGAGGAGCCATCCTCACGCGCAAAGAACAGATGATCGCTGCTTTAGAAAGACTGCGACTGAATCACGTTTCAGCTTCTAATAAAAAAAATGCACTCAATGCTTTAATGATTTCATCTTCTATAAAAAGAGGCTTTTTAAAGTGTTTTGCAACGCACCCTCCCCTTGAAATGAGAATTAAGCGCTTGCGCGAAATGTAATCCGCTGCCTCAAGCGGATATAAGTCACAGAGAAGTTATTCCACGAGTAACACTTCTAACCCCTTCTAAGGAATGAGCTTCTAAACCAATGTATGAAAATGACCTGTCGCTTGCAGTAAGCATCTACAAGAGGCCAGCGGCTTTGCGTACAATCATTTAGACAACTTTGGCCTGTGCCTAGGCTCCTGCAAGGGATACGTGATATCTTTCGGATAGAATACTCGGGGAAATAAGCCGACAATTATCAGATTCCATAATTTTCAAATTTTTGTTACTTATGGCAAACATTTTGAACGGATGGGGAGGTTACATCAAAAGAGCGTTTAGGTGAGAAACGTTATTTAAGGTTCCATCACTATTGAGTATATATACTTTATTTGGATGTACTTTTTCAGTGAGACTTGTTAAGCTATCTGATTGAATGACAATGAAATGTACCTCTTGGAGCGAAGAGAGAAGTGAGAGAGAATCTTGAGCGGGATCAGAATCGATCAAATAAATCATAAGCCTTTCATCAGCTGACTGTTTAGAAAGCTTTTGAATGCGAGAAAAAAGACCGCTTGAAACCCCCTCTTCAGTATTGATTCCAAGAATTGTCAGCTTTTTTCCTTCCAATGCTTGCTCCAGAGCAAATAGGTGATCTTCATCAAATATTTTGTTACTGACATTTATTTCTAATAGACGTTCAGCAAGTTCTGAAAGAGAGACATGAACGCAACCCAAACGCTCCGTGGCAATTCCTGCCGCGATATTAGAGAGCTCCAGTCCTTCCTCAAGGGAAAGTCCTGACGCAAAAGCCATGGTTGTCATTGCTAAAACGGTATCTCCTGCTCCTGTCACATCTTTGACCTCGTTAGACTTCACGGGAAAATCAAACCGGTCAGAATTTCTCTTAAAGAGAGAGATTCCCTTTTCTGAACGGGTCACCATGATCATTTCCGAAGCGGTTTGAGAAAGAAGTGCATGACCGATTGTATCGAGATTTGCATCACTGGGAAGTTGTGAAGCAGCGACTGCTTCTTTATAGTTGGGCTTAATCATCGTCGCTCCTCGATATTTAGAAAAATCATCCCCTTTGGGATCAACAATCGTAGGGATCTCCCGCCCTCTAGCTAAATCAATGACTGCTTGCAATAGTGACTTTGAAAGAAATCCTTTAGCATAATCTGAAATTGCAATCACTTTGATCTGATACGCTATTTCAGCGATATAAATCAGCACCTTTTCTTCTATTTCAGATGAGAGAGGGGTGATGCATTCTTGATCAACGCGAATCAACTGTTGAGCATCGGCAATCAAACGATTTTTTAAAGGGGTCGTGATCCCCTTTTGAATAAAAAGACCTGAAGTATCGACCTCTTCTTTTTCAAAAAGTTGTTTAAGACGCGCTCCCTCATCATCATCTCCAATACGCCCCACTGCAACGACATCTGCTCCTAGGGCTTTAAGATTGAGAACAACATTTCCTGCTCCACCTGGAAGATCTTCTGTTTTTTGAACGTGAAGGATGGGGACTGGAGCCTCAGGAGAAATTCTTTGGACTCGTCCTGTGGTGTAGGTATCAAGCATAAAGTCTCCAAGCACTAACACCTTGGCAGGTTTCAGGCGGCTAAAAGAGCTGAGAAGTTTTACCATCTTGCAGCCTTAACGAGATAGTTTTTAACATAGTCTTCGATTGCACTATCAAAGGTGTAGTCGTTGTTGAATGATAAATTTTTTGCTTTGATCGCACTTTGAAATTTGTTCATATCAGCGCAGGTATAGTTTTGATACTTCCCCAAAAGATCTTCCTGGATTGGGACATAGTCGATATTTTCTATCTTTCCTAAAGCTTTAAAGACATTTCTGGCCATTGCATTCCATGTATTTGCCTGTCCACTCCCTACATTAAAAAGACCGCAAATAGGATGATCGAGAAAGAATGTCGTCATTTTAACCGCATCTTTTATATAATAAAAATCACGACACTGATCCCCGTCACCAAACTTTTCAGGTTCTGAGGACTTAAATAAGCGAACCTTTCCTGTTTTTTGAATTTGATTGGTCATATGCATGACCATCGATCCCATCCGTCCTTTATGGTACTCATTCGGGCCAAAGATATTGAAGTATTTGAGTCCGACAACTTTATTTAAAACCCCTTGTTCCTGAAGCCATTTGTCAAACATCTGCTTGGAAAACCCATAGATACTTAAGGGACTTAAAGTATCCAGTTTTGACTCATTGTCCATAAACCCTAGTGATCCATCTCCATAAGTGGCTGCTGATGATGCATAAATAAAGCGGTGATCATTTTTTAATGCGTACTCTGCAAGTTTCACTGAAAACCGGTAATTGGTTTTCATAAAGTAGTCCCCATCGGTTTCGACTGTGCTTGAGCAGGCACCTAAGTGAACAAAAGCTTCCACCTCTTGTTCCCGCCCCTCTAAAAAGTCAAAAATTTCACCGCGGGAAACAAAATCAATGAATCTTTTATTCCGAAGGTTTTTCCACTTGATCGATTGACGGTAGTCATCGACAAGTAAAAGATTGGAATAGCCTTTATCATTGAGATGGCGGACAACTCCCGAACCAATAAATCCGGCAGCCCCTGTTATAACTATAAGCTGATCATCATAAAGTTTTGTATTCATCGCCCGTGATGCTCTCATATTAGCGACTATTTGTCACGTCGAAGCTATTTCTTTAGCCATAAAAAACTCTAATTTTTTAATAAATTCTTCCTCACACTCAGAAGAATATAAATCATTTAATACTTCTTTAAGTAAAGGGATAGAAGGAGGAGCCTTCCTGTTGTATTGAAAATTTACGCCTGAAACAATAGAGTCAAAATCCTGCACAATAAAATCATTATCAACTAAATATAAAACTCTATTCAATAAATCGACTCTATTTTTTCTTTAAAATTGAAGGGAGAATATTTCAACTCTTTTTTGCGTAAGAGCATAACTGATATAACAGCTTATGTCATAGAAAATATGGCTCCTTAGCTTGAAAATATTGATGCCCATAGTTGTGAGGAACTATTTAGCCGAGGTATAATTAGGATAGCTATAGACTAGCAAATTCTTGATCTCTTCATAATTTTTAGAGCTCTTTGCTCTATGTTTTCATGTCTGTAGTTGCACCTAAATTCACATGCGATTTTCCATTACTTCGAAAACACCCAGTTCTTTCTGAAGGAAGAGGAGTGTTGCTCTAAAGAGATTGGAGTATCTGTTCACCGTGTTGCGATTGAACCCTAAATTCTGAGCTGCAACTGAGGCATTTAGGTCGCTACAAAAGACCTCTAAAATTTTTCTGATTTTATACTTACCTAACCCACCGAATTTCATAGCAAAACAACAGATTCTTGTTCATTTTGCTGGTCTAGAGCCTATCTATAACATGTTGGTTTTAGAATTAAGTAGGGGCTTGCCAGATTCTGAATCAAGGACCCAAAGCGCCTTATTGCCTGGGCGACCGATCAAGGATACGGGATAGGGAGGGTCATGTTTTTCCAAAAAGACCTCTTGGACCATAGGGGCTTTTGACTCTCCTAAAACATAAAGCACAATATTTTTTGCTCGATTAATACAAGGATAAGTGAGGGTCATGCGCCAGGTCTTTTTTTGTGGGACTTCGTTGGCAACAACAAGGGCTATTGTTTCCTCAAGGGCTTTTGTTCCCGGAAAAAGAGAAGCTGTATGAGCGTCTTCACCCATACCAAGCATAACGAGATCAAAGGGGCGTGGTCCTAAAACTTCTTTTATTTTTGCTTGGTAAGCGCGAGCGTTTGCTTCAATGCTTCCTTCTGCTTCCATTCTAAAAACATGCTCTTGCGGCATTGAAAGTGTTTTTAGCCCTGCATCCATTGCCATTCGAAAGTTACTTTCTAGATCTGTAGGGGGAACAGCGCGTTCATCTCCCCAAAAAAGGAGCACTTTGCTCCAATCTAATTCACTGGCATGGCGGATCGATGAGAGCTTTTCAAAAATAGCTTTCGGAGTTGAACCTCCAGAAAGGGCAACAGCGAAAAACTCATGGTTTTTCATCGCTTCCTTGCCGCAATGAATAAAATGTTCAACAGCAAAGGTAAGCGTTACTTCTCTATTTCCTGGACAAGCAATGTCTCGCCTTTCATCCCACGAAAAAAAATGAGGGTTATGACTCATTGTAAAAGCACTCGGTGTTAATTTTAGCAAGAAGTTGAAGAACTTTGATGTAATGGGTACTCGTTCCTTTATGACAGATTTCTTTCACAAGAGATTGTCCTGAAAGATCTTTGTCTAGAACATAGTTGGTCGGAAGGGTGCAGAGCTCAATGCTCGATTTTTCGATCACCACATGATGAGGATAGTTTTCTTTTCGTCTAAAGTTATATTCAACGTCTCGATTAGTGGAGATTTTGATCGATAAAATTCTTCTGGAAGAAATAGTATGCATTTTGCCTGGGATAAGTTCTATGTCGATTAGTCCACATTCACTTTCATACTGAAAGTTTAAGCCCTTGGCTACTTTTTTTAATGTCCACCCAAGTTGAACAGAAAGCCAAGCTTGGAGATAAATTGCCTGAACATTGGTGTGGGAAAGGGAGTCAATATCTCGGGAAGTGCAGTGCATCTGCATTTTTTTTGTCTGCTTGATATCTTCAAGACACTCTTTTCCTTTGAAAACACTGGCAAAAAGTTGTCGCCACCCTTCAGTGCGTGCCCAGTTTAAATCTGCAACATCAGCGCGGCAACGCTCACTGTGGCTAAGAACAGCTTTTGCGTAGGCTGGAAGATCGCAAGCTACTTCTGAATCAAAGATAATGCGGTGGGCTAGATATTCTAATTTTTGGGCGATAGGGTTGTCAAAGGTTGGATCATCTGCATGAACAAGATAGATCGGCAGATCTGGCAGAATATGAGGAAGGATCACAAAAGGGACTTTGGGATGCTCTCTATTGCAAACCTCAACTTCAATGAGATCACAAGCAATCTCATAATCTCCTTTATCTGCTGTCATGACAGAAACTGCTGTTTTAAGCTCGCGGCTAAAGCACGCTTCGTCGTAGGTCACAAAAATTATGCGACAGGGAAACTTCTGAATAATTTTTTGCGCCATTTCGTTCAGATATCCCAGACGTTGCGATTTTTTTGCGTAAATAATGAGGTTGAAAAGGCAAGCCCGCATTTTGTTGGTTCCCTGAAGAGAATCCCAGATCTTCTCGAGCTCCGTTTCAATATCTGCTGGGTGAATTGTATTAACCATAATAACCTAGCGCTTTGCCCTAACAAAGGGCTTTTTTCAATGATCTTCTTCTTTTTTTTTGAGACCTTTCAATAAAAAATTAAATTAAGCGCCATTCCCGACCATCACACGCAAGTAGTTCATCAGAGATCTTAGGGCCCCAACTTCCTGAAGCATAATTGGGAAAATCGTTAGGCTCGGTATCTGCCCAGTGCTCTAGAAGAGGAGTAAAAAATTGCCAGGAATGAAAGACTTCGTCTTGACGCGCAAAGAGTGTACTATCTCCAGCAATGCAATCACAAATCAAACGTTCATAAGCATCTGGCGGAGTTAAACCGAAGAAGGCTCCATAACGAAAATCCATTTTAACAGGCTGGATAGGGCTATTTGGACCGGGCACTTTACAGTTCATTTTTAAAGCAATCCCTTCATTTGGTTGAATCCGGATAGCAAGGACATTGGACGGCTGTTTTTGTCCATGCTCTTGGAAGAGCCCCCCTGGAGGATGCTTAAAAGTCACAGCAATTTCAGTCGCTCGCTTGGGTAAACGCTTTGCCCCGCGGAGATAAAAGGGCACTCCGTCCCAACGCCAATTGTCCACAAACAGACGAACAGCTCCATAGGTTTCGATTTTTGACTTCGGATCGACGTTATCCTCTTCGCGGTATGCCTTGACCTCTTCTCCCCTGAT
>JASJDV010000032.1 GCA_030064985.1 Simkaniaceae bacterium | reverse complement strand
CCATTAATTGTTGATGATAAAGCCTATGATTGCCGACTATTAAGTGGAGATCATGAGATAGAATTAGGAAAGTATTAGGACATCCCTGTAAAGTTTTTAAATATTGATCTGGTATTACCGAGCCTATCCGTAGGAAAAAAATAACATTATGGGAAGGTTAAGGATATAGCAGATGGAGAAGTGATTCGCATTTGCGAATAATTATTCTTTTCCTAACCTTTCTACAGGATCCTAAGGCCTGGGAGAGTGTGTGCTTAAATTTCATGGGGTTGGAGACAGTCATTACAATAAAATTTTGGGGAAGGATATATAGACGCTTCATATGCACGACCCTACATTTCCATTTAATAAAGTATGATAAAGAAGAATCAATCAGCACGCAAAAAAAGTTATTGCGCCCGTAGCGGCGGCATCAAGGGAACGGGAGACAAAACCTTAGCAAACTACTGGCCTCGGAAAATGTGAGGTTGCGGTTTTGCATGACAATATTTCCCAACCAGACTGGCTCCGACAGGGAAATAGAGGAGTCGATAAAGATTAGCCTTCTTTGATCCGCCTTTGGACCTCTTCTTGGACTTTCTTATGCTGCGCTTTGGCCTCGTTAATACTATTCGAGATCATTTGCATCACACCTTGTTCAAAGCCCATCACCATTTGTGAAGTGACCTCCCCCGGGAACCAGTATTCAAGCATTGTAGCAAACCCAGGAGCCTTATCAGGCGTATACATATCCATCATCTTGGTTTGGACTTGCTTAGGGGCATTTTCTGCTTGAGTAGAATCGGCCTCATCTGGCCCTGAGATACCACTAACCATGACTTTTTCCTCCTAACTTAGCTTCACTTATCAAAGAAGAGAGCTTTTGGATAAGGTCGTTAAATAGATCAGTTGCAGCTGTCTGATTGAGATCTGTTTCTGGTTGCTCTGAAGGTTGCTGTGGAACATGCCCTGGACCGCCAACGCCCGGTATGCTTTTCATCATTTTTCTTCCTCTTTCAACTCTAAATAACTCTTACCGGTTCAAAAGTCAAAAAAAAAGCCTTCGCATTGCGAAGGCTTGATCAGTCATCACTGTTAGCTGTCTTAAAATGGAGTCAGTGGAGAATTAGGTTGTCCCGTTTCTTGAGCGTTTTGTTTCTCTTGTTGTTGGATCTCGTTCATTAGGTCTATGATACTTTCCATAGCATTTGCCATTTCAAGCTGATAGATAATAGATTCTTGGCTAAAATGAGAATCTTCATATTGTGAACTTATGGGAGTAGAAGCTGAAATGCTATCACTTGGTTCCACCATATTTTTCCTCTTGCAAACATATATTTATGAATCTCTAATATCATTATACCTATAATGAATGAATTTTGCAACTTTTGTTCAGGTTTAATGGATATAGAGATTATTGAAAGTAAGTGTTTTAGTGAGCTTTGGGTCGATGGAGAGCTTTGGAAAGAAATCCATAAAAATTTGTACAAGAACTACTTACAAGAAATTTTTCAATGTCAATCGAAAAAAGAGTTAAGTGATTTACTCTTAAAAACTGACAGTAAACTTGCCCGTGGGATTGTTTACAAGTTATTGGCCCTAAGAGGGCATGTAAAATCAGAGCTTAGAACGAAGCTCAAAAGATATAAGATTGTTTCGGGAGCAATTGAAAAGATCCTCGAAGAGTGTGAAAAACTCGGGTATTTGGACGATCAGAGGGAAGGCAAGCTATTCATTGCTCGCCAAAAAAGGAGGGGATTGGGGCCTCAGGGGATAGCTTATAAGCTTCAGCAAAAAGCGCCAGACTTGCAAGAAATGGTGCGAGAAAGAGTAACCGATGAAGAGCAACGAGTAACGATTAAGAGTTGGATTACAAAAAAAACAAAGAAAGGTGAGTTAAATGATATCAAAGTCAAAGAACGCCTGTACCGCTTTTTAAGAAGAAAGGGATTTGACGATCACTTAATTCGTCAAGAATTGTTTACACCTTAATCGCGATTCCCTATACATCAATGAACATGCAAGTGGGAATCGTTGGAATCAATCATAAATCCTCAAAACTTCCATTAAGGGAGGCTCTTGCGAGAGCTTTTCAAAAAGCTTTTGAAAAAAAAGAAGGCGTCCTTTTATTGACATGCAATCGAACAGAATTCTACTTTTGTGCGCAAAGTTTAGCAGAAACCCAAATGGAAATCTTCTCTCTTTTAAGAGAAGAGATGGAAGAAAGTTTTGAGCATGCACTCTATTCCTATTTTGCTCACGATTGCTTCAACCATTTAGGAAAGGTTGTTTCCGGATTAGACAGTGCGATTTTTGGCGAAAGTGATATTCAGCGGCAAGTCAAACTTGCCTATGAAAATGCCCGAGGAAACCGAAAACTTCCTCATGAGATCCATTATCTTTTTCAGAAAGGGTTGAAGATTGGAAAAGAGCTGCGAAGTTCATTTTTAATGGCGAACAAAGGAAAAGAGCTCCCTTGCATAATCCAAGAGATTTTAGAAGAAAATGAAAGACCTATAGAAGAGTCCCAAGTTCTTTTTGTTGGGAATTCTGCAATTAATCGAAAACTCATTTCTTTTTTTCAACTTAGAGGAGCGAAAAACCTGACATTATGTACCCGAATGAAAAAAGGGGAATTCCCTAAACTTTCTGTAGAAAACTGGGATGTCTTAGAAAACTGGGATATGTATGATGTTGTGATTTGTGGGACGTATCATAAAAACCATATTCTTGAAAAATCGATGCGTCCTTTGCAAGAAACCCTTCTTTTCGATTTAAGTATTCCTAGAAACGTTGACCCAGAGCTAGGAAAGCATCCCAATCTAAAGCTCTATAATATCGATCAGATTGGAAATGGTGAAAAAGAAATCATTCTATGTGAAAATGTGGTCGAAAAAGCTGTCCAAAGGCAAATGCAGCTATTTAAGGAGCGAAAACAAGCGAAATGGCGTTACGCAGTCTCACTTTAATTTTTCTTTTTTTTTGCAGTCATCTTTTTGCTGCGGACACAAAAGAGCAGGATCAAGGAGAGATCATCGTTCTTTCCAGTAATGCTGTTGTAAATAATGACTATTTTGCCAATGGACGAACGGTTGAAATTTCAGGCACAGTGAATGGGGATGTCTACGTTTTAGGGGGACAAATCTTTATCGATGGGGTTGTCAACGGGGATGTTTTAGTCGCTGGGGGAAGTATTGAGATTTCAGGAAAAGTCACAAAGAATGTAAGGCTGATTGGAGGACAGGCATTGATTACGGGCCAAATTGGACAAAACATTACCGCGGTAACGGCTACGATTGAACTGAGTCCTTCTTCAACGATCGGAAGAAACGCTGTCATTGTTTCAGGAAATACGGATTTAGAATCGAGAGTCGGAAATAATGTGCGTCTCTACTCTTCGAACGTTAGAATCTCTGATGGGATTCGGGGCAAAGTGACTGCTTATGTCGGTCAGCTTCGTTTGACATCAAAAGTCATAATTGATGGGGCATTAGAATATTGGAGCAATAAAAATGCTCTTGTTGATCCCAATGCAAAGGTAAAAGGGGGTGTGGTTCACCATCCTTCGTTTTTCTATGAATTTTTTCATAGCAAGCTACTAAAAGGGCTAAAGATTGGTTCCAAACTTGCGGCTCTTCTGATGAACTTTTTCTATAGTTTTATCATTGGGTTGGTCATGATCCGCTACTTTCCCCACCGAATTAAACGGACAATTAAAACACTGAATGCAAAACCTGCGCAATCCCTTGTTGCTGGAATTGTCCTTCTTGTTCTTTTACCCATTACAATGCTTGTTTTGCTCATTACAATTTTAGGAGTCCCTTTTGCCTTAGCTCTTCTTTCACTGACAGTTGTAGGTCTCTACACTGCTAAAGTCTTTTCTATTCTTTGGCTTTCTACGCACATTTTTCGTGCATTGGAATTCAAAAAACACCGCCGTCTCTACTTTTCATTTGGTCTGATTGCCTACTTCATTCTTACGACCCTCCCTTATTTAGGACCTGTTGTCACAGTTGCAGCCTTACTTTTTGGAATGGGGGGTGCGGCTTTAAGCAAGGTGGACAAGGAAGAAAAAGAGTCTTTTCATCTTACTAAAAAAGATAAGAGTGGTGCTAAATAAACAGATTCTGTGGATCATTCATGACGCGAGAAGGGCAACATGTCCGTAGGAAAAACTGAAACATTATAAAGGATGCAGTATTCTATCGCAGACTACTGGGGGGTATTGATTGTATTCCCAAAGATAAACTTGCCGTGAACCTATGCTGAAAAAGAATATTTTTATAAGATGCCAACTTATGCATTTTTTGGTCAGTAAGCTTAATTTTCTTACAGCAATAGGCGAATTTGTCACTTTAATTCGGGAAGTGATTGTTGCAACAGTTAGACGTCCTCCTAGTTGGGCCCTAATACGAGAGCAACTCTATAATATGGGAGTCTTATCCTTGCCGGTTGTCGCGGTGACTGGATTTTCCACGGGACTTGTCTTAGCAGCACAGTCTTTTTTTCAACTCAGCGATAAAGGGCTAGTAGGAGCAACAGGACTGATGGTAGGCAAATCGATGATTACTGAGCTTGGTCCTGTTTTAACCGCTTTCATGGTCACAGGACGCGTTGGCGCTGCTATGTGCGCAGAGCTTGGAACCATGCGAGTCACAGAACAGATCGATGCCTTGCAAACAATGGCCGTCAATCCGCACCGCTATCTAATGGCACCCCGGTTTCTTTCGGGAATGATCATGATGCCCCTTCTCACTGTATTTAGCATTTTCATGGGAATTTATGGCGGATACTTGATTGCAGTCTTCTACTTTAGAATGTCCCCGACGACCTATTTTGATCCCATGCCTATTTATATTACGAATTTTGACCTGTTGATTGGAATCGTAAAAGCTTTCTTCTTTGGGGTTCTGATCGTTACCATTTCTTGCTTTAAGGGAATACGCACTTCTGGAGGAGCCGAAGGAGTGGGACGCGCTACAACAAATAGCGTTGTTGTTTGCTATACTTTTATCCTTTTCACAAATTTCTTGATTACTTTGGGGCTCAATATACTTAAAAATGCTACAGGGTGGTTCTCATGATCGAGATTGAAGACCTTTGGAAAGCTTACAAAGAAAACCAGGTATTAAAAGGGCTCTCATTAAAAGTGAATACTGGAGAAACTGTTGTCATTCTTGGCCGCTCAGGAGTGGGAAAAAGTGTCTTACTGAAACATATCATTGGAATTGCCCATCCAGATCGCGGGTCTATAGAAGTTGATGGGATCAGAGTTTCTGATCTTTATGGGGAAAAAAGGTGCTCTGCGGTGCGTCATATGGGAATGCTTTTCCAAGGCGCAGCTCTTTTTGACTCGATGAATATCGAGGACAACACGGGTTTTTTCCTAGAACAACATGGAAACTTAGATCAAGGCAAAAAGTACTCCAAAAGTGAAATCCAAGACAGAGTTGATGCAGCCCTTCGAATGGTTGATCTCGAAGGAACACAAAAGAAGATGCCATCTGATCTTTCAGGTGGAATGCGTAAAAGAGCAGGTCTTGCACGGTTAATTGTTTACCGCCCAAAATATTTATTGTATGATGAACCAACAACAGGTCTTGATCCAATCACTGCTATGCAAATTAATGAGCTCATCGTTAAAACACAGAAGGAGCTTCAAGCAACAAGTATTGTTGTTACCCATGATATTGTCTCTGCCTTGCACGTCGGTGATCGATTATCTCTGCACAAAGAGGGTAAAATCGCGTATATCGATACACCAGATGCCTTTTTAAAGATTGATGACCCTGTGATAGAGTTTTTAAGAAAAATAATAGCGGGCGCTCCGAGGACTTTTGAGAGAAAAAAGGATGATTGATTACACGAAAAACATGCTCATTGGCCTATTTGTCGTCGTTGCCTGTGCACTGATTGTTGGAACTCTCCTTTTTCTTGAGCCCAGCGTTGGAGATGGAGAAGAAATCATCGTTGTCCGTTTTTCCAATATCAACGGCCTTTCTATTGGAACAAGAGTCATGTTTGCTGGAAAGCCTGTTGGAGAGGTCGTTGCTATTGAACAAATCAAACAGGCGCGAGAACAACCGACAGATGAACTAGGACAAGTCTACTTTTACCAACTCACTCTTCATGTCGATTCAAGTGTCCGTGTCTATAATACAGACGAAATTACTGTTCAAACATCGGGACTGCTTGGTGAAAAATCGGTCGCTATTATTCCCCGTTCTCCTCCTAAAGGAATCAAACCAGCATTGATTACAGCTACTACTCCTGTTTACGCAGAATCGGTCGATCCTTTTGAAAGTGCTTTTAACGAACTGTCTCAGCTCTCTGATAAAGTCGAAAAAACTCTCGATAAAGTGATTGCTTGGATTGATCAAAATGGGCAAGAGTTAGGTGCAGCTATTCAATCTTTCAATGATGCGATGTATGAAGCTTCGATTGCTCTTGGGCAGGTAAACAAAAGTCATCTCGTTGACGAAGTGAAAGTAGGAATCCAGAATTTTTCTGCCGCCATGCAAGAGGTTCAGTGCGCCTTTGATCAAATGAATGCCGATGATGTCTTCAACAATCTTGGAATTACAATGAGAAGTGCCTGCAACGCCTCTTCTTGTTTTGAACAATTGATGGAAAATATTGCCCATAGGAAAGGGACGATCGGAAAGCTTTTCACTGATGATACGTATCTTCGAGTCACAGCAATTCTAAGTAAGGTTGATACAATGATGAATGATGTAAATCATTATGGATTTCTCTTTAACCTGAATAAAGAATGGCAACGAACCCGCCTAAAGCAAGCAACCCTTTTGAACGCCTTAAAGACTCCTCAAAATTTCCGCAACTACTTCAACAAAGAAGTCGATCTTATCAATACCTCGATGTCGCGCTTATCCATGGTCGTAGATCGCGCTGAAAATAGTCCAGAACGGGACAGAATTTTCGAGACAAATCTCTTCCAAAAAGACTTTGCTGAACTCTTGCGCCGCTCTCAAGCTCTTTACGATAACCTCAAGCTATATAACGAACAGCTAATGCAGGCAAAGCAAGCGGCTCAATAAAATGGGTGATAGTTTGCAATTTCAATTGATACAGTCAATTTTCAAGGAAAAAAATAAAAAGGGCCTCCAAAAGCATTTCGATATTAAAGGCTAATCGCTTGTAAAAGCTGACTGGTTACGCTATCTCTTGAGCCTACAAAAAGTGCTGTTTGCAATCCTGTGAAAAAATGATCTAAGCCATGAGCCATGACTAGACCTCCAACAGAAAGCTCCAATGCCTCTGCTTCCTAATGCTATACCTCCGATCATAGCTTCTGCAGCGCCCCTAAAGGACTGTGATGCTCTTTGAAGAAGCGGACTGTTCCAAGTAAGGATTTTTTTGTCGAGGGTTCTGGTAACATAATCTCTATGAACCTATCCAACTAAATCATTGATTTAGTAAAATGTTTTCTGTTTTTTAGCAGGAGATGCATAGGAGCGCAAGCATTTTTAGAGTTATCAGATAGACAGTGGTTTCTTATACAAGAACTTATGAGTTGGACTCCCCCTTTAAAGAGGAGTACCCCTAGAAGTGATCGGAGAAAGGTCTGGAACTCGATACTGTGTGTTATTGTTCCTGGTTGTCGATGGAAAGACCTCCCTATAAACCCTAGTCGCTATGTTCCTAGATCAACAGCTCATAAATGGCTCAAACAATTGCAAGAAGCTGACGTTTACGATAGGGTTTTGCGTGGTCTTTTACAAAAGGGTCTTGCAATGGGAAAATAGATAGGGGACAGATCGCTGTAGACGCCTCTTTTTCCCCAGTCCCAAGAAGAGGTGAAGAGGTTGAACATGGATACAAAGGGAAAAGGAGCCTTATCCATCTACTCGTTGATCGAAAAGGGCTCCCTTTATGGATGACAAACACCTCTGCCAAAGGCGATGAGCGCCATCAAGCCTTGATAAGGCTCGATCAAATGGTTGTAATACAGCTCAAGACTAGCAAAAACCTAACCATCTGTGAAGCAGCTAAAGGTTATGAGGGAGGTATCTTCCGAGAGCAACTCTTCAACAAGGGATATTTACCAGTGATAGGGTACAAAAAAAATAGAACTGTGAAGATAAGTGCAGCAAAAGTCGCTGAGTTTTTTAGGTGCAAACAAAAAAGATGGGGTATTGAGAGAGCGTTTTCTTGGTTAAAACGGACGGTTCGAAGGCTTCTGATGCGATGGGAGCGGTTGGCGGGTTTATGCGAAGCTTTTAGCAAGCTCGGGCTCATCTATATGTGGTTAGGGTATTTAATTGGATAGGTTCCTGGAAAAAAGGTCAAAAAAGCAATGAAATTCAAATCTTTTTCTTACTTTTATAGAAATTGAATTGACTCTAAAAGATCTCAAGTCATTTATTAAAAATATAGATTCATATCTTTGTATTTGATTATAGTAAATGCATAAATGATAGCTGCGTATGGAAAATCTCAACCTTAAGGATCGGAAAATGAAAGAATTTTTAGAGCACATCGTTAAAAATCTCGTAGACAGCGCCGACAAAGGTAAGAGAAATGAAATTGGAAGTACTCATACTCTCATTATAGAGCTTAGCGTCGAAAAAACCGATAAAGGCAAAATCATTGGAAAAAAAGAAAAACCATTCCTGCCATCTGCACTTTGTTAATATCAGTTGCTTCGCGCAGTAGTATCCGTGTTAATCTTGAAATTCTCGAAGAAGGCGGCAAAAAATTCTTGAAGAAAACCCATGAATAAGAATGCATTACATGACTAACCTTTAGTGATACGTGGGAATTGTAGTAGAAGATGCAACTGTTATTTCCAAAAAACTGCCCCAGTGCAACACAGCTGGCGCCTGGTGTAACGGTTCCCCACAGGAGAGCAGAGCAGCAAAGAATGGACCCTTTTTTATGAAACGACACTTTACGACAACAGTTTACTTACTAAACGATAAGCGAGTTCTTCTTCTTTTTCACCCCAAACTAAAGAAGTGGCTCCCTCCAGGTGGACACGTTGAAGCCAATGAGTCTCCTCCTATGGCCGCTCGAAGAGAAGTTTTAGAAGAAACAGGGCTTGAGTTCAGCTTCATCCATGAGGAAAATGTCTGGATTGATCGTTGGAATGCCAAGAGTTTTGAGCGCCCTTACCTCTGTTTAATGGAAGAAATTCCTGAGCATAACGAAGTCCCAGCCCATCAACATATGGATTTGATCTATATCGGGAAGCCCATAGGAAATCAAACACCCGTCTCCGAAGACCCTATTCGTTGGTTTAGCCTAGAAGAAATGGAAGCACTCAAAGATGATGAGGAAATTTTTGTCGAAACGAAAGAGGTCCTTCGTACCCTCCTTCCCAGAGAGGTTTTTGTATGACTAAGCCCGCTTTTTTTGTTGCAGCAACAGGACAACATGTTGGAAAAACAACCACGTGTTTAGGGCTTGTCTCAGGACTCATGAAACGACATAAAAAAGTCGGATTCATTAAGCCGATCGGTCAAGAACATGTAGAGATAGACACAGGAATTCATGTTGATAAAGATGTAGTCCTCTTCAAAGATCATTTTAACCTAGATGAAAAAGAAGAGGTGATGAGCCCAGTCCTTTTTACTCGAGGATTTACACGTGATTTTATTGATGGAAAAGTCTCGGAAGAAGAACTAAGTGAAAGAATTCAAAACTCCTTTCATGCAATCCAAAAGAAAACGCAGGGTATTGTTGTCGAAGGAACGGGACATGTGGGTGTTGGATCCATTGTAAACTTAAGCAATCCCAAAGTTGCCTCACTATTGGGGCTTGATATGATTCTCATTGTATCAGGAGGTCTAGGCTCTTCTTTCGATGCTTTAGCTGTCAATAAAGCACTTTGTGATGCCCATAATGTTAATATTGCAGGGGTGATTCTCAATCGCGTTCACGCAGATAAACAAGAAATGGTTCTTTCTTACATGGAGCGAGCCCTGAGTCGCTTTGATATTCCAATCCTTGGTTGTATTCCCTTTGATTCTTTTTTAAGTAATCCTACGATGCAGGATTTTGAGTTTCTTTTTAAAGCGACCCTATTATCGGGCAAGGATCACCATATGTGCCACTTCCGTCATATGCGCCTTGTGGCTACTTCTTTGAAAAATTATCGAGAAGTCATCCTTCCCAACCAGTTGATCATTACTCCTGCTAATCGTGAAGATATCATTCTTGCAACTCTCACAAAACATTGGGATATTAAAATTGCAAATCCTAATGACAACCTTTCGGTCGGAATGATTCTTACAGGAAATATACCCCCAAGACAAACGATTCTTGAGGCTCTTAAGAAAGCAAATATTCCAATGCTCTACGCTCCTGTAAGTAGCTACAAAGCAATGGAAATGATCACTTCCTATACGGTTAAAATTCGAAAAGAAGATAAGGGAAAAATTGTTGAAGCGGTTGAATTGGTAGAATCACATATTGATTTCGATAAACTTTCAAACGTGCTTCAAAAGAATGCCTAGTGATGTCTATGCGTCCATTTGTTCAAGAGTCAGTTTTACAGATTCACACACTCATCAAAACCAACACAGTCTAAATCTTTGTGAGGATACAACTCATTGACTTTCTCAAAAGGCATCTTCTCACGCTGCATGTATGGGTGTTTTGCCATGCAACTCACTTCCTATTTTGTAAAAAACAGAAGGAGCACGAATCATATTTTCACATTTTCAACACGTAAATTCTTCAAGCAAGCCCCTGTTTTACATGTTCGAATAGCGGGACACCGCTTAACGAAAGTTTTCCCGTAAGGACAGGAAGCCTGAATAGATCGGTGAATTTTCCCTAATGGCTGATAGATTGCAGCAGCAGAAGGTCCAAAAAAACTAAAAGTCGGGGTCTTTGTTGTTGCAGCTAGATGAAGAGCACTCGAGTCAACAGCATAGATTAGATCCATTTTAGACATAAGTTGTTGCCAAACAGGTAGAGAAATTTTAGGAAGAAGGGTACTGTAGTTTGGAAATTGAGAATGCAGGGCGACCCCTTCTTGCTTTTCTTTTTCTGATCCCCAAACCAAGTAAAAATGACACGGGTTTTTTGACTGTTCTTTTTCGAGCAACTCGATCCACGCTGAAAAAGAGAGTTTTTTATTTTTCCATTGGGATCCAGGGCAAACCATGACCTTTTTCCCTTCTTTTAAGAGACTTGCAATCCAGATTTCCTCTTCAGAAGAAATTTTAAGAGAAAGGTCCATCTCAACTGCATCGATCTGTGTTTTAAAATGATTCTGAACAAGGGATAAATATTGAAAAACCATGGGCTCTTTTTTATTCAGAGAGTACCGGCGGGTAAGGAACAAAGCATTGGGCCATTCAGGAGCAGAGGAAAACGTGGTTCCAATCTTCTCTTTAGCATGAGCAAATTTCGTAATGATGCCTGATTTAATATTGCCCTGAAGATCGATAAGAAGGTCATAATGCTCTTTTCTTAAAGATGCAATGGCCTTTTTTATCGCACGGCGCTGTTGAATAAGATTTTTCTTCCAAACGCTTATTTCGACTGGAATCGTTCGATGAATGTTAGGATGGGCTTCTAATAGCTCTTTGAACGACTTTTCAACAACCCAATCTATTTGAACTTGAAAAAACTTTTTGAGAAGAAAAGTGACAACTGGAAGAGATTGGATAATATCCCCTAGGGAAGTTGTTTTAACGATTAGGATGCGCATTTTTTGAAAAAATCAAATAATTTAGTATCAAAAATATAGACATATTGTACAAAATGATCAATAAAAAGTCATATATGCGACGTGATTCTAAAATTGGTTTTTGTATGCGTTGACATAAAGCTCAAAATCCTTGTTCCCACTTGTACTTTGCCTGTCGGCAATGATCACTGCATTAGGAACATAAATTTTGAAAGGCCTCTCGAAAAATCACCAATTTTTAAAACACGGCACACATGTTTCAAAGAATGAAATGAGGACCGATGAAGCACCAAGATGTCATCTTTTCTAATAAGCACCCTAAAGAAATGTATTTACTTGCGCTCACAGAGATGTGTCAACGCTTTGCCTTTTGGGGGATTGGCAATCTTCTTGTTCTCTACCTTGTAAACTATTTGTCATATAATACAGCCAAAGCAACCCACCTTTTTGGAGCCTATACTGGAATCGCTTTTACCCTACCTATCTTTGGGGGATACATTGCTGATAAATGGAACTATAGAAGCCCCATTTTATTAGGAAGTTTAATGGCAGCTTGTGGCTGCTTTTTACTCTCGACCCTTTCTCAAGCAATGGTTCTTCCAGCATTAGCTTTAATTGCTTTTGGTGGAGGACTCTTTACCCCTGCGATTTACTCTCTTCTCGGTAGTGTTTATGCAAAAAGGCCCCATATCCGTGAAGGGGGGTTTTCTATCTATTACTCTGCGGTCAATATCGGTGTATTTGTAGCAATGATTGCTTTGGGTTATTTACAGACCATTGACTGGCGCCTTGTTTTTATTGTTTCAGGATGTGTCCAGCTCCTTGGTATTATCCCTTATTTTTCAATCATTCATGTGTTAAAAAAGCTCGAAGTTCCATCTCATTATTTCATTAAAAAGAAAGATGATCCTCATCATTTCCCCCTGAAAAAACATGAGTGGGACCGCATTATTGTTATCCTTATTATGACTTTCGTCTCGATTGTTTTCTGGATGGCTTATAATCAAATGGGATCTTCAATGACTCTTTTTGCTCTTAAGTATGTCGATCGCCATGTGGGGGGGTTTTTGGTTCCGACGCCATGGTTTACCTCATTTCAAACCTTCTTCTTAATTATTTTTGCTTTCCCACTTGCGCATCTTTATCTTTTTCTAAGACGTATCAAATCAAGTGCTAGTCCTCCTATGAAAACAGCCCTGAGCCTCTTTTTCATGGGCCTCTGCTTTTTAGTGATGCAACGAGCAACAGCGTATATTCCCCATGGCGCAGGTGAAGCTCTTGAAAGTCCCCTCTATATTGTCTTTGCTTTTGCTTTAATGGCTCTTGCTGAACTCTTTCTTGCTCCCATTGGCCTTTCATTGGTCACAAATCTCAGTCCTCACCGCTACCGCGGCTTTTTAACAGGTGTCTGGTTCGCGTGTATTGGAGTCGGTTTTTACATAGGAGGATACCTTGCCGGATTGATTGCAAACCTTAACCTATCTTCATTCTTCGATATCTTTGTGATCACTTCTTTTATCCCTGCTTTTTTCTTAGTTCTCTTCTCTAAGAAGCTCGATAACATGCGTCACATTGATTATTTGTGAGGCAACAATTATAGACCTTAGACAATAAAATTTTTGAAAAGTTTAGGAAGAGGTGCTGTTGTTTGCACTTTTTTATCTGTTTTAGGATGAGTAAAGAAGAGTTGGTAAGCATGTAAACAAAGGCGATCGACTTGTTTCGGAAAGGTTGCCCCGCGCCCATAGTTTAAGTCTCCAAGAATCGGATATCCTAGCTCAGATAGATGAACACGGAGTTGGTGCGTACGCCCGGTTTCTGGATGGAGTTCCAAAAGAGACACTCCTTTTCCTTTTTGTAAAACCTTGTAGTGCGTAATAGCTTGTCGCCCGACCGGAGAGGCTCCATAAAAAGTTTGTCCACAACAGGTTCCCTTCTCACCTAGTTTATTTTCAATGGTTCCCTGCCTTTTACGAGGAGCTCCTTTGACCAAAGCAATATAGATCTTTTTCACTTCCCGTTTTTTAAAAAGAATCTCAAGGGCTTTTCTTATAGGAACTGTTCGAGCCATTAACAGTACGCCTGAGGTTCCTTTGTCAAGACGGTGGACAAGGTAATGTTCTTTTGCTGGAGCAGAGATAATACCTGAAGGTTTATTGAAAAGAGTAAGTGCTGGGTCTTGATAAAGAACTTTCAAAGTTCCCACAGGAACTTTCTTGGGAAGATGAAAGATAACCTTATCCCCTATCTTTAGTTTGGTTGCACCAAAGCGTTCGATTTTACCATTAAAGCGACAAGCTCCATTTTCAAGAGCGCGTTTAATCTCTCGTCCCGAAAGAGAGGTTTTCTCTTTTAAAAAACTTAGGAGGGATTCTTCTTTTTTTATTCTATACATACTTGGTTCAAACATTGGATATTTTTCGAAGAGGCCCTCAAAATTTATGTTCGGAGCCTATGACTATTGCTAAAGGGCGAAGCACGGGTGAGAAAAAAGTGTTAAGGATCATGTCGATATAGACAAAATCCCGTTTTTAAATCACGGTGCGTGTAAATGTTCGAGAAGCTCAATCAATAGACGGACACCTAATCCTGACGCTCGAGAAAGGTGGTAATCTTTCGGGCTATCGAGAAATGCTGTTCCAGCTATATCGAGATGGATCCAGGGGGTTTTTTTCTGAATAAACTCTTGGAGAAAGATCGCTGCAGTAATCGATCCAGCTATCCGTTTCTTGCCTAAGTTACGAATATCAGCAATGTCTGACTGCATCAGGGACTTATACTCTGGATCTAGGGGCATACGCCAGACTCTTTCTCCCGTCACCTCTCCAGCTTTTTCACAAATCTTTGCTAGCTTTTCATGATTCGAAAAAAGCCCAGCGCGTACTTCACCAAGTGCCATCACTATGGCTCCGGTCAGTGTTGCCATATCAATGATCCGATCAGGGCTAAACCGCTTTTGTCCATAAGAGAGAGCATCGGCAAGAATGAGACGTCCTTCCGCATCTGTGTTGATAATTTCAACAGTTTTCCCGGAATGGGCACGGTAAACGTCTCCTGGCTTGTAGCTAAGCGCGTCCATAGCATTTTCAGTCGTGGGAACAAGGACAACAATGTTCGCTTTAAGTTTGATGCTCGCTGCTGCTTGAATGAAACCAATCGCCGCCGCCGCTCCACCCATATCGACTCGCATATCTTCGATGAAATTTGTGGGCTTTAAGTTGACTCCTCCAGTATCGAAGGTAATTCCTTTTCCCACAACCATTGTCAGATCTTTCTTTTCGGGTGCTCCAGAATATTCCAAAATGACAAGAGCTGGATCTACTCGAGAACCACTTCCGACAGCGAGAAGAAGGCCCATTTTTTCCTTTTCCAGCTGCTTTTTATTCAAAGCAGAAGCTTTTACCGAGGAAAATTTTTGAGCTATTTTTTTTGATTCTGCAACGAAGGTTTCAGGGGTTATATCAAGGGCATTTCCGTTGATCAGGTCTCGAGCTAGATTCACCCCTGTCAAGATCTTTAGCGTCTTTTTACCGATCTTAGCGTCTTTTGCACCGACTAAAGTAGCTTTCTTTACATAAAACGGTCTTTTCCCCTCTTTAGATTTCCATCGATCATAAACATAAGATGAAAGGGCAATGCCTTCAGAAACAGCTCGAGTGATGTCTTGTGTATCGAGTTGTTTTACATGCTTTGGAAGAACAAAATTGACATTGACCCATTTTTTTCCTTGACAACGCTTCATTGCTGCGCCATAGCTCCGTCTCAATGTTTCCATTGTGCACGATTCTTCCTCTCCTAACCCTAAAAGGAGGAGCCGTTTTTCTGTGCTGCCAGACAAGTAAGCAAGCATGGAGGCTCCTTCTTTTGCATTAAAATCTCCAGCTTTCAAAATGGGATTGATGGCCCCTTTAAGATCGGGAAGATGAACGGCAGGATCAGTGCCTTTTTTCGTCTTAAAAAAAGGAACGACAACTAGGTCGGCCTGAGGCCGTTTAGAAACACTGGGGCAAATGGGCAACTGCGTTAAAATGGTATCTCATCCTCCGCAAAAGCACTCGATTCTTCCTGTTGAGACTGCCCCTGTACTGGCTGTTGATCAGAAGAGGATCCACCTCCTGCACCGTAAGGACTCTGGCCTTGAACGTGGGAAGACTGTCCTTGCTGTTGGCCCACCTCTTGACGCTCTGCTCTTCCAAAAGGAGGAAAAGCGATGTGATAAGCAACGAGATTAAGAGAAACTTGAGATTGCCCCTCTTTATTCGTGTAAACTTCAGGCTTGAGCATTTCCCCGCTCACGACGATAGCGCTTCCTTTTTTGAAGTACCTTAAAATCTTATCAAAACTTTCTCCCCAAATCGTGACGCGCCACCAAAACGTTTCATCTTTTCCACCCCGACGTTGATTGGCAGCCAAACGGAGGGTGGTTACTTTTTGTCCTGAGGATGTGAAGCGAACTTCTGGATCCGCTCCAAGGTGTCCCATAATTGTCATCTGATTCATAACGTATACTCATATTTAAATTAAATCCTTAGTATATCTAATCTAGTAAAAAAAGCCCAAGAGTTTTGTGCTCTTGTGCACTTTCTTTTTTGCCGAAGTCACTGATAAATAGGTAGACGTCGCTGCTGCCTTCAAAAGTAAGGAAAATCCTTTCACCGTATAAGCTTTCTGTTAGTACACATGTCCTAAACTCTAGGAAAACTAAAGCCAAAATTTGCGCTGTTACATCTGCATTTTTTCTCGAAAAAGAGAGGTATTTTTCTAAAAAAGTTGTACTACCAGTTTACTCTGTTCCGATGTAACCCTACAATCTAAACGGCGGCCAAGGAGGATTAAGCTTTTGTAGAGCCCCTCCAAAACTTTTCTAATTCTACACGTACTTAAACTACTAAATCTTATAGTAAAATAATATATTCCTTTTTGTTTTACTATTTAGAAGATTTTTTAATAAAAAAATTATAATTTTTTTTTGGACAAAAATGTAATTAAGTGTCATAGAGGAAAACAAGTACATCATTTTATAAGAAGAGTTATCATGTCAGAACTTTCTCACCCAAACGATGAAGTGAATGAAACTTCCTACATCAATAGACAGCAAAAATCCTCCTTTTTGCATCCCATCGATGAGGCAGAAGATTTCTATGACCCCTTTTCTGATCTAAACCTATTTCTTTCAAAGAAGATCAAAAAAGAAATGCAAGAATCTGGTTCATCAGAAAAATGGTCTGGCAAAATTGAAGCGGATCTTTTAGCAAAAATTCTTCCTGAATTTAAACAAAAATTTCCTAAATACCGTTTAGGAACATCTGCGCTTAAGAAGGTTTGGGAAAAAGTTGCATACTACTTTGAAAAAATCCAAGGGCAAAAGGGTGCACTTAAGGACAATGGAACTTTGAACTTAACGTTCATGATCCGTGAAAACCTTAAATATAGCGTTTCTCCTTACCACCTTCCTCCTTACACAGTTGCCCAACACATTGCTACCAAACTCTCAGAATGCATTGCTAGCTTTGAAGGAAAAAAGCCTCAACTTGATCAGCTAACAAAGGTCATTTGGTCAGTGCAAAAGCATCTCATCAAAGATCTATCCGCTATTCAAGCAAAGAATCCTTACGAAGAGTATGATAAACTTGATAAACTCATCGTTAAAACAGAGCTTGAAGTGACAGCAAAAGGAAAACAGTTAGATCTTTTATCATTGAAGAGTCAAGTCCTGAAGAATTTAAAAGAGTACGCTGGAGTCAAAAACCTTCTTAAAGAAGGTCAGTTAACGTCTACCCTCTCTATGATCCTTGCTGAAAAACTCTACAACAGCTCATTGATTACGTGTTACTTCTCCTTGGAGGAAAAACAAGCAATCGAAGATTTCATTCGACATCAGGTCGAAATGGGGCAATTCAATGAGCTTCTAAAACGTGATGAGCATCGATTAGAACTTATCCAAAGGATTTTAGCATTATATGCCATTGTTGGAGGGCTCGCCAAAAATTTAACGCATCAATCCCTCAGGGCTTCTATTCAACGTATTAAAAAGCTCAATAGAAATAAAAACTGCGCCTTGGCACCTGATCTCGATCAAGGATTATTTGTTTTTATCAATGCAGAAATTCACTTGATGAATGAAGAAAAATGTTATGGTGAAGAAGGAGAAGAAGCCATTGTCAAAGCTTATGAAAAAGCTTGTGCGCTTCCGGTGCTTACCCTATCTCAAATGGAACAGTTCGAGCTTCTTATCTGGAAAATCATTGAAGAAAAAGGCAAGCTTTTATCTCATACTCCTTCTGATATTCGTTGCCTTCTAGAAAAAGAATTGGGAAATGTTTTAATTGATAATCCTAGACAGTCTTTCCGCATGATCATTAGTAATGCTCTACAGTTTTTTAAAAAAGTTTTAGAAACTCCTATGAATCAAGAGCGTGTCGAAGATAAAGTGGAAACCTGGGTCACTCAAAATGATATGCTAATCAGAACGATTCATTTTGATCCCAAGACTTCCCTTTTACAGCTTTTAGAAAAGGACTGGAAAGAGCAAAACCTTGATGAACAGACTGTGAACCACGAAAAATTTATCGCTTTGATGGAACAAAAAGCTTTAGAAACTTTCCCTCTTCTTTCTCCTTTTCAAAAACAATTAAAAGTACGCCTGTGGATTTTGTATAAATACCTTTGGTATACGACTTTTTCCGATGGAAGTTCTTCTACTTATGAACGATTCCTTCTATGGCATCAAGTGCTTCTTAAAAATCGGCACCCTGAATGGTCCAAGGAAAAATTAACTGAAACGCTCTCTAAACTTTCAGATCAATTGATTCCTCTTGCTCCTTTCGAACACGTATCTTGACATCCTCTCCTCCTTAAAGGAAGAAGATCCCTGATTTTTCAGGTTGAAACTAGGTCAACCCATGTTCAGGAGGTTCCTGCTAACATAGAGTTTGCTAATGCATCCTCGAGCGCAGGCTGACACGGCATGCCCTGCCGCTAGAATATTTTTTGCAGCATTAATGTCTGCATTTTCTTCAACTGCTCATCAATTGAGATTTTCTTCGAAAATGACAAGCATCGCAACCTTACAGACTCTTCGCGTGGTTGATAAGTTGCGGTGAAAAGATCACGTAGAAGAGGGTTTTTTAGCGCGCAACAGCCCTGTAAGCAGGGTGAGTCCGAATAGGATCATCGGAATAGAAAGCCATTGCCCCATGTTTAGCCATTGCTCGTGGAGTAAATGGCTTTGCTCCTCTTTGACAAATTCAATGAGGAAACGAAAAGAAAATATGATGACAAAGACAAGACCCGCCAAACGTCCAGTAGGCTTCGAAAGCTTCGAGAAAAACCTCCAGAAAAGAAGGCATGTGACAAAATAAAAGAGTCCTTCATAAAGTTGAGCAGGATGTCGGGCTGTTGGAAAACTTCCATCAATGGGGTGGCCAAAAATAATTGCCCAAGGCACTGTACTAGGGATCCCTAAAACTTCTTGGTTAATAAAGTTGCCTATCCGAATAAGGGTCGCAACCAATAAGGAAGGAACAACCATTAAATCGATGATTCGCGGGAAGGAAAGCATGGGAAAATCTTTCCAACTTCTTGCATAGAAAAGCATGAGCCCAATCAAAATACCCACAACTCCTCCATGGCTAGCAAGCCCTCCCTCCCAAGTTTTGATACTATCTAGTGGATGGGATAGATAGTGACTCCATTTTTCATAAAAAAGAATGTGCCCTAATCGAGCACCCACAACAGTTGAAATTATCACGTAGACCAACAGTCTCTCAGAAAAAAGGCGAGCTTTTTTGTTCAAAACCTCCTGGGACCATTCAGTACACGTTGCTGCATACCTTTTAAATAGGGACATGCTTAAGTAAAAACTGATAAAAAAACCGAAGGCAAAAATGATTCCGTACCAGGCAATTGGACGATTGAGAAAAGGAACGGTAAATGCTACCGGGTTTGGATCCCAAAAAATGTAGTCAATCATTGCGTCTCCACTGTAAAATATCCTGCTATATTACCAAAAAACAGAAAAAATATGGTAAAATTAAAAATTATTAGTCCTAAAAAGATAAAAGAAGGTTGACTTGAAGATACCCTTTTTCCATACGAAAAACGGCCAAGAAGGACTGTTTCCATTGGGTGAATTCTTAAAAAAACCTAACCAAAAGTTCCTTATCTTTGCCTAGATTCCAAGAAAGCGTTCATGTCTTCGCCAGACTTTTCTACATTTATCTTTGACATCTTCTCCCCTCTAAAGGAAGAAGATTCCTGATTTTTCAGGCTGAAACTAGCTCGCCCATGCGCAGAGGTTCCTGCTTCCTAGAGGTTGCTAATGCATCTCCTCCACAGGCTAACACGGCGTGCCCTGCCGTTAGAATATTTTTTGCAGCGTTCATGTCTGCATTTTCTGTATGCCCACAACAAATACAACAAAACTTCGACTGCTTTTTCTTGTCACGATTTTTTTCGTCGATGGATCCACAAGAGAGGCCTTTTTCAGAGCTGTAGGAGAAATTCACCACTCCTCTTAGCTACTCCAGCTTGCATTTAAGCTGCCTTTTAACTCAGACCATCCTTAGCCTAGGATAGCCCTGTTAGGACCTGATTTTGCCCTAACATTCTTTCCTGGATTTTCTGTTGTCTCATGGGCAGACTTACCCATATTAGTAATTTTCAAAGCTTCGACTGCAATCATCGCGTGGTTTTTACTAAGGTTCGTTGAAAGCTTCTGTTGAAAATCTTGTCTTACATTGCAAATCTTACTGTGGATTTTCTGCACTTGTCTTTTTTGTTTTTTCCAGTTTTCCGAAAACTTTTTCTTTTTAGCCAGACATCTTTGAGACTTAGCGCGTCCACTTCGTAGTTTCTCAAAAGCATGTGCCAGGTCAAAATAGCTTCCCTCAGAACAAGCGACAAACTTTTAATCCCAAGATCAATACCTATAGCACCATCTACTGGATGCGCTAAATGCTTTATCTTAAGTCTTCCATTTTCTGTTGAAGGCAATGCGCTGGAACCTCTTTTAAAAATCCATAGTCTTCAGACTGCTTCCAAAGTGTAGAAAAATGGTCGGCTTCAAGGTACCAGATGAGCTTTTGTTTGTTTTCTAAGCGCTCCAAGTTCATGCGCAAGAGTTTGTTGCAAAGAAAACAACAATGCCCAAAATATTTATGCATTTTCTGCAACTACTCATCACCGGGTTTTAATCTAAATTTGCATGCTTTTCTAACAATCATATGTAAAATGTACTCTTGGCCTGTGAATACTTCAAACCACATTTTCTATGGAGGAAATATATTGAGAGTCAAAAAATTTCAACATAAGGAAAGCGCCTTATATCCTCCACCTTGAGGAAGAGCTTCTACAGCGTGTTTTGATAAGTCTATCAAACTACCCAGATCGAAAAAGAAACGGATTACCACAAGTAATCTAAGCTCAAGTTAGATGGTATTTTTCGTTTGTGGAGTAAAAGCAGCACGGAAATAAAGCACAGAGCCATTGATAAGTGCAGCGCCCACAGTAAAGTCGACAAACCCTTTGACATCAAGAGGAAAAGGAAGATATTTACAAACCATTCCCGTACACATCATCCCCCCAACCAAAAACAGGTAGCCTTTCGAATAGATGTTTTTTAGGAAAAGAGGAGAGGGTTGAGACCGTATCCGATTAACAACGCGATTGACAGACCGTTTTAAAATAACTCTTCCCTTAAAAAAACCGATAAAGAGGGCACCACATAAAAGAATAAGGATTGCTTGCTCAAGATTGTTTGTAAACTCTGTGAGCTTTTTTATAAGGGAAAATCCTTTTTGGGTTCCATTAATGACAGTAATCCTGGCATCCTTAAGATACCAAATTCCCTTGATTAAAAGAAGAACTCCAACGCCTATCCATAATGCTCCCGATAAAAGAATTGCATTTTTTTTGGAGAGGTTTTTCATTGTATTTCTTGAACGCAAATTTAACTACCCCGCCCGGACTTTCTTTATCCAATTTTTTGCGCTGGAGACCTCTTTCTTCAGAGGAAAGCGCGATTTCCTATAGTTAACTGTACAAACAGCCCCTCAAAAAAATCAAGGGGCAAAATAAATTTGTTGGTTACCCAACTCTCAGC
>JASJDV010000033.1 GCA_030064985.1 Simkaniaceae bacterium | reverse complement strand
ACCGACAGCAATCCGCTCTTTGTTTGCTTTGATTAAACGATTTTTTTGCTCGATGGGATCGGTGAGTTCATGGTAACCATTTCCGAGTTCAATCCCAGTAAAATAAAATTCAAACCGTTCTGCCACCTCTTCATTATTCCTCATTTTTATTTGAGAAAGGGCAGCTTGGTCTTTAGGATAATCTGTAATGATGGTGATTTTTCCCTCACCAAGTTTTGGCTCGACAAAACATCCCCATAAGATATTCATGAAATCAGCTCTGTCATGCATTTCTAAAGTTTTTGCTTTGTCAAGAAGTTTTTCCTTTGGGGCATCCCAAGCGATTCCCAAATATTTTTCGAACGCTTCTCGATAAGTTAAAATTTCATGGGTTTGATTTCCTAAAAAAAGAGAGAGAAGGTCTAAATTTTCTTCTAAAAAAGAAGTCTGCGATACACCCGTTCGATACCATTCAATCATGGTAAATTCGGGGCGGTGAAGACGTCCCACTTCATCTTTACGGAAAACGTGTCCTAACTGGTAAATATCGCCAGATTCTTTCGCGAGTAGTTTTTTCATTCCATATTCAGGACTTGAATGAAGATACCCTTTTTCATTTTCGGAAAAATTGACTTCAAAAAGATCGATATGAGGATCAATTGGAGCATAACAAGAAAGAATAGGGGTATCGACTTCCATCACCCCCCGTTTTTCGAAAAAAGCCCGCACTTCTTTGAGAGTTTGAGCGCGCACCTCTAGTTCTTTGCGTGAAAAGTTTTTAGACAAGTGATTTACTCTTTGACGCGCGAGACATACTCTCCAGTTCGAGTGTCCACTTTCACAAGTTCACCTTCTTCAATAAAAATAGGAATTTGGATTGTAGCACCTGTATTTGTCTTTGCAGGTTTAACAACGCGTCCAGAAGCAGTATCTCCACGTACTCCAGGAGCTGTTTCAGTCACGGTCATATTTAAGAAAGTGGGGGGGGTGATGTCAACAACATCTCCCTTATAGAAGATAAGGCCGTAGACCGTATCTTCCATCATATAAAACTTTTTGTCATCAATAACACTTAAAGAAACGGTGATTTGTTCATAAGTTTGATCATGCATAAACACAACATCATCTCCTTCTGTGTAGAGCATGCGCATTTGTGTTTCTTCGACATCGGCAAGATCGAGCTTTTCTCCCGATTTGAAGGTTTTTTCGACAACGCGTCCACTCATCAAATGTTTGAGCTTGGTCCGGGTAAAAGCTTGCCCTTTACCTGGTTTTACAAATTCAACACCAACGATAGTATAAGGCTCCCGGTTCATCTCGACTTTCATTCCCGTTTTAAATTCGTTCGTACTCACTTGAGCCATAGATCAACCTTCACGATTTTTTTGAGTCATTATCTCTAGCATAGAGCTAAAAGTCAATCGCCTTTTCTACTAGCTGTCAGAAGAGAACATGCCTCCTTCAAGCCTAATGTTAAAATTGTTAGATGTCATGATAGAACGAGCAATTCCCATGGTGACTACTTGATAGCCATTGGCAATCGGATAGGAATTTGCATGATTTCTTTTGACAATATGTTGGGCCCACGACACGCACATACTGAAAATATCTTTAATTCGGGATAGGTTCGTTAAGTTAAGCATTCTTTCTTACTCAATAATCGCTTTTCTGATAAACTCATTGACATGTTTACATTACATTAACTCCTATTTTACTATGACATCTCTTACAATGCCCCCACTTGATGCACAAAACCAATCGAAACAAACGATTGCTTTAATCATTCTTGGCCCTCCTGGAGCTGGAAAAGGAACACAGGCTAGAATTCTATCTAAAACTCTCCAACTTCCCCACATTTCAACAGGAGACTTTTTACGGAGTAGTATGAAAGAAGGTACAGAGTTAGGAAAAACAGCAAAAAGGTATATGGACCAAGGAAAACTTGTTCCAGATGCCCTAATTCTTGATCTCTTATTTGCCCGTGTAGCTCAACAAGATTGCCAGAAAGGTTACATTCTCGATGGATTTCCTAGGACACTAGCTCAAGCAAAAGCCTATGACCAACGCTTGGGGAAAGAAACAAAAACCATTGCTATCAACCTATCTTTAAGCAATGAAATCATTGTTGATCGTTTAAGCAAAAGACTGACTTGTAAAGAGTGTAATACTCCTTACCACCTAACCTTCTCTCCTCCTAAGAAAGAGAGAATCTGCGATGCTTGTGAAAGTTCCCTTGTCCAGAGAAGTGATGATGAAGAAGAAGTGATCAAAAATCGCTTAGCGGTTTATAAAGAACAAACCTTTCCTCTCATTCACTATTATTTTGAGAAAAAGAATTTAAAAGAGCTCTCCTGCAATCAACCGGTTGACAAAGTTCTAAAAGAGATTCTTGACTCTCTCCGAGAGATTTACCCTTCTTTACAGGAAGGATAGGGGCTCTTCAAGATAGGTTCATTGAGATCTATTTTTTTACAATAAATATCTATTAAGGATTTCACTTGACTGTTCTATCCCTAATGACCGTATATAAAAATGGGCTTTTTCTTCTATTACTTCCTGAATACTTAGATCTCCATCTTTTTTTAGTACTTTCCTTTTCCTTTTTAAATAATCATAAAGGGTCAGTGCTGCAGCAACCGATAGATTATAACTTTCCACCATTCCAAACATCGGAATACGAAAAAGAAGATCACATTGCTGTTTAGCTTTTTCTGAAATGCCTTCTTTTTCGTTACCAAAAAGGAAGCAAATAGGGCTCTCAAGTGAAAGGTTATCGAGATTTTTTTCTCCATCAGTAGAAGCTCCAACAAGAATTAGGCTTCCTATTGCTTCATGAAATTCTTCGATGGAAGAATGTCGGTGCAAGTGCATCCATTTCATTGTCCCCTTTGCTGTTCCCTTCCCTTGCCCTTTTTTCAGTTGAGCATTGATAAAGTGTATATGAGAAACACCGAGAGCCTCAGCCGTCCGAACAATAGCAAGGCCATTGTGGATATTGTAGGGACGTTCGATGGCAATTTGGACAGAACCCATTCGATTTGCAAGAACCTTATCAATTGTCTTTATTCTTTCTTCCGTAAGAAAAGAAGCTAAAATTTCAATGATTCTTTCGTTAGGACGACGTTTCAAAATCATCTCTCTTATATACTCTTCTGTCTCGAAAAACATTTCTCTTTGAAAGGTGCAAAAGGGGAGTGGCCATTTACTATAGTCATTACTGTGCAATGCGCTCGCAGCTACTAGCAAAATACGGAGTTTCGATGTTTTATTTCAAGGAAACTCCAACCCTTGTTTTCCTTTTTTAACTGAAAGCAAGCGCTGAAATGGTTATTCCACCAAAGTCTATTGAGTTTTAACCAGAACACACTGAATAGAAGAGTGACTGCTCTCTTCCTTTGTTAATTGTATATAATAATTTTTATAATTATAACTTAAGACATTTCTTCTCAGCCCAATAGTCATCCCCATAAGCATAAAGGATTTGTTGACCTTTCCTTATTCCGCGAGGACCCGAAGTAAAAACAATCCTAGGACCCTTTTCAGTGTAATGCTCCCAAGGAATAGCATTGTTTCCCTTTTGACCTTCCCTACAATGATTCATAAATCGAGCCCAATTCCCATACTTAGCTGCATCGATGGAATAGGTCTTATAGTCTGTAAAAGAAAAGGTGCTATCATGATCAGGATTGATCTCACCATCGGGCATTAGCAGCCCCGTATATTGAACAAGTGTTGAATAGGGAGAAATGTTTTCCTTTGCAAAAACGCCGTATCCTACCATAGGATTGATAAAGCGAATGTTTACCCTGCGATTATATCTTTCATCAGACCCATCCCTTTCAAGCTGGCGGAAAAAAGCATCAAACCGCTCAATTCTAAAATCAGAAATAATGGGTTTAGCTTTTTTATAAAACCGTTTCCATGAACGTGTAAATCGCTCTTCGATTTTCTTTTGAACTTTGACATTTTCAAGGTAAACAATGGGAGTCTCAATCCCAAAATACTTTTTAAACATAGGATCTACCTTCTTTTTTCGTGACATAATTAAACCCTTAAGAAAAGTTATAAATTATTACAAGAAAGATTCCAGTGTTTGAATTGAAAGCCTTAAATAATTATGGTGAAAAAAGCAGAAACTCTTAGTGATCGTCTA
Source organism: Simkaniaceae bacterium (assembly GCA_030064985.1). Lineage (GTDB taxonomy): Bacteria > Chlamydiota > Chlamydiia > Chlamydiales > Simkaniaceae > Neptunichlamydia. The sequence goes on along the minus strand of JASJDV010000033.1, from coordinate 17,335 downwards.
AAAAATCATTTACAGGAAAACTTTTTGTCGAAGAACACCTGAATCAAGGGATGATGGAAAGAGCGATGATTTACCTCATAAAAAATGACTTCTTCGGGAATTAAACGGTAGCCTATGAAAGTAGCAGGCATAGGAATCTCTTTAAAAAATTCTTTATCTAGAGTCTCTTTTCTTTTTTGCATGGCTTCTTCAGACTCTAATCTTCCTGTATGATTGGAGGCTAAAAATGAGAGTTTCATAAAACGGGGCATTTGATTCCATGATTTTTCCGCTTCTATTCGAGAAACTTCTTCCACCCTTCCCTCTAGTGTTACTTGACGGCGTGTTTTAGGAAGCCAAATATTTAAGGAAGCTTGGGGATTGGTTTCAAAATTTTTTGCCTGATATGTATTTTTATGGGTGAAAAAAAGAGCTCCTCTATTTTTATCGAAATGAGAGACTTCAATCATTTGAGTGTGAGGCATGCTATTGGAGGAGACGGAAGCAAGGGTTCCGATGATAAAGTAACGTCCTTCTGTTAAAGCCTTTTCTTCTTTGCACCATTGCTTAACGGTTGTTATAGGATGAGCGTCTTTTGCAAAGAGGGTAAAAGTTGTTAAGAGAAAAAATAATAATTTCATACAGTTGCTAAGAGTTATTCGTTCTAAGGTTTAAGCTACCAAGCATAATACATGGTCAAAACTCCTGCAGTAAAATTGCTAGAGTTTCTCCCTGTGATGGTGAACCAAACACCCGCAAGAAACCCAAAGTGATCTGAAAAGTTATACTCGAGCGCCGGGGCACAACTTAAGCTGTCGTTAGATGGACCTCCAACAGAGGCGCTTTCTCCAGAGGAAGTTATCCCTTTATAACCAGAAAAAGTTGCATGATTTGCATACGTATAGGTCAAATCAACTGCGAGGACCCATTTTTGAGTGAGGCTAAGTTCGATAGCACTACCGACAGCCATACTATTTCCCGGGCGCACACGACCCTTTGTTCCGATCCCACCTCCATAAGCGTTGTAGTTGTTGAGTTGAAAAGTTGTCGGGATGCTATATTGCAAAGAAAATCTCCATGCAAAAGGGTGATTGGGAACCCACCAAATGACTTTTGAAACGTTTAGAGAAATTGAAGTGGTATAAGCGCCAGAACCTGTTGCGTCGATTCCATTTTTTGCTGGATTCAATTTCTCATAGCGCCCCGTTGGAAAGCTTTCCTCAATTGCTAGTCGCACTGCTGGGCGATGAGGCCCTTCTTCTAATACCTGAATTCCCCACGAAAGGGAGGTATCTCCCCAACAAAAGGAATCTTGGTTGGACTGTCTATTATAGAAGCCTTGTGCACTGATAGTGCAATCGAGCCAAGAAAGCCAGCCCATTTGAAAAAGAAAGAGGGGTTGTATAGTCCAAGTATCTTTCGTGTTGACCGATTTCCGGTTTCCATTGAACTTAGCAAAAGTGTTTTTGATGAAAAGGTAAGGCTGAACAACAAACATTCCTGGAGGGAGATTATGTGCACCAGAAGTGAGAAGGGGTCCTGCATACAAAGGGTTAGACATCTTGCGCTCGCTGTCAAAATCTTTAGGTGCTTGCTGAAGCTGCTCAGCTACAGTTTTAAGTGAAGGGGGATGGTCCGGAAGTTTTTGCATGGGAGAGCGATCGATCGTCTGCGCAAAAAGTGCACTTGAAGTGATCAAAATTAGGGAAAACAGTTTTTTCATCAAAATTTCCTTGTTGCGCTATTATAACATATAAAAAATATCCTATAATTTAAAGAAAATAATAGGAAGGAAAAAAAATGATAGAGTCAAATTCTCAGGAAGCAAGTACAAAATATCAAGAAAGATATCCACTTGTTGAAAAATGCATCGAACCGACAAAAAAATGGGCCGAAGGCGCTGAATAGCTTCTTATCCCTTTACAGGAGCAACGCATCCGATAGAATCAATTTTTGCAACGCTTGGGCATCGGTTAAAACAAGCTGTTGGCAGAATCTCATTGGAGAAAACTGTGAGAAGGTCAAAAGGTCATTGAAGTGATGGACAAATTTGTGTGCACAAATAAAGAGGAAATAGAAGTTTGCAGCAGTAAAGGTTAAGAGAAAAACTGAGGACCCTGACTGTGATGTAGATAGGATCAGTTGTTAAAAAAGGGTAAAAAATGATAATAGGTACACATGTATTCGGAGGTGTATCATGAAAGTTCTAATTGAATCAATACCAGCTTTTTCGGAAAAAACCAACTCACGTGTTTGGACCCTGACACAAATTGTTCTAGGAAGTTTATTTCTTGCAGCTTTATCACAAGTCAGTATTCCCCTTCATCCCGTTCCTATGTCACTTCAAACATTGGGAATTTTCCTGTTAGCGATGGGCCAGGGAGGAAGAAAAGCTTCCTGCAGTACTCTTCTCTATTTAGGTTTTATTACACTTGGCCTTCCATTTCTTGCTGGAGGGATTGCCAATGCTCAATGGTTTGCCCTTCCGTCAGCAGGCTATTTGGTTGGGTTTCCTATTGCATCTCATGTGATCGGAAAGATAGTCAATTCTAGGGAAAATCCTTCTTCTTTTCGGATCATGATAAGCATTTTAGCCGGACAAATGATTATCTATATTTTAGGTATCGCTGGCTTGATGCGCATCTTAAGTTTTGAGCAAAGTCTCGCAGTTGGCCTTGTTCCATTTGTCCCACTTGCAGGAGTAAAATTTTTAATCGCATCTGGGCTGGGTGGTCTTTGGCTACGTTTCAAAAAGAATGAGAAAAACATTTCCGATGAAGACTTGCTGCTGTAGTGATTAAAGTTGCCCGAATTTTTGGGAAAGGAGGATCAGTAAGATAGGTGATGCAGGGTAGCCCTACTAGTGCTTAGCTTGCATCTGGAGAATCTGTGACTTTGGAGAAACTATGCATTGTTTAGAGCCTTGAAGGGTGCGCAGGATAGGAAAGGTCTGATAGCGGTTATTTTCCGGCTTCCTTTTCAACTTCTTTCAATCCTTTCAGCCAAAACAGAGGGACTCACACGTTGGAGACTTTGTACATAACGCACGCTTAAAAGGGTTACTATTCCGAGTCCCATTAAATAAAATGCCGGGGAACCGACAGAGTCGGTTTTCTTGAAGAGCCAAAAACTCAAAGGACAGGCGCTTGTTCCGAGAAGTTGAGATCCAATCGCATTTCCAAAAGCAATCAATGTAAAACGACTCTCTCTTGGAATTAAATCTTGATAGAAGGGTGCAAGGACAACAGAAAATCCAACACCTATGATTACAAAGATTAAACGGATAAAAGTGGCTGTTCCTAGTGTTGCCCCTGACAGGGAAGAATAGAAAGGGAAAGCAAGGATCACGATGAGTCCTCCAAAAAAATAGAGAAGCTTTTCTTTAGAAAAATAAAGGGTTAAAATTCCCCCTAGAGGAAGGATTAAGAAATCAAATCCAAGGATGAGAGTATTGGCTTGTGTTGCTTCAGACTTTGAAATGGTACTGACAAGGGGAAGGTAGCCATTTAATAGGGAAGTTAACATATAGTAGTGAGCGTAAGAGAGCCCTGAAGTCATCACAATCACAATAAAAGGAACTCGATACTTCCAAAGAAGAGGAACAATAGGAACGTGTTTCCTAGGAGTCGTGACTTCTTCTTCAGTATATAGGCGCAGTAAAAGGCCGACTCCCCCTGTTATTCCTCCAATCCAATAGAGAATACGCCAACGCGTTTCAATCGATCCTTGAACGCTAAGGATTGTTACACCTAAAGAAGCAAGAAGTGTTCCAAGAATTGTCGAACATTCATACAGCCCATTCATCAACCCCCGCTTTTTTTTCGGACAGGATTCTAACACGAGCAGCGTTCCTCCTATGGTTTCTCCAGAAGCAAAAAAGTTTTGAAAAAGGCGTCCTAAAGCTAAAAGGGTAGGGGCGAGCCATCCGATCTTCTCATAAAAAGGAATAGACCCCATTAAAATTGTTGTGAGGGCCATTCCAAGTAGGGTAAAGAGTAAAACGTTTTTTCTCCCTTTTCGATCTCCCATTCTACCGAAAATAAGAGAACCTAGTGGGCGCGAGAAAAGACCAAGAAGCATAATGGCATAAGTCAGGATGAGAGCTGTAATGGGGCTAGAGCTGTGAAAAAAAAGGGAAGCCATAAAGGGGGCTAAGAATGCAAAAAGAGCTTTGTCATAATGTTCGAACAAATTGCCAACACTGGCAGCTACAAAGTTTAACCAAAACTTTTTCATATCAAATAGGTAAGAATGACATTCATAAGGCTTTTACGGCTTTCATCAGACCTTTTTATCTTTGCAAAAGTTGCAGCACTACATCCTTTTTCTTTTAGAGGGCCAGGACTAATTTCAAAATGAACCCCTGAGAGAACAACATTTCCGTTTCCGACTGCGCAGTGGATGACTGCGGGTTGATCCTGAGCATCTAGATAGGAGGCTAAGACCTTCACAGTGGAGAATTTTTGAGCCTCTTTAAAAGCACACCCACCATTGTAATAAAGATGCAGAGATTGCTCTTCAAAAAAGATCTCTGAAGGGTGGGTTCCTGCTTCAGATGCATAAGAAAAAGGGGCATGGGGATAGAGGGTTCCAAATGCGGTACCAGGAAAAAAGTTTAAATCCCGTTTTTCATGGACTTCAAGAGCCGTTCCCTTTTCAAAAATAACTTCATGAGCACCGAAATAAGCACCGGCACAAATTCCAAGGTAGCTTCCGCCTCGTTCAACAAACCTCCTGATTTTTGTTGTTCCCTTACCTTTAAGATTGCGGTTATAAAGGATATCGCGTCCTCCAGGAAAAACAATGAGTTTTGTATCTTTTTCCCATGCATTCTCTTTTAAAAAAAGGGGGTCTATCACTGCTACTTCGTCTGAAAACTCTCTTAAGGCTCTCAAGGTTTCAGATAGAGAAAAGGCGCTCACGCCTTGTCCACCATAAACTAAGATTCTCATTCAAGAATCCTTTGGAAATTCAATTTTTCCCCTGCGAGAACATAAGCTACACTTTTGATACCGTTTGTTTTTTTCATCAGGGTGTTGTAATAGCTTTTGTAGTTGGAAATGGGTTCATCCGGCATAGGGGCACGCAGTCCGAGGAACGTTAAATCTGCATCAGTGGAGTAGTTAGAGATATGGCTACAAAAGTCTGTTGTTTCATCAATGTAAGGCTCAAAGCGAAGTTTTTTAAAACGTAAAACAGAGTGATATTTTTCAAAGAGCTTTAACATGTGGAGACGGGCCGCTTCATTTTTTACCAATGTTTTGATAATGATCGTCGCTTCGGGCCACATTTTTCCTGATTGAAGGATATGAGAAAGAGCTAAGGAGAGTTCAAAGTTGGAGTGGTATTGACCGCCCCACCATAGATCGATTTGTTTATCTTTTGTCTCACTAGAAAGCGCTGAGTTTGTGGGATCACTTTTAATGATGATGAGATTTTTCTGAAGCTCATAAGAGGTTTGAATCAATTCACAAAAAGCTCCAATGGTGTCTGCAGGAGGCTTTACAATGATTGTATTGGGTTGCAGAGGACCCAAGCCGTAGTTTTGAACAATGTTATGTGTTCCGAGCGTTGATGTTTTGTGAGCATTGATATGAAAAAAGCAAGAGATATCTTTCTTTCGAAAATAGTCTTCAAATGTGGTTTGAGTAATCGCTAACTTTTCGCCATTTTCCAATGTTGCTCCGTAGGTCAAAAAACCTTTAGCTTGATTGAGCGCATGGGCAAAATGAATGATCTGTGTATCTTTAAGTTCAGGATCGATGATCGCTAAGATATTTGGGCGCCAACTGCGCGGGTTCTTCTTAATGTGAACAAGTTTATTCGTTGCAGTGGAGGCAAAAAAGGAAAAAATACTGTAGCGGATATCATCCCAATTTCCTTTGAGCTTTCGCTTTGTTGTCCAAAAACCCAGTGTTAGCACCGCGATTACAATGATAAAGGCCCATCCAGCGTTGATCATAAACATGCTGACCAAGCAAGCAATCGCCCCGGTTAAAGAAACCGTCATAGGTGTTTTAAATAGAGGGCGCCAGCTGGGATTTTGAATAAAGGATTCAAAAAAGGCGACAAAGTTTAGAAGTCCATAGGTCATCAAACAAACCATTGATAAAATAGGAAGCAGATGATTCATATCGGTGAAAAGTGTCAAAACGGTTGCTAAACAGATGATAAGGATACCAGGTGCCAGGGGGCTTTTTGAAAAAAGGGGGGGAAGAATTTTGTCTTTTGCCAGAGAATATAAAGTTCTCGGAGCTGTAATCATACTCCCAAGAGCACTTGATAAAGTTCCTCCCCATACACCCAAAATAAAGAGAGGGCTGACCTTGGAGACATAATAGATAATCATGGGGTGGGATCTTAAGAGAGGCCCGGGGACTTGCCAGGAAAGGAAAATAGATAAAGAGGCATAGGCGATGTAAGCAGTGACAACCGCTGCCATGGTTCCAATAGCCAGGGACCGCGAGGGATTTTTTAGATCTCCCGACATTGCCATACCCGATTCAATCCCTGTTGTTGCGGGAAAAAAAAGGGCAAAAGCAGCCCAAAAAGTCATCGTTGTCATTGAAGGAAGAGCAGTCACTGTATCGGGAATTTGAGAGCTGCCTCCCATAAATACGGAGATAATTGCAGCAACCACAACACAAAAGATGAGCCCTTGGGCTTTAAGAGCAAAGTCAACAGGAAATAGAGCAATGATTGCAAGGCCGGCTAAGGTGCAAATCTCTAAAGACAGGAGCGATATATGGGGAAAAAGCTCCTGAAGAGACAGTGCAAATCCAGAGACGCAGACTGCAATTGTTGTCAGTTGAGAAAGCGTTAAAAGAATTCCAATTGCACTTCCAAATTCAACACCTAGAGATCTTGAGATAATGTAGTAAGATCCTCCGGAGCCTACCTTCATATTTGTGACAATCGAAGTCATCGAAAGCCCAGTTAAAAAAAGGATCGCTGATGACATCATGATGATAAGGGCCATCTTGGGGAGTCCGATATGACCCGTAATCCAGCCCAGGCGCATGAAAAGGATGACACCAAGCATTTGCAGCACACTGGGTAGATAAACTCCCGAAAACGTTCCGAGCCCATCCACCTTTCCTTCTCCCCTTGCAGGAAACCAGGTGTTAAAAGGTTTTTTAATGAGTTGCAGCACAGTCATAAACCCTTTTTACTATTCAATTACAGTATACCAAAAAGTGTTGAATATGGAAAAGGCGGCATTTGCATCAGCCTGTTGCTGAGGAGTTGAAGAGCCTTTTGATACTATCAAAGGAGTGGATGCAACGCGAGTAGGTTATACTGGGGAAACGGACCCGATTCCACCTGTAAAAATGTTTGTTCCGGTGCTACAGGACATGCAGAAGCTGTTGAAATTCTTTTCAATCCTAAAGAAATTTCTTATCAAAACATTTTAAATATTTTTTGGAGATCCAGGATCCCACAGCGCTCAATAAGATTCATGATCTTTCAGAGCATTGAAAAAAACTCTTGAAAAGAATAAATGTTGCGCTTATACGTGGCGGGTTACCGGAGATAAAGAAATGAAATTACTGTTTGTTGATGCTCTTACAAATAATTTTAAAGGACGTGCAAGTCGAAAAGAATATTGGCAATTTCTGCTAGAGCGCGTGGTTATTTATTTGGTGGCTTCGACTCCGGTTTGGGTTATTGCGCAGCGTTCTGATTTTATTGAAATTTCTCTTTTGGAACGCTTTGCTGTGGTTTTTGCTGTTTTGTGCTACTTCCTCCTTCTTTCTCTATTTATACCTTCGCGTGCTGTGTCTGTTAGGCGTCTCCATGATATTGGAAAAAGTGGTTGGCATTGGTTTATCTCACTGATTCCGCTAGTAGGATGGATTGTTATGTTATTTTGGATGTGTAGAAAGGGAGAGAGTGGAACCAATAAATATGGTCCCAATCCTTTAAGTATGGATGGATGACTCATCGGGATATGTAGGTTTCGATGAGATTGCAGAAGATGGCACCCTTGTTAATCTTCGCGCACCAGCGGCATATATCCCTTTAGAAAATTTTGAGTTTAAAAAATGGTAAATGAAATGAAAAGTCGCGGTTTCCTTCCCCCGGTTTTAAAAGAAAAGTATCAGGAGATTATTGACGGGCAGTGTGAAAAGATTACAGATCTCTTAATGGTTAATACGGTGTATTTGGTCTGTTTCAGATATTAATCACCAAACGCGAATCTGGGTAAATCATGAACCATTGGATATTATTGATTCATACAATGACACAACAATGTATCTTGGTGAGGATGGAGATAGAGTTCTAAGGGCAAAGAATGCCGGTCTTATTGAAATGACAGACACGCAGTATAAAACGCTTAAACTACTTTGTGACAAAGTGGATACTTATGATTCGAGTGATGAAAGACCTGAAAATGATAAAGAAATCGTTAATACCGCGAACCAAAGGAAAGTCTCTAAGGCCAAAATCAAAAAATCCAATGAAATCTGAGGCATCGATAGGACCGAGACCAAAACAGAAATCGGTTGGGTCGATCCGGAGCGTGCAAAAAAACTTCAACAAGCAAGAGGTAGTGTGACAACCTTTCTTTTCAATAGAAAAAAAGCACAGTTTTTTGCTTGCTTAACGGGGTACATTTAAAGGGAATCCAAAATGGCAAACCCTCGTTTCTTTGATTATTGCGCTAGGGCTGAATTTAAGGTTGAGCTGGTGGTAGGGTTTTTTAATCAGCTCCAAAGTTTTTTCAATTTCAAAGACAACTTCTAAGATAAGGAAATGATCGGAATCAATGGTATCAAAGGGAATAAACTTCTTATCCTCCTGGCGAGGATGTCAACTGAGAAGAGTAGAAAATTGATCTAAATCAATTGACTTTTTGAGGGCTGATTGCTAGCGTGTGAAGTTATTGTTTAATAGGTGGGAGTCTATGACTCGTCAAGACGAAAAAATTGTCATTCAAAAGCATTGCCATCACTGGAAGGTGCGACTACTTGTCGCAATCATCATGCTTGGTCTTTCTTTTATTGGACTTGTTGTTTCGGATATCAGCCAAAATCGGGCCTGGGATTATTGGCGGTTTATGGTTCCGGTTTTTGCTGTTTTATGTTTTTTTCTTTCTTGGTATCTCCGTCGCAGGCAAAAAATCACTACTCCAACCACTCTCTGGCATGAAATGGTTCAATGGTTTGGACTTGCTTCGACTGTCTACTTGATTTCTCTCTTTGTCAATAGTGGATTGCTGGGGCGCTTCGAAGCAGGACTTGTTGTGCTAATGTTTTTAGCATTAAATATTTTTATTACAGGTATTTATGTTGAGCCGACATTTTTTGTTATAGGAATTCTTCTGGGGTTTTTTGCAGCAGCAGCAGCTTTTTTTGCCGCCTATATTTATACAATTATGTTACCTGTAACAATTGGAGTCACGATGCTGGTCATATGGCTTACACGAAAACGTTTTTAATTGACTGCCTACCCTTTTTTATCCTGTCTGGCTGTAGGGAGCTCGCCTAGTAGCAAAAACAGAGAGTGCTTTTAGAAAAGTAGAGGAAGTAAGATTTTGGCTTGACCGTCATGAGCCGGTGACGTAAGGAACTGACGATTCAACTTCCTTAACTTCTCTAACCAACATGTATCTCACCGTTGGCATAAAGCCTTTAAGGGATGCAATAAAAAATTAACTACCATGTTTAAGCCTTGGTAAACTTTAGATATGACTGGTCAAGATACAAAACGCCTTCTTTTTGGGTTCGAGGTTTATGCTCCACGGCCTGAATCACTTCCTGATGAAAAAACTTTGAAAGCTAAAAAACGTCATCTCACCCTTCTTTTCTTTGAAAACATTTCTTACGAAAAAATCTATGATCATATCCGCTTTATGCCTAAACCTTTTTTCCGTGTCGGTCCTGTTGCGATTGCCGATTCTTCTCTCCGCCTTCCCAATCGCTCGCCTGATATTTTAACCTGGCATGTTGAAGCTTTTGGTGACGATCTCATTGACGAGTATCAGCGACGGATTCATGACTATTTTGAAGAAAAGGGGTATGTTGTGGAAAGGAAGAAATTTATCAAACACATTACCTTGGGGAGAAGCGCTTCTTTAGTCAAAGAGGCAAAAAAGAATTTTCGCCCTTTACCTCTCTATTTCTCAAACTTTCATCTATACGAAAAGCACCCAGGAGAGCATTACGAACCTATTTGGACCTATGATCTTCTCCTTCCTTTTGAAGAGAAAAAAAAAGGACACTTTATCTTGCGTGGAGGAAGTTTTCAGCAACTTTTTCTCAATGCTCAAATTGCTTTGGCCTTTACGTGTCCAGCGCTTGTTCCTTTTTTAGATCAGAGTTATGTAGTGCGTAACCTTCAGGATGGAGAAGTGCGCCTTACAACGCTTATCAACCAAGCGTATAAAGCCGTGAAAGTTCCCATCAAAAAAGCGATTTTTCCCGACAAGGGACAGGAAGAAAAAGGGCTGCTTAGCTGGGATCTGTTTGTTGAATAGGAACATCTTTCCCCCCCAATGAAATAACACCTCTCAATTAGAGCTCTTTTTGCTCGCTTAGGGCAAGGATTGATCCTACAATAATTAGAGCCATTCCAACGAGGACAACCACAGGAAGCTCTTTTTTCCCCAAGAAAAAATCAAAGAGATAGGCAAATGCAACACTTGAATAAAGGAGTGAGCCAACTTTAACCGCTTTGGCATGCCGATAAGCCCTTGAAAGAAAGAGTTGATAAATCAGGGCTACCGCTCCGATCAAAACAAGAAAACCCCAGCCCACAAGTGTGGGCGTTTCCCATTTTGCACCTAGAGGGATTAAAGCAAGGGGAAGGGACAGTACCAAATAGTAAAAAGTAATCCGTTCTGAAGGTTCTGTTTTTGTCAAACGGCGAATGGTTGTGAAAGCGATTGCCCCCAGAAAAGCTGCAGCAAGAGCACTAAAAGAGGCGAGGTTAAATGTCATCAGTCCCGGCCTAAGAATCAAGATGATCCCAAGAAAACCCAATAAAAGTCCTAAGTAGGTGCTTTTTGTCCATTTACTGCGGAACCAGAAAAAAACAACAATAGGAATGAGGAGTGGACGGGTATACGAAAGGAGAACGGCGTCGGTTAAGGGAAGATAACGCAGGGCAAAGTACAGGCAGAACATTGAAGAAAGGGAGGAAAAAGCCCTAAGCAGATGCAGGGGAAAAACTTTGGTTTTAAGTGCTGAATAAGAGCCAAGTTTAACGGGAATAAGAGGGAGCAAAATCAGCAGGCCAAATAGTTGTCGAAAGAAGATTAGGACTTCGTTAGGCAAAATTTGTTCTGCTGTTTGGATCAGATAGGCAAGAAGTGCGTAGGTAAAGGAAGCAAGCAGGGAAAAGGTAATGGCAAGGGGAAGGCTTTCTTTTCTCATGGTAAAAGTTGAGAAGGGTTTCCTGACTTCCAATCTTTTGAGAATTGATCGAGCGCTTCGAACGTCCCGCTTTGATCTTCGATCAAGGTTTCAAAGAGGTCTTCTCTAAGTGTTACAGCATCGACTCCAAGATGCAAGCAATCCTCTAAATCCGCTGGAGTTTTCAGGGAAGCAACAATTAGCTCAGTTTTGAAGTCGTAACGATCCAGTGTTAGGAGAATTCCTTCGAGTGTATCGAGTGGCTCCTTCATGCGAGAAAAATAGGGAGCAATATAAGTCGCCCCTACGTGGCAGGCAAGAAGAGCCTGGAAGGGAGTAAAGATTGCAGTTGCCATAACGGGGAATTGGAGATGAGAGAGGGAAGCCATTGCTTTGAGACCCTCCTGAGTCACCGGAATGTTAACAATGATTCGCTCTGAAAACTCGCGCAGGGTTTCCGCCTGTTCAATCATAGTCGAATGATCGACAGCCGTGACTTGAGCTGTCACGGGTCCACTTTGAGCTTTAAGAATAGCATCGAGATTTTCTTCTAAACTTTTTTCTGATTTTCCTATAAGAGAAGGGTCAGTGGTTACCCCTTCAAGAAATCCAAGTTTGCCAGCAAAGGAAATTGTTTTGATGTCAACACTGTCTAGCCAAATATCCATAGCAATGAGTATTTTAGTACTTAGTTTATTTAATTTATACACCAAATTTGACCTAATCTTTTGGCGCTACTTCCTTTGTCTCACAGACGAGTTTGTCCTCTTTACATGAAAAATTATCCCTGGCATCATTTGTTTAGCACTGCTCTTGTATTTTCGATGAGTTTTGAACTTTGAGAGATTAAAAGGCTGTCGGCAAGGGTCAGGGCTGTCATCGCTTCGATAATGGGAACTGCGCGGATGGTGATACAAGGGTCGTGACGAGAACCTGTGGGAAGTTGGAAGATTTGGGCTTTGCCTGAAGCATTGACTGTTTGCTGCGGCTTTTCGATGCTGGGTGTAGGCTTAAAAGCAATGCGGAAGGTCAGGGGAAGTCCTGTTGAAATACCACCAAGAGTACCGCCTGCATGATTAGATGCGGGAACGGTCTTGCCACATGCGTCTTTTGTAAAACCATCGTTATGCTCGGAGCCTTTGAGGCGCGCTGCATGAAAACCTTTCCCAATTTCAAACCCTTTGGTTCCAGGCAGAGAGAGCATGCCTTTAGCGAGATTTGCTTCGAGTTTTTCATACACAGGATCGCCTAAACCGCTGGGAAGATTTGTTACAGTGCCTTCGATAATTCCACCGAGTGAGTCTTTTTCTGCTTTGGCTTTCTCTAGGACTTTGATCATCGCTTGCTCTGCTTTTTCATCGGGACAAGAAAGAGTGCTATTTTGAAGAGTAGAGAAATCAACGCGTTCGATAGTGATGGGGCCGATGGAATGGATATAGGCGGTGCAGGTGATATCAAAGTGAGCGAGGAGCTTTTTGGCTACAGAGCCGGCTGCAACGCGACAAGCTGTTTCTCTGGCAGAGGAGCGCCCCCCCCCCTGGTAGTCAAAAATGCCATATTTTTCGAGGTAGGTAAAATTGGCGTGTCCCGGGCGCATGAGATTTTTAATCGGTTCGTATTTTGACGCATCAGTATCGTGATTGAAGATGATAATCGAGATGGGAGTTCCTGTTGTTTTCCCATTAAACACCCCTGAAAAGATTTCAGCGCGGTCTTTTTCCTTTCGGGGAGTGGTATAGGGACTTTTTCCACCAGCGCGGCGAGAAAGTTCTTGATTGATTTCGTCCTCGCTCATCGGAAGCCCAGCAGGGCAACCATCAATGACAACACCGATTCCTTTTCCATGAGATTCTCCCCACGTGGTGATGCGAAAAAGGGTTCCAAAGCTATTACTTGCCATCTTTCACACTCTTGCAGATTGTATCGATGATTTCTTTGTCTGTCATGGATGTTATATTGATTTCAATGGCATGGATCTTTTTAAATTGATCGCCTCGTTCGTCGTACATCTTATCGAAAGAAGCTTCTGGATTCGTTGGATCGAGAAAAACGGGGAGGGGGTCTTCAGCCAACACCCTCTTTTTTAAGGGCTCTCTATCAAAGATCAGATAGATGAGGTGACTGTTTTTTTTCAGAGCTTCAACATTTTCATAAGGGAGCATCGCGCCCCCTCCTACAGTAATGACGGAATTTTGAACGTCTTGCAGGGACTGAATGACTTCGTATTCGAGAGCGCGGAAAGTAACAGATCCCACTTCTTGGTAAATTTGGCAAACGGGTAACTTTTTGTGCCGATTCATTTGATAAGTTTCTTCAATAAGACGATCGGTATCGATAAAAGCTCTTCCAAGTTTTTCAGCAAGCTTTTTGCCAATCGTCGTTTTTCCTGAGCTTTTTAGTCCAAAAAGAACAATATTCACGTTATTCTTGCTCCAAGCTTTATTAAGTGCTCTTTAAAATTTGGGTACGTCTTATGTATGCATTCTGTATGATGAATCACGGATTCACCTTCAGCATTCAAAGCTGCAACAGTAAGAGACATTGCCATTCTATGGTCGTAGTGAGTCTCCAAAACTGTTCCCTTTAATTTTGAGGTGCGAACAATAAGACCATCCTCTCTTTCTTCTATATCAGCTCCCATCTTTTTAAGCTCGGTTACAATGCAGTGGATCCGATCGCATTCTTTTTTTCGAGCAATTGCCCCATTTTTTAAAACGGTTTCTCCTTCTGCAAAACACCCTATCACAGCAAGAATCGTGAGTGCATCGATTGTATCATTGATATCAAACCTTTTTCCTTGAAGAGGCCTGCTTTGTTTAATATAAAGCGTTTTTCCTTGCGTTTCGAATTTGGCTCCCATCTGCTTTAGCAAATCTAAAAGCTTTTTATCGCCCTGACTATCGCTTCTGTCGACATTATCGATAGAAATTTCACTCTGGGTGATCAAAGCTGCAGCAACGGGGAAGGCTAAAGAGCTAAAGTCTCCCGGAACGGTGTAGTGGAAGCCTGAATATGTGGCTCCGCCTGGAATTTTATAATGGGTATAATCGTGATTTTCGTAGGGGAGTTTTAAAAAATCAAACCAGGACAGGGTGAGATCAATCCAGGGCTTTTCACCGGGATTGGTGACATGGATTTCTGAGCTTCCCTGCGTGAAGGATGTTGCAATCAATAAGGCTGAAACAGGCTGAGAGTCTTGCCCATCAAGAGTACAAACTCCACCCTTTAAGGGCCCCTTGATGATTTTTGGTGCATACCCATTTCCTAATAGGCTTTCAGCAAAGACTCCAAGCTGTTTTAAAGCTTCGAGAAGTGGTTTTACAGGGCGCCTTGTCCGGATTGAGTGGTCTCCTGTAATCACAGTGTAGGTAGGACTTAAAGCTGCTAAAGCCCCGATAAAACGAAGAACAATTCCCGAGTTTCCAGCATCGATCACATTCTCGGCAGGTTGGAGCTTAAGACCCACGCCTTCTATGACCAGTTGGTCGCGGTCTTTTTGAACCTTTGCCCCAAGCTGCTGAATGGTTTTGAGCATTGCTGCGCTATCGGGAGAATCAAGGTATTTTGCAATCGTTGATTCTCCTTTTCCAAGAAGGGCAAAGATTAAGGCTCGGTGGGTATGAGACTTTGATGGGGGAATTTCGATCGTTCCAGAAAGAGCACTGGTTTGTACCCTATAAATCACTGTTGGAACTCCGCCACCATCCACCCTAAAGCTTCATCCAGGATGTCGCTTTTAGCAGTGGAGCAGTAGCTTCCCTTGAAACGGTGAACTTTTCCAATGCCATCAAGAATCACGAAACGAGGAATGCCCTTTTCTGCTTTTTTATCACGCATGATTGTTTTTTTCATTGCAGCTGTCGACACTTTTTCAGAAATTTTTAGAGCAAATCCCATCTTTCCAATCAATTGATAAATGGCGTTAAAGTCAGACGCGGTTACTGTTTGCATCTTATGCGCAATAAAGGCTTCAACAACCATTCCGATTGCAATTGCTTCTCCATGGGAGAGAGTGTACCCTTCTAATACTTCGATTGCATGAGCGATCGTATGCCCAAAATTCAAGATACGTCTTTCTCCCGTCTCTTTTACATCTCGCTCGATAATTTTCTTTTTGATTTTGATGCTTTGGCTGATCAGTCTTTGTAAAAAGTCAGGGTTTCTGTCTGTCCAGAGACCAATCTTTTCTTCAAGCTCTTCAAAAAGGTATTTGTCTCGAATTAAACCTGCTTTAAGGATCTCCGCGCTGCCGCACAGGATTTCTGCGTCGGGAAGAGTTGAAAGCATCGAAAGATCGATAAAAACAGCAAGGGGAAAGTAAAGCGCTCCAATCACATTTTTCGCCTGTTTTACATTGACTCCTGTTTTCCCTCCAATGCTCGCATCCACCATAGCAAGCAGGGATGTGGGAACTAAGATATAGGGGACTCCCCGTAAATATGTGGAAGCCACAAATCCGCCCATATCGGTTGTGACTCCTCCTCCCATCACAATCAGGAGAGTGTCACGCCCGAGTTTTTGAGCTAAGAGTTGATCTTCGATTTCTTCTTTTGTTTTGCGCGTTTTTGATTTTTCTCCTTCCTGAAAAGTCACCAGATGACACTCGAACGCTTCCTTTTTCATAAAAGTTAACAAGGGTTTTGCATAAAAAGAGGCAACTTTCTCATCAGCAATCAAGGCAAATCTTCCCACATGTTTTTGGAGAAGTTTGATAAACGCCTCGTTATTCAAGAGGTCCTTTTCAAAGTAGATCGGAGGATGAGCCATTTTCATAAAGTTTTACCCTGTATTTTTCACAATGGGCAATAGCACCCAAGGATGTTTGATTAAATAGTTTCCGCTAAGGGGATCGAACTGGGCGATCTTCAACATGACCTTCAACTTCATAAAATATAGTGGGGGATGCCCTTCTTGTAAAAGGAGTTTTGTAAGCAGACAAAAAAGAGGGGAAAGATCGGGATACGATAGCCCCATTTTACAGTAACTTTGCTATGATTCTATTTGGTATAAAGAAAAAAGAGCTTCAATTGTTTGGACTAATGATGAAGGAAGTTCGAGCTTTAAAAGGGGATCAAAAACGCGGACATGGGAAAGGACCCGAAGGGTTTTCCAATCAAGGACCGAGAAAGAAAAGCTTTTAGAAGGCATCAACGAAAGAGTGTCAATCCTTAATCCTTTACTATGGAAATTTTTATTGTTGTCCTGCTGTGAGAGCCTATCTTGGGGCTTTTTGCATCGGACGCCTTGGACTTTCCTCTTAGAAAATTCTTCTTTATTGACAACTTTCTGGTACTGTCCTCTAAGAGCTGCACACTTTTCACATAAACTTTCTCCTTCAGAAATATGAGAAGCTGCATTCTCTTCACAGCGAAGACAAGTCTCATCAAATACGAGAAGACCTTCATGTTTGAGCAATTTTAGTACAAAGCTTGCCCAGAGAGTTTCTGGAAAAGAAGCTTCGGAAAGCTTTTTTAAGTAAGAGCTCAGAAGATGATAAAGCTTTTTTGCATTTTTTCCAGGCATTTGAGATTTTAAGATTGCCTGAAGCATTTTTCCTGCATACTCAAGATGACGATAAGAACGACGTAAAGGAAGGTGAAGGTCTAGAATGGTCCCGTCGATAAAGCGGTATAGATTGGAACGCCCTTTTCTAAAAAGAAATTCGGCGCGACAAAGGGGAGTCGTTAGGTTCACAAGAGTAGGCTTTTTTTTAGAAAGTCCGCGGACATAAAGGGTCACTATTCCTTGGTCAGGACTAAAAAGAGATAAGATACGATCATTTTCTTCAAAGGGAACTGCCTTTAAAACGATTCCTTCGGTTTTTTCATCATTCATATAATTCCCTATGCACATTACTCGAGAGCTTCCATAAAAATCAAGAAAGTCTATAAAAATCCCTTAACACCTGACAAAATTCAAATATTTCCATAAGGGCTCGATTTTTCTGAGATAGATAATAGCTTCTAGAATGTATCTCAACCCTTGTTTGAAGTAAGAGA